>DATNIW010000095.1:0-4635 GCA_035604215.1 Fibrobacteria bacterium
GGCCGACCACCCTCTCGTGGAGGCGTGCGGGCAAGGCAAGGAGTTTTTCCGATTCGCCCTGGACCAGCCGGGACACGGGGATGCCCGTCCACTTGGCGACGATGGACGCGACGTCGTCCTCCGTCACTTCCTCGCGGAGCAATCGCTGGCCGTCGCCGCTCTCCAACTCCGCCTGGGCAGCGGCGAGCTCCTTGGAAAGACCCTCCAGTTCCCCGTACCGAAGTTCGGAGGCTTGGGCCAGGTCGTAACGGCGTTCGGCGTCCTCGGCCTTGGACCGGACCTTCTCCATGCGGCTTCGCAGTTCCTGGACAACCCGGATCCGGGATTTTTCCAACTCCCACCGGCGCGAGACGTCCTTCTGGCGGGACTTGGCGAGTTCGATCTCGGATTCCAGGCGTTCCAACCGCTCCTTGGACGCCTTGTCCTTCTCCTTGCGCAACGAAAGCCGCTCCATCTCCATCTGCAGGATCTGCCGATCGACTTCGTCCAACGCCTCGGGCTTGGAGGTGATCTGCATCTTCAGCCGGGCCGCGGACTCGTCCACCAGGTCGATGGCCTTGTCGGGCAGGAACCGGTCGGCGATGTAGCGCCGGGACAGGACCACCGCCGCCACCAGCGCCGCGTCGTTGATGCGCACACCGTGGTGCACCTCGTAGCGCTCGCGCAGGCCGCGCAGGATGGAGATGGCGCTCTCCACGTCGGGTTCGTCGATGCGCACCTGCTGGAACCGCCGCTCCAGGGCGGCGTCCTTCTCGATGTGGAGGCGGTATTCGTCCAGGGTCGTCGCACCCACCATGCGCAGTTCGCCCCTCGCCAGCAGCGGCTTCATCAGGTTCCCCGCATCCATGGACCCTTCCGCTCGACCGGCGCCCACCACGGTGTGGAGTTCGTCCAGGAACAGCACGATCTGCCCGTTGGCTTCCTGCACCTCGGAAAGCACCGCCTTCAGGCGTTCCTCGAATTCGCCGCGAAACTTGGCGCCCGCGATCAGCGCGCCCATGTCCAGGGCCACCACGCGTCGCCCCTGCAGGGTCTCGGGAACGTCGCCGTCCACGATCCGGCGGGCCAGCCCCTCCACGATGGCGGTCTTGCCCACGCCGGGCTCGCCCACCAGCACCGGATTGTTCTTGGTGCGGCGGCTCAGGATCTGGATGGTGCGACGGATTTCGTCATCGCGCCCGATCACGGGATCCAGCTTCCCCTCGCGGGCCAGTTCGGTCAGGTCGCGTCCGTAGAGCTCGAGGGGTTTCTTCTGGGCGTTGGGATCTTGTGCGGTCATGGTTGGTCTTCCTTGGAAACTTGGGGACGTCGGTATCGCCACCAACCAAGATCCAATGCCCGTGCCAACCGATCGAGGTCCCGTCTGTGAAAGTACCGTCGCTTCGTCTGTTCCATTCCGAAGCGTCGACCTGTTTCACATGGGGTGCACGTCCAGCACGGTGAAGGTCCCGTCCAGGACCTGTGGTCGCGGCTTGGGCTTCTCCGCCGTGGGGGGAGGCACGGGACCGAAGTCGGCGGTGGGCAGGTACAGGTGGTGGGTCTTCGCATCCAGGGCGATGGTCCTGGCGCCCTTCCTGGTGGTCACCGTCTCCAACACCCGGAATTTGCCGGGGTTCTCCTCCTGGATCACGGTGAGGGTGCCGTCGCCGCCGGAGGCGTAGGCGCGCTTGAGTCCCGCATCGAAGGCCACGCCATCGATGTGCTCCCCGATGGGCAGTTTGGCGACCACCGCTCCCGAGGAGGCGTCCAGGACGACCATCAAGTGGTTCGCGCACCCGGCGAAAAGCCGTCCGGTCGCGGCATCCATGGCCAGACCCGTGGGTTCCTGGCCCGGGGCCAGCGACCAGGTGGACACCACCTTCAGGGTGCGGGCGTCGATTGCGACCACCTGGGATTTGTCCTCCACGGCCACGAAGATCATTCCCTTGCCGTCGAACGCCATCATCTCGGGGTTTCCCTCCAACGGGATGGTCCCGAGCATCTTGGAGCTCGAGGCATCCAGGACGGCGAGCTCGTCGCTTCCGGCCAGACCGACGAAGATCCGTCCCGTCGCGGGCTCGAAGGTGACGGCATCCGGCTTGGCTCCGCCTGCGGGCAGACGCGCGACGACCGCGTAGCTGCCGGGATCGAACTCCACGATCGTGGAATCCTTGCCGCTGGTGGCGTAGCCCTTCCCGGCCGAATTCGCCAAGGCCACCCCATGGGCGCCCTGGATTCCCGGAACGGTTCCGAGCAGCTTGCCGGTGGCGGCGTCCACCGCCTCGATCCGGTCGCCGTGCGAGAGGAAGATCCGGCCCGTGGAATCGTCCACGGCCAGGAGGTCCCAGCCCTGGTTTCCCGCCAAACGGATCTTGGCATCCACCGCGTAGCCGGAGACCGGTGCCGACAGGGAGGGCATCGCCCCCAACAGCGCGCAGCCCAACAGATTCCGCAAAGTCGTCTTCCTCATGGGCACCTCCAGGGAAAGGCAAAGCTAGCTGTCCTTCCCGGATCGCGCCCCGCACCCAGGATCTAGTTTGCCCGGTGGTGAACCCCTCTTCGAACGTCGCCACCTATGTCGTGGCCATCGACGGTCCTTCCGGCACCGGAAAATCCTCGACCGCGAAGGAGCTTTCGCGGCGACTCGGGATCGACTACCTGGACACCGGAGCGATGTACCGGGGTCTGTCCCTGCGGGCCCAGGAGACGGGGATCGACCCGGGCGACGCCCTCCCCCTCTCCGCCCTGGCCTTGCAACTGGAATTCCTCTTCCCCGTGCCCGGCCAAGTATTCCTGGATGGACACGACGTGTCCACCGCCATCCGCGCTCCGGAGATCTCCGCCCGCGTCTCGGCCGACTGCGCCGTGCCCAAGGTGCGGGAGGTGCTGGTCCAGCGCCAACGCGACTACGCCAAAGGGAGGTCTTGCGTGCTGGACGGTCGCGACATCGCCACCGTGGTGTTCCCCGACGCGCGCTTCAAGTTCTACATCGACTGCGACCCCCGCGTGCGGGCGCGGCGCCGTGTCGCGGAGCTTTCGGCCCTGGGCATGAAGAGCGACTACGAGGAGGTCCTGTCCAACCTCGTGGACCGCGACCGCCAGGATTCCACCCGTTCGGTTGGCCCGCTCCGTCGCGCCCCCGACGCCATCGTGGTGGACACCTCCGAGATCTCGTTCGAACAGCAGGTCGAACGGATCCTGTCCATCGTGAGGAGCGGATCGTGAAGCGCACGGTCGTCTGGGTCGCGGCGACCATCGTGTTGCTGGCGTTGGGCGCCTGGTACCTGGCTCCGCCTTCGCAGTGCGCCGAGGAGATCCGTTCGGAATTCCGCACCCCCGACGGTGCCTGGACCCTGCGCACCATCCTGTCCCGCTGCGGCGAGTTCCGGGGAACCACCGAGGCCGTGGCCCTGCGCCGCACCGGGGACCCGTGGTGGTCAGGTCCCAGGGGATTGACGGATTCCGGGCTGGTCCTGGTGTTCGCCAAGGACCTTCCCCTCTCCCACCATTTCGAAGGCGACACCCTGGTGATGTCCTGCTCGGGGTGCACCGGCGCACCGCTCTACTGGAGGCGGACGGTGGGCCTGCCCTTCGTCCTGCGCGTGATCGACTCGTCGGGAACGGTCCTCCAGAGGCCCTGAGGAGCGATCGCCTTGCGGCCACCTCCCGAAGGACGTAGGATGAGGTCATGCCCTCGTCGTTCCGAGGAACAGCGCATCCAGGAGTCTTCTGTTCCCTCTTCCTGGTGTTGGGGGGTCTCTCCTCCCTCCGAGCCGACACCACCCGGATCGCGGGCGTGCAGAACCACTGGGTGGCCAATTCGGGGGGCACTCTGACCGACCATGTCCAGAATTTCCTGACCGACATGGTCGTCTATTGGAACTCCAACGATCCAGCCGACAACCCCCTGGTGCTGGCGGCCTCCTTCTGGGACGAAGGCGGCTACGGATACGGAGCCTATTCCCACCCCGATCCCGGTGGAGGCACCGTGGGCAGGACCATCGGCAAGGCGGAATGGTGGAAGGACACCATCCATTCCGACACCGCTTGGTCGGCGACGGAGAAATGCCAGATCAACCACCTGTGGGGAAGATTCTTCCTGAGCCACGACGATCCCCCTCCGGTGGGGGATTCCGCGCCAACGGTCACCTGCACCACGCGCGACACCATCCGCTCCATCGCAGACCCGACCGCGATCGCCTTCGACCAGTCCGGAAACCTGCTCGTGGCCGATGACGGACCCGACCAGAACATCAAGATCTTCTCCCTCCACCCCGCGAAGCTGCTGCGCACTTTCGGCGATTCCGGGGGCGTGTTCGCCGCTTCCAAGCCCGGAGCGGCCGTCTCGTACAGGTCCGGCGAGGTGGGGGCCCGGAGGTTCTGGGGCATCCGGGGATTGGCGGTCGACAGCCAAGGGAACCTCTACGTCGGGAACACGGGATTGCCGGAACAAACCATGGGTGGAACCGACATCCGCGCCTTTTCCTCTACGGACTCGTCCCTCCTCTGGGAAGTCCAAGGCCTTTCGTTCGTGAACGACGCCGACGCCGATCCCAACTCCGACGGCGAGGACCTGTACCTCAACGCCAAGCACTTCCGCTTGGACTACGCACAGCCTCCCGGCGAGAGTTGGAGCCTGGCGGGCGTCACCCTGGA
>DATNIW010000096.1:0-3686 GCA_035604215.1 Fibrobacteria bacterium
CGACAACATACCCAACCGAGGCCGGAACCACTTGTAGTTTCAACCATGCCCACCGGCGCGCCGTACTCTCCAGGAGACCGGTTGGCGATTGGCTCGATTTTCCCCTCAGAAGGGGAACGGACTGCCGCGGAAACCGATCCAGAGGCGAGCCAGCAGGAATCCCGCGCACAGGAAGGGCCCGAAGGGCACCGCCAAGGGGTCCAGGCCCAGATCCGTCGCCACCTGCACCTTGGCGGGGAACCGCTGGCGCAGGAAATAGCCCCCCACCCCCAGAAGCGCTGCGGGGGCCAACCCCAGGAACACCGAAGAGGAGCCCAAGCAGGCCCCCGCCGCCAACCCCAAGCTCACGTCGCCCAGACCCAACGCTTCCATGTCCGGGTGGAACCGCCCCCAGCGCAGACTCGCCAACAGAAGGTCCCGCTTCCAACCCCGCCGCCAGGACCACCGGATCCCCTTGGGGAGAACGGCACGGACCAGATTGCCCCAGACTCCCACCAGATAGCGGGACAGGAAATGGAGGGCGTACAGGAATCCCGCCGCGAACAGGGCGTCGCGGACCACCGTGCCGAAGGCGAGGACATGGTCTTCCGCGGCCCAGGTCCGGGACACCAGACCGGCCACCAAGGCCCAGAAGACCAGCGGATCGGGGATCTCGAAGCGCTCCCAATCGATCAATGCGACCGGTACGGCCACCAAGGCGAAGAGGGTCCAACCCATGGCATCGCCCAATGGCCATCCCTGCTCCCAGAGGGCGGCACCGGCCAAACCCAGCAACGCGCACAGGGCTTCCACGAGCACGTAAAAGGGGGGGATGGAGGCGTGGCACCAGGCGCAGTGCCCGCGCTGGACCAGCCAGGTGAAGATGGGGAGGTTCCGGTACCACGGGATGGGGTGCCCGCAGGAGGGGCATCGGGAGCCGGGATGGACCACCGACTCTCCGCGCGGCAGGCGCCAGACCACCACGTTCGCGAACGACCCCAGGCAAGCGCCGATGGCCGCGCCCACCAGAAGGAGCGGGATGTCGGCCGGAGTGGTCAGACCCTCTCCGCCACCGGACCTTCGCCCGTGCGCTCGCGACTTTGGATGAGCTCGGCCAACAGGCCCAAGGACAGGAACTGCACGCCCAGGATGATACCACCCACCGAAAGCAGGAGCAGGGGCCGCACCCGCAACGCCCCGGTCAGGATCCATTGCATGGCGAACCAGGGGATGGGCAGCGCCCCCACCACGAAGGCCACCAGCCCGATGCTCCCGAACAGGTGCAGGGGACGTCGGAGGTACCGGTGCAGGAACCACAACGTCAGGAGGTCGAAGAGTCCGTGGAAGCCGCGGCTCCAGCCGTACTTGCTGACGCCGAATTGTCGGGCGCGGTGGTTGACCACCTTCTCCGTCACGCGGAATCCGTCCCAATGCGCCATCACGGGAAGGAGCCGGTGCATCTGGCCGTACAGGCGCAGGCTGGGCAGCACCTCGCGACGGTAGGCCTTGAGTCCGCAGTTGAAATCGTGGAGCTTCAAGCCGGAAACACGGCGTACCAGCCCGTTGAAGAAACGGCTGGGCAGGGTCTTGTCGACGGGGTCGTTGCGGACCTGCTTCCAACCCGAGACCATGTCCCATCCCGAATCCAGCATGTCCATGAGGGGACGGATCTCGGCGGGATCGTCCTGCAGATCTCCGTCCATGGTGATCACATATCCGCCTTGGGCGGTAGCGAACCCCGTGGCCAACGCCGCCGCCTTCCCCGCGTTGTGGCGGAAGCGCACCCCTCGGATGCGGGAATCCCGGGCATGGGCCTCGCGCACCACGGCGAAGGTGTCGTCCCGGGATCCGTCGTCCACCACGATCACCTCCCAGGTGCCGTTCCAGTCCGCCAACGCGGCGCGGATCTGGGAGAAGAGTTCCGGAAGGCTTTGGGCCTCGTTCCAGGCGGGCACCACGATGCTCAGGTTCACGGGATCCTCCCGGGTTTTGGCTGTCTCCAGGAAAGCAGCGGCCCGGTGGCCAGGCTGACGACGGCCGGAACGAGCATGCCCAGGAGGCTGGTGGAGATGGCCAGCGCCAGGCTTCCCGAAATGGCGTGGGCCGAATCCAGGCCCGGCATCACCCCGGGGAGTGAAAAGAACGTCTTCTGCGTGCCTTCGCGCAGACCCCAGCCACCCACGGAGATGGGGAGGATGGAGATCAAGGCCACGACGGGCACGAAGAGCAGGATCCAGGCGAAGTCCAGGGGAAGCCCGATCGCCTTGGCGCAGCACCAGTGCACCAGGATCCGCAAAAACTGGGTGACCACCGAAAGCCCCATGACCTCCAACACGATCCTGGGTTCCTTGCGGTATTGCAGGAAGGCCTGGCGCAGGTTGCGCGCGCGGTCCAGGAGCGCGCCCTCGCCGAACCACCTCGCGACCGGCGAGATCCAACCCACGACGCGGCGCGAAAACAGGACCACCGCCGCGACGCAGAACAGAAGGGAAACGGCGCCCGAAGCCCAGGCAAGGTGCCGGAACAGCGGCTGGGGATGGTCGGCGGCCAGGATCCAGGACGCGACGGAAGCGAACAAGGCCAGGGTGAACAGGCCGGCCAGCCGGTCCAGGAGCGTGGCGGCGACACCGCGGGTGCCGCCTTTGGCCTCCCTGTGGATCTGCACCGCCCGTACCACGTCGCCTCCCACCCCGGAGGGCAGCACGAAGTTCAGGAACATGCCCAGGGAGTAGGCTTGGGTGAGCCGCAGGCGCGGCACCACCACCCCTTGGGCCTCCAGGAGGCACCGCCATTGCCGCACCCCCACCAGTATGGAGAGGGCCAGCACCGCGATGGCCGCGAGGAACCATTCCGGGTCGCCGGCGCGCAGGTACCCCAGCACCGCCTCGGCGTCGTTGCGGTGCAGGATCCAACCCACCAGGAGGATGGTGGCAGCGGTCTGGAGGACGGGCCCCAGGACCTTTCGGAGGGCGTTCCTCACGCGCGTCCCAGGGCCCGGAGCAGGACGGATTCCGTCTTGTCGGCGACGGAATCCCAGGTGTGCGATCGCGCCCAATCCAGGCTGGCGCGTTGCAGCCTTTCGGCGAGGGCCGCGTCGCCCAGGATCCGTCCCACGCGTTCGGCCATCGCGGGCGCGTCGCCGAAGGGCACCAGGAAACCGGTCTCCCCGTCCCGGACGGAATCGCACAGGCCGGGAACGTCGGAGGCCACCACGGGGGTGCCGCAGCCGTTGGCTTCTATGGAGGTCAGTCCCCACCCCTCCTTCAGGGAGGAGTTCAAGGCCACCGAAGCGCGCCGGTAGAGACGGATCTTGTCCGCTTCCGACACCCTGCCCAGGAAGCGGACGCGGTCGGCGAGCCCCAATCCCCGGGCGATGGATTCCAGGCGGGGGATGTCGTCGCCGGAGCCGGCCACCTCCAGCCGCACCCGCGGGAAGCGCGCGCGCAGGAGGTCCAGCGCCTGCAGGAGGACCTCCAAACCCTTGTACTTCTTCACCCTGCCCAGGTAGAGCAGGAGGTCGGGATCGCGCTCCTGCGCATCCGGCGGACCGTATCCGGAAAGGTCCCCCCCCTCCCCGACGTCGGTCACGTCCCGCAACCCCAGGCCCAGCAGTTCCGTGCGGGCCGAGGGGCTGCCCGTCATGGTGGGCGTGTTGCGGTAGATGCGCGGCACCAGGGCTTCGGAGAGCCTGACGTAGAGGGCTCCAG
>DATNIW010000097.1:0-4718 GCA_035604215.1 Fibrobacteria bacterium
CAGCTACGCCGTGGACGGCACCACCGCGCAGATCGATGTCCGAAACCTGGACGGCGCCCGCATCGCCTCCTTCCGGGAAGCGGCCTCGGCGCAGAATCTGTCCCTTCCGGTTGCCCTGTCGCGCGGGACCTACCTGGTGTCCGTCCAGGGCAGCCGCACCCGTCAAGTCGCGCTTCTGAGCGTGGTGCGCTGAGAAAGACTTGCCGAGTTCGGGTTTGAGAATGGATCTTGGGGAGCATGAAGACACTCGGCTCGCTCCTGCTTGTCCTTTCTTCCCTTTCCCTGGCCGCGCCGGTGGATACCCTCACCCAGAAGGGTCCCAACGGCTCGATCAGCATTCTGGTCCTCCCCAAGACCCCGGGCAAGCACCCGGCCCTGATCCTGGCCCCCGAATGGTGGGGGCTGAACGATTACGCGATCGGACGCGCCAAGCAGTTCGCGGAAGAGGGTTACGTGGTCCTGGGTCTGGACCTCTACGGCGCGCGCGAACAGACCCACGACTTCAAGAAGGCCGGGGAAATGGCCGGAGCGTTCTATGGCGACCGCTCCAAATTCCGCAACGCCATGCGCTGGGCTGTGGACAGCCTCTCGCACCGCGCCGACGTCGACACCTCCCGCATCGGGGCCCTGGGGTTCTGCTTTGGCGGCACCGCGGTCCTGGAAGGCGCGCGCGCCGGATTGCCCCTGAAGGTGGTGGGTTCCTTCCACGGTGGCGTGAAGCCCGGTGAACCCACGCCCGTGGGTGCCATCAAGGGAACCATCCTGGTGCTCCAGGGAGGCGCGGATCCGTTCGTGACCCTGGCGGACCTGACCGATTTCGTCAAGGACGCGGAAGCCGCCAAGGCCGATTACTCGGTCCTGATCCTTCCCCACGCCGTCCACGCCTTCACCAATCCGGCCAACGGAACCGACCCTTCCAAGGGGATGGCCTACAATGCCGACGCCGAACGCGAATCCTTCGCGGCCTTCCACCGCCTTTTGGTCGCCAAGGGGTTCGCCCCCCGCTGAAGCCGCTCCCGAAGTCCCTTCCGGCCAGGGGCTATTCCGGGGCCGGTGGAGATTTTGGCGATGGGGCACTCCGGAAATGATTAGAATTCCCTCCTCGTTCTTGTTGCTTGCCCATTTTGGGCACTGGCGATCTAAAGGGGTTTGTCCTGACTCGGAAAGAGCGTCTTCTCACCTGTTCCGCCGAAGTGGCCGAGGCCCGAGGCCTGGAACTGGTGGACGTCGAATTTTTTCGGGCCGGGCGCAGGGAAGTGCTTCGCGTCTACTTGCACAAGCCCGGCGGGATCACCCTGGACGACTGCTCCCAGGCCAGCCACCACATTTCAGTTCTGCTCGATGCCGATGAAGACTTCCAAAACCCATACACCCTCGAGGTCTCCTCTCCGGGACTCGATCGACCCCTGCGGACGCCGCCGGACTGGGCTCGACGTGTCGGGGAGTGGGTGCGCGCGCACCTTTCCGTGGAGGTCGAGGGACGGGTCCAATGGATCGGTCGCCTCGTCGAAAGCGACGAACAAAGCGCCCTGCTCGCACCGGAAGACGGTTCGGCGCAGGTGCGCATTCCTTTCACCGCGGTCCAACTGGCCCGCGTCGATGTCCGTTTCGAGGATTGAACATGCCTAGAGCCGCTACCAAGGATCCAGAAGTCAACATCGTCGAAGCCTTGGGCCAGGTCGCCAAGGAAAAGAACATCGGCATGGACGTGGTCCTGCAGACCCTGCGGACTTCGCTCGTGCAGGCCGCGCGCAAGTACACCGGGATCCAGAAGAACATCGAGGTCGACATCGACCGCGACAAGGGAAGCATCCGCGCCTTCCTGCGCGTGGAAGTCGTGGACGACCTCCCCGACCTCCCCCCCGACGTGAGCGCGGAGGACGCCCTGGTCCTGGACGAGAAGTACATGCTCGAGGAGCAGGCCCGCGAATTCCGCCCCGGCATCCAGATCGGCGAAACCCTGGAACACGAGATCCCCATCGCGGGATTCGGCCGGGCCGCGATCTCCATCGCCAAGCAGAGCCTGACCCAGCGGGTGCGGGAAGTGGAACGCCAGCGGGTGTTCGACGACTACCGCGACCGCATCGGGACCATCGTGACGGGAACCGTCCAGCAGGTGGACCGCGGCGACATCCTGGTGAACCTGGGGCGCACGGAGGCCATCGTGCCCCTGCGCGAGCAGATCCGCAAGGAGCGCTACCGCCAGGGCGACAGCATCCGCGCCTACATCTGCGACGTGTCCAACAACTCCAAGGGCCCGCAGGTGGTGCTTTCGCGCACCCATCCGGAATTCCTGGCCAAGCTCTTCGAACTGGAAGTCCCCGAGATCTACGACGAGATCGTGGAGATCCGCGCCGTGGCCCGCGATCCGGGCTTCCGGGCCAAGATCAGCGTCTCCAGCCGGGACGAGCGCATCGACCCGGTGGGCGCCTGCGTGGGCATGCGCGGCAACCGCGTCCAAGCCATCGTCCGCGAGCTGTCCAACGAGCGCATCGACATCATCCACTGGACGGAAGACATGCAGGTCTACGTCCGGCGCCTGTTCGCGCCGGCCGAGATCAAGAAGGTCTTCGAAGTCGGCGGAGCGCGCTTCGTGGTGGTGGTCGCCAACGACGACCTCTCCCTGGCCATCGGCCGCCAGGGCCAGAACGTGAAACTGGCCACCAAGCTCCTGGGCAAGGAACTGGACGTCTTCGGGGAAGACGAGTTCGCCCAGCTCCCCGAGGAAGAACGCTGTTCCATCCTGGGCGAGCCGGTGCCGGTGCACGTCGCCGCCCCCGAGTCCGTGGAACCGGAACCCGCCGCGACGGCGGAGGCAGAGCCCGCAGCGCAGGAAGAGAAGGGGACCGTGGAGGAGAACGTCGCCGCCGAATGAGCGGCCCGTATCCTGCCACCGTCGCACCAATACACCGAGAGAGAGGCTTCGTGAGCAAGACCAGAATCACCGATGTAGCGACCGAGTTCGAGATCGCCAAGGAATCCGTCCTCAAGCATCTGAAGGATGCCGGGTTCGAGGTGCGATCCGTCCTTTCGCCCATCGAGAGCGCCTGGGTGGACAAGATCCGTCCCGTCCTCGAGGACGAGCGCGCGAAGACCGGGAAGTCCAAGCCCAAGAAGGCCGCGCCCAAGAAGAAGGCCGAAGCGACCGGCGAAGCCTCCGTGGAGCCCAAGCCCAAGAAGGCCGCGCCCAAGAAGAAGGCCGAAGCCGAACCCGGACAGACGCCCCCGTCTCCTCCGGCACCCGCAATCCAAGCGCCGTCCGCCGCCCCCGAAGTCGCCGCCGCTCCGGCACCGACACCCGTCCCCAAACCGGTCCCGGTGGCCGCGGCGCCCTCGCCCCAGGCCCCGCCCCCAGCTCCCGTGGTGGCCCAAGCTCCGGCCCACGTTTCGCCCCCTCCTGCTCCTCCCGCACCGGAGCCGGCCTCGGCCGCGGCGGACTCGATCCGCCCCGCCCTGACCGCACCCGTTCGTCGGCAGCCATCCTTCAATCCGGACCGGCCGGACCGGCCCCGCCCCCCTGCGGCGGCGGCTTCCTACCAACCGACCCCCCGCGGCATCACGGGCGGCCCGCGCCCCGGTTTCGGCCCCGGAGGGGAACGCCCTGCGGGAGCCCCCGGCGCCCCTGCGGCTCCGGGAGCGGTGGGTCGCGATGGACGGCCCGATCGCAACGGTCCTCCGCGCGACGGGCGGCCCGATCGCGGTGTCTCCGTCGGCGCCCGTCCGGCAGGTGTCGGTCCCCGTCCCGATGGACGAGGACCCGCTGGACCCGCCGGACCCGGTGGCTACCAAGGGGCAAGACCCGGTCAAGGCGGCCCTTACCGCGGCGGTGCTCCTGGTCAACAGGGACCCTACCGCAGCGCCCCCCCCACCGGCAACGGCCCCTACCGCGGGGGACCAGGTGGTCCCCGCCCGGGATTCGGCGGACCTCCCGGCACCGGCACGCCCGGCCAAGGCACGCTCCAACCCGGACAGCAGGCCGGAGCCTTCGGCGCGCCCGTCGGCAAAGGCACGGCAGGCCGAAAGCGCAAGACCAAGGACCAGATCGAGAGCGAGATCTTCTACCAGACCCAGCAGAACGTCAACAAGGTGATGGTTTCGCTGGATCGAGGCAAGATCCAGCGCCGCTACGCCCGCGGCGGCGGCGGTCACATGGAAGAGCAGGGGGAAGAGAAGAAGGTCCTCAAGGTCGCCGAATTCATCACCATCGCGGAACTGGCCAACCTGCTGAACGTGGCGCCCGCCCAGGTCATCGCCAAGGCGATGGGCATGGGCCTCATGGTGACCATCAACGCCCGGCTGGACCACGAAACCATCGGCATCATCGCCGACGAGTTCGGATTCCAGGCGATCCTGATGGACGAATACGCGGAGGACATCGGCGAATCGCAGGAAGACCTCGGCGAGGAGTCCGCCGACGGTCCCCGCTCCCCCATCGTCACCGTCATGGGCCACGTGGACCACGGCAAGACGTCCCTGCTGGACTACCTGCGCAAGACCCACGTGATCACCGGCGAAGCCGGCGGCATCACGCAGCACATCGGCGCCTACGAGGTGAAGACCGACCACGGCACGGTGACCTTCCTGGACACCCCCGGACACGAGGCGTTCTCCGCCATGCGCGCCCGCGGCGCCAAGGTGACGGACATCGTGGTCCTGGTGGTGGCCGCTGACAGCAACGTCATGCCCCAGACCAAGGAAGCCATCGACCACGCCCGCGC
>DATNIW010000098.1:0-5286 GCA_035604215.1 Fibrobacteria bacterium
CAGGGGGTGAACGAGACCTTGGACGCCCTGATCGGGCCCATCAACGTGACGGCGAAGTATGTGGAAGACATCTCGAAAGGCGTCATTCCGCCCATCATCACGGACACCTACAACGGTGATTTCAACGTCATCAAGACCAACCTGAATTCGGTGGTCAAGATGATGAGCGACCTGTTGAAGGAGACCGACGTCATCATCAAGGCGGCCGCCGAAGGCGAACTGGACAAGCGCGCCAACGCCGAACTGTTCCTGGGGGGCTGGAAGCAACTGGTGAGCGGGGTCAACGACACCATCACGAACATCGTGGATCCGCTGATGGTGACCGCCGACTACGTGGACAAGGTGAGCAAGGGCGTCATCCCCGCGGAGATCACGACGGTCTACAAGGGCCAGTACAACATCATCAAGACCAACCTGAACGCGGTGGTCAAGATGATGGGTGAACTTTTGAAGGAGACGGACGGCATCATCAGGGCCGCCGCCGAAGGCGAACTGGACAAGCGCGCCAACGCCGACTTGTTCCTGGGCGGCTGGAAGCAGCTGGTGAGCGGCGTCAACGACACCATCACCAACATCGTGAACCCGCTGATGGTGACGGCCGACTACGTGGAGAAGGTGAGCAAGGGCGTCATCCCGCCGGAGATCACCACGGTCTACAAGGGCCAGTACAACATCATCAAGACCAACCTGAACGCGGTGGTCAAGATGATGAGCGACCTACTGAAGGAGACCGATGGCCTGGTGAAGGCGGCCATGGGAGGCGCGCTTTCCACCCGGGCGAACGCGACCCTGTTCCTGGGCGGTTGGAACGAACTCGTGGTGGGGGTGAACAAGACCCTGGATTCCGTCCTGGAACCCATCAACGAGGCGGCCGGAATCCTGGAGAAGGTGGCCGACCGCGACATGACCGTGCGGGTGCAGGGCAACTACCAGGGCGACCACGCCAAGATCAAGGAGGCGCTGAACTCGGCGGTGGACAACCTGGAGAAGGCCTTGGCCCAGGTCTCGGATTCCACGGGACAGGTGTCCAGCGCGAGCCAGCAGATCGCCTCGGGAAGCCAGAATCTGGCGCAAGGGGCCAACGAGCAGGCGAGCTCCCTGGAGGAAGTGTCCGCGTCCCTGGAGGAGATGGCCTCCATGACCCGCCAGAACGCCGACAACGCGTTGGCGGCCAAGAACCTCGCGAACGAGGCCGACGGCAACACCCGCACCGGGTTGGAGGCGATGGGCAAGATGAGTTCCGCGATCAACAAGATCAAGGAGAGCTCGGACCAGACCGCCAAGATCGTGAAGACCATCGACGAGATCGCCATGCAGACGAACCTCCTCGCCTTGAACGCCGCCGTGGAAGCGGCGCGCGCCGGCGAGGCGGGACGCGGATTCGCCGTGGTCGCCGAGGAGGTGCGGAACCTCGCGCAAAGGTCCGCCCAGGCCGCCAAGAACACCGCGGACATGATCGCGGAGTCGGTGCGCAACGCCGGGGACGGCGTGGCCATCGTGGACTCGGTGGCGGTGTCGCTGGACAAGATCGCGGGGAGCATCCGAAAGGTGAACGACCTGATCGGGGAGATCGCGGCGGCGAGCAAGGAACAGTCGCAGGGCATCAAGGAGGTCAACGAAGCCGTCGTGCAGATGGACAAGGTGACCCAGCAGAACGCCGCGAACGCCGAGGAATCGGCCAGCTCCTCCGAGGAGCTGTCCAGCCAGGCCGAGGAACTCCAGGGGATGGTCGGCCAGTTCCGGATCCGGTCCACCGGCCAGGTGATCAACGCCGGAAGGACCGCACCGGTCCACAAGGCGACGGTCGCCGCCCCCCAGCATTCGAAGAAGGGGGTCCACGTGATGAAGGCCGGAAGCAACGGGACCAACGGGAGCAACGGCATCCCGTTGGACAACGAGGCGTTGAAGGAGTTCTGATGCGCATTCCGGTCGGTCGGAACCATCGCGCGGCCGCCGCGGACCGCCTCCTTCGGGAGCGCGTTCCGCGCAGGCGGTCGGCATGATCCAGGACCAGATCGGTCCCGACCAGTACGTCGCGATCCGCGACCTGGTGCACGGGAGGGCGGGAATCACCCTGGGCGATTCCAAGCAGGCCCTGGTCCAGGCGCGCCTCGCCAAGCGGCTCCGGGTGCTGGGACTTTCCGGGTACGACGAGTACCTGGAGGTCCTGGCGGGGCCCGACGCGGACGAGGAGATCGTCCACTTGCTGGACGCCATCTCCACCAACTTCACGTCGTTCTACCGCGACGGAAAACATTTCGAGGTGTTGACGGAAATCGTACGAGCGGCGGTGGACGCCGGAAAGAGGAGCTTCAGGCTGTGGTGCGCCGCAGCGGCCACGGGCGAGGAACCCTACACGCTCTCCATGGTGTGCCGGGACGCCGCCGGGTCCGAAATCGCGGATCTGCGCATCCTGGCCACCGACATCTCCACCAAGGCGCTGGAGTCCTGCCAACGGGGCGTCTACGACGAACAAAAGCTCGCGAACGTCCCGGAGCTTCAGAAGCGCAAGTGGTGGGATCGGGTCCCCGAAGGCCTGTCGGCCAAGCCGTCCCTGCGCGAACCCCTTTCCTTCGCGCGGCTCAACCTCTCCGAGATTCCCTACCCGATGCGCGGCCCCTTGGATGCGATCTTCTGCCGCAACGTCATGATCTACTTCGATCGGGAAGGTCGGTCCCGCTTCGTCCGCGAGGCGATGCGGCTGCTGGTGCCCGGTGGATACCTGTTCGTGGGCAGCTCCGAGAGCCTCTCCGGGATCGGCGAGGGGTTCCACGCGGTGATGCCCTCCGTCTATCGCAAGGGGAAGCCATGAGCGCGAGGGTGGTGGTGGGCATCTCCGAACGGAGCTTCAGCACCCAGGCGGGCGACCAGGTGGTGACGCACGCCTTGGGATCCTGCGTGGGGGTGGTGATCCACGACCCGCAGGCCTGCGTGGGCGGCATCCTGCACTACATGCTGCCCGCCTCCTCCCTGGATCCGGACAAGAGCAGGACGAATCCGTTCATGTTCGGCGACACCGGCATTCCCGCCTTCTTCAAGGAGGCCTACGCGCTCGGCGCGGTCAAGGACCGGATGCGGGTGGTGATCGCGGGAGGGGCCAGGGTCATCGAATCCGTGCAGACGCTGGACATTGGGGCGCGGAACGTGGTCATCGCCCGGAAGCTGTTCTGGAAGAACGGAGTCATGATCGCCGCGGAGGACGTGGAAGGGAACCGACCCCGCACGCTCTTCCTGGAGGTGGGATCGGGAAAGACCTGGTTCACCACGCGCGGCGAGGTGTTCGCACTGTGAACGCGGGAGGTTCCTGATGGGCTACACGGTCCTCGTGGTGGACGACAGCGAGACCATCCGCGGAGCCCTCGCCAGGGCCTTCGGGATGGCGAAGCTTCCCATGGACGAGATCATCCAGGCCCGCGACGGCCTGGAGGCCATCGAAGTCCTGCGGGAACGGTGGGTGGACATCGTCCTCACCGACATTAACATGCCGCGCATGGGCGGCGAGCAGCTGGTCCAGGCGATGAAGGCCGACCCCGCGTTCGCCGACATCCCCGTGGCGGTGGTTTCCACCGAGGGCAGCCAGACGCGCGTGGAGGGACTGCGCCGCGCGGGCATCGCCGGCTACCTACGCAAGCCCTGCCGACCCGAGGAGATCCGCGAGCTGCTCCACCAGGTCCTGGGGGATTGGAAATGAACGAGGAGATGCGGCAGGCCTTGGAGATCGTGTCCATCCGGATCCTGGAGGACGCCGCGTTCCTCTTCGTGGAACCCGCCGACGAGGGTGCGAGACCGGGTCCGGACTGGCGTGCGGCGGGCGCCGAACTGCGCTGGACCGGACCTCGCGAAGGGACCATGAGGGTCTGGGCGGAACCGTCCCTGCTGCGCGTCCTGTCCGCGAACATGCTGGGGATCGAGGAGGACGAACCGGCCGCCGAGGCGGCCGGACCGGACGCCCTGCGCGAGATCCTGAACATGGTGGTCGGAAACTGTCTGACCGAGGCCTGGGGCCCCGGTCCCGTGTTCCACCTGGAGGTGCCCCTGGAGGCCGATCCCGACCTGCTGGTCGGCGACGCCGAGGACGGGTTCTGGATCCTCGCCGAGGAGCGTCCCATGCTCTTCCGATGCGGTGGCCCACCGTGATCGGACAGAGGGCCAAGGTCCGCGTCCTGGTGGTGGACGATTCCGCCGTCGTGCGGGAGGTCCTCGTGCGCGAGCTGGGCCGGCATCCCTCCATCGAGGTGGTGGGAACGGCGCCGGATCCGTACCTGGCCCGCGACAAGATCCTCAGGCTGTCCCCCGACGTGATGACGCTGGACCTGGAAATGCCCCGGATGGACGGACTCACCTTTCTGCGCAAGATCATGGAGCACCATCCCGTTCCCACCATCGTGGTGAGCTCCTTGACAGCCAAGGGGAGCCAGATGGCCCTGGAGGCACTCCAGATCGGGGCCTTCGACGTCCTCTGCAAGCCGGGGGCGGCCTACACCGTGGCGGAAGTGATCCCGGTCCTGGTCCAGCAGATCCTCGCCGCCGCCGAAGCGGACATGCGCAAGCTCGGGAAGAAGTCCACCGATTCGACACCGGTTCAGAAACTGTCCATGACAAGGACCACGAACCGGATCGTGGCGGTGGGCGCTTCCACAGGTGGGACCACGGCCATCGAAACCTTCCTGAAACCCATCCCGGCCCTGTGCCCGCCCATCGTGGTGGTGCAGCACATGCCGCCGGGATTCACCAAGTCCTTCGCCGAGCGGCTGGACAGGGATTGCGCGATGGAGGTCCGCGAGGCCGTGGACGGCGACCTGGTCAATCCGGGCATCGCCCTGGTCGCTCCGGGCAACTACCACATGGTGCTCCGTCGCAGCGGGGCCCAGTACGTGGTGGCGCTGCACCAGGGCGAACGACGCCACTACCAGAGGCCCGCGGTGGACGAACTCTTCGAATCCGTGGCGGACTACGCGGGGGCCAACGCCGTGGGGGTGATCCTCACCGGCATGGGCGCCGACGGGGCGGCGGGCCTTCTCCGCATGCGCCAGGCGGGCGCCCGCACGGTCGCGCAGGACGAGGAATCCTCGGTGGTCTGGGGGATGCCCGGCGAGGCGTTCAAGCTGGGTGCGGCGGAATTCGTCCTGCCGTTGGACCGGATCGCGGGGTCCGTTTTGCAGCTTCTCGAAACAGGAGTCAGGTCATGAGTCGGATATTGTTGGCCGAGGACGACCGCATCTCGCGGGTGATGCTCCAGGCTGTCCTGATGAAGTGGGGACACGAGGTGGTGGCGGTCGTGGACGG
>DATNIW010000099.1:0-21203 GCA_035604215.1 Fibrobacteria bacterium
GGACCGATGGCCATCTATCTGGGACCGCCGTCGCCGGCGGCCTCGAGCGGCTACCCGCAGCGCTGGGGGCGGACCACCCCTGTGCCCTTTCGGGCCCTCTGCTGTTCGCCTTGCACCGAGTGGGGTTTGCCTTGCCTTCCCTGTTGCCAGGAAAGCGGTGGGCTCTTACCCCGCCGTTTCACCCTTGCCTGTATGTCCTCGCGGACCCATCGGCGGTCTCTTCTCTGTTGCACTTTCCGTCGCGTTGCCGCGCCCAGCCGTTAGCTGGCACTCCGTCCTGTGGTGCCCGGAAGTTCCTCTGGGCTTGCGCCCAGCGGCCATCCGGCCCCCGAAACTCGATCTCGGAGGGCAAAGCTACTTCGTCAGCACGCGCAGGAGGACCTCGGCGGCGCGCTCCACGCCCTCTTCGTCCACCGCATGGCCCACGGACAAACGGATCCCGCGCGCCGCCTCGGATTCGCTCCAGCCCATGGCCAGAAGGACCGGCGAGGGTCGCATGGACCCCGACGCGCAGGCGCTGCCCGCCGACACCGCCACGCCCTCCAGATCGAGCCTCATCACCGCGGTCTCGGCTCGGATCGGAAGTCCGAGGTGCAGCGTGTTGGGAAGCGCGCGATCGGCGTCCACCGTCCGCGAGACTCCGGGTATGCCGGCCACCGCCTGCCAGAGGATCTCCCTCCAGTCCGACCATTCCAGCCAATGGGGTCCCGCCTCCACCAGGCGGGCGGCCTCGCCCAGCGCGGCGATGGCCAAGACGGATTCCGTCCCGGCGCGTCGTCCCCGTTCCTGCGGACCCCCTTCGGCCAATCCAGAAAATCCGCGGGTCTCGGAAAGCCAGAGCGCCCCCGCGCCAGAGAGCGCCCCCACCTTGTGGCCGGACCAGGCGACGGATCCCCGGATTCCCTGGACCCCGAACACCTCGCGTCCCCACGACTGGGTCGCGTCCACATGCAGGGGTATGCCCGTGCGTCCGCACTCCCTCGCCCAATCCCTCCAGGGGTGCGTCGCCCCCGTCTCGTTGTTGGCGCTCATGCACACGGCGAAGGCCACGTCGCCGTCCAGCGCGGTTTCGATCCAATCCGGTGGGATCCCGCCACGTCGATCCACGGGTGCGCGTCGCAGGACCCAGCCTTCCCGCTCCAGTCTGTGCAGCGCATCGGCCACGGACGGATGTTCCACCGGAGTGCAGACGATGGTGCGCGCATTCCTGGACTGCCCGGACCAATGCCGCAGGGCGGCCGCGTTGGATTCCGTCGCGCCGCTGGTGAAGGTCATCTGGGTCGGCGAACTTCCCACGGACCGCGCCACCCGCTCCCTCGCCTCCTCCACGATCTCCTTGGCGGCGCGTCCCGCGGAGTGCGGACTCGAGGGATTGGCCCAGTCGAACCTCTCCAGCAGCCCGCGCAGGCGCTCTCGGACGACCGGGTGGGGCGGCGCACCCGCGTTGTGGTCCAGGAAGATCATTCCGGAAGCTCCAGGCGGGATCCGTCCCAGGCGGGTTCCATGCCGGACGGAAACCGTCTTTCCAAGTCCGCTTGCTCCGTCCCGTGGGCGAAATGGGTGAACCATGTCCTGCGGGCCCCGATCCTGCGCGACCAATCGATCGCCTGTTCGAAGGACAGGTGGGTGGGATGCGGCTCCTCGCGCAGGGCCGACATGACCAGGAACTCGACTCCGGCCAACAACCCCATGGAATCCGGTGGGACTTCGGAGAGGTCCGTCAGGTAGGCGAAGGGCCCGATGCGGAAACCCGTGCAAGGAAACGGCCCATGGCGAAGCGGCACCGGAACCACGGATCTTCCCTGCGCCGTGAACGACCCTTCGATGGGGATCGGCACGAGGAGGGGATGGCTCACGCCGGACGGGTCCATCTCGGTGCGGAAGGCGTAGGGGAATCGCCGCTTCACCTCGTCCAAGGTCGTTTCCGATCCGCGCAAGGGGATGGTCCTGCCACCAAAGCAGAAGACCCGCAGGTCGTCGATTCCGTTGGTGTGGTCGGCGTGGACATGGGTGAGCCAGACCTCGTCGATCCGGTCGATCCCTTCCCTCAGGCACTGCTGGCGAAGATCCGGTCCGGCATCCACGAGGACCTTGAAGCCGGACCATTCCATCAGGATGGACGCGCGCAACCGGTTGTCCTTGGGGTCCCGGGAACGGCAGGCCGCGCACCCGCAACCCACCACCGGGCATCCGAAGGATCCGCCGGTACCCAGGAAACGAACCGTGATGGACATGTGACGTGAAAGTAGCCGTCGCGAGACCGCGAACCCACCCCGATCGGTGGCGGGGGCACCGCCTCGATGGTAGGATGTGGCATGGAATTCCGACTCGACCGGCCGGACATGGTGCAGTGCGTCGAATGCGGCAGGTTCCGCCAGGACGGCGGCTGGTCGCACGATGCGCCGAGGCAGGGCATGATGGTGACCCACACCATCTGTCCGGCGTGCCAGCCCGCCATGCTCGACCATCTCAGGTGGGACATCGAATTCCCCACCTGGCCGGAGGAGAAGCAGTTGGAGGCGATTCGGCTCAGGGTTCGCCACATCCCCATGGATTCCGCCTCGGTCCGCGAGAAACTGCGCTCCATGGGCGTCGACGACGGTGCGCTGGTCCTGCGGTTCATGGAGGAAGTGCGCCCCCACCTGGTGGAGCGGCTGTGCCACTACTGCCGGCTCCCCATCGAATCGACGGATCCCGTCGCCGAACGGGCGGGTTACGTCCTCCACGAAGGGTGCGCCGAGAACCTCACGGATTCCATCCACCTGCTGCTGGGGATGGAGCCCCCCCAGACCCACCTGGACGCCTACATGGACGTGGCGCGCATTCCCCACGGGGTCCGGGCCGGCGTGCGCAAGGATCTGGAATCGTCGTTTTTGGCGGTGTAGGGACGCAAAATTTCGCGTCCCTACACCGCTATTCCTTGAACGGGTCCGGTTCGCCCGCGGCGGTGGAGGTGTCCTGGGCCCAGGGTCGGCCCGCGGCGCTGTCGCGACTCGCGTTCCAGCGGGTCCAGGGATCCGAGAGGTCCGCCTTCACGTCGAAGCGGGCGCGGTTCCACGTCCCGTCGCGACGGAAAGTGACTTCCTCGCCGCGCAGCAGGCGCACCCAGTTCTCCAGGCTGACCTCCTGCGGTCCGCTGACCTCGCCCCGGGCCCGGGCGAGGCTGTCGGACTTCGGCGACCCCACGTCCACCCGCCCCTGGTACAGCCGCACGTTGGAACTGGAATCGGCGTCGGAAACCCGGAACACGGTGCCGCGCACGGCCGCGACAGCGGTGGGGGTGCGCACTCCGAACCCGGTCCCGCCCTGTCCGATCTTCCGGACGTTGGCCCACGCCTTCCCGCCCAGGAGGGTCGGCTCGGGCACGCCCCTGGTCCGCTGCGTCAGCACGGCCCGCGAATTCTCCTCCAGGCGGAGCAGGGTGTTGTCCGGGTAGCGGAGTTCGGCCCTGGACGCCTTGGACAGGACGATGGTGTCCCCCACCCGGCAGGCGAGCGAGACGCGGGCGGGGATGCTCGCCCCGTCCCTGCGGACCTGCGCGGTCCCCACGAGATAGGAAATGCGCGCAGCCTCCTGCGGGGCCATGGCGAAGGTGGCGATCGCGAGAACGGGAACGAGGCGGGGAAACATGTTCAGACCTCCAGCAGTTGGGGATTTTCCTCGATGAACTTGGTGGTGAACTTGCCGGACCGGAAGACCTTGGAATCGAGGATGCGTCTCTGCAGGTTCGCCGTGGTGGAGGGTCCTTCGACCACGAGCTCGTCCAGGACGCGGATCATCCTTTCGATGGCCTGCGTCCGGTCGGGCGCGTGCACGATGAGCTTTCCGATCATCGAATCGTAGTACGGAGGAACGACGTAGCCCGAGTAGATGTGGCTGTCCCAGCGCACGCCCATGCCCCCCGGGACGTGCAGCCCCTTGATGGGACCGGGACACGGCCGGAACCCCTGCGAGGGGTCCTCGGCGTTGATCCGGCATTCGATGGAATGGCCGTGGACCTTGATCTCGGACTGCTTCCAGGGGAGCGCCTCGCCCATGGCCACCAGGATCTGCGCGCGGACCAGGTCCACTCCGGTGACGAGTTCCGTGACCGGATGCTCCACCTGGATGCGCGTGTTCATCTCCATGAAGTAGAAGGAGCCGTCCTCGTCGAGAAGGAACTCCATGGTGCCCGCGTTCTCGTAGCCCACGGACTTGGCGCCCTTGACGGCGGCCTTTCCCATGGCTTGACGGATCTTGTCATCCACGGCCGGGGACGGCGACTCCTCCACCAGCTTCTGGTGGCGGCGCTGGACCGAGCAGTCGCGCTCGCCCAGGTGCACCACGTTCCCGCGCGAGTCCGCCATGAGCTGGATCTCCACGTGGCGGGGACGTTCGAAGTACCGCTCCATGTACACGGAGCCGTTGCCGAAGCAGGCCTGGGCCTCCGCGACGGCCACGGGAAACTGGGTCTCCAGCTCCTTGGCGTCGCGGACCACCCGCATCCCGCGCCCGCCGCCGCCGGCCACCGCCTTGACGATCATGGGGAACCCGATGGTCCTGGCCCACTTCCTCGCGGATTCCAGGTCCTTGACCGGGCCGTCCGATCCGGGAATGGTGGGAACTCCCGCAGCTCGCATCGCGTCCTTGGCCTCGGACTTGTCCCCCATCCGGGAGATCGCCTCCGGGGAGGGCCCGATGAACTTCATGCCGGTCTTTCCCACGAGCTCGGCGAACCGCGCGTTCTCGGAGAGGAATCCGTATCCCGGATGGACCGCGTCCGCGCCGGTGAGGACCGCGGCCGACAGGATCTGCATCATGTCCAGGTAGGACTTCTTCCCAGGCGGAGGCCCGATGCAGACATCCTCGTCGGCGAGCTTGACGTGGAGGGAATCGGCGTCGGCCGTCGAATGCACGGCCACGGTGCGGATTCCCATCTCCTTGCAGGCGCGGATCACGCGCAGCGCGATCTCGCCCCGATTCGCGATCAGGATCTTCTTCATCAGGTCATCCAGCTCCGGTCGGAGGCGCCTTCCACGCCGCGGAGCTTCAGCTCGAAGTCCGCGGGATTGGAAGCACTGCGCAGGGCGACCTCGTAGGAGATCACGTCGTCCGCGAACAGCTTGAATATGGACTGGTCGAAGGACTGGCTCCCGTACTGGGCGGTCCCTTCGCGTATGGCCGGTTCGATCATGTGGGTCAGCTCGGGATTCACGAGGTAGTCGTGGATGGCGGCGTTGTTCACCAGGATCTCGGCGGCGGGCACCCGTCCCTGCTTGTCCTTGCGGGGAAGAAGACGCAGCGAGATGATGGCGACCAGCGTGTTGGCAAGCAGAAGACGCACCTGCTGGTGCTGGTGCGGCGGGTAGAAGGAGACGATGCGGGAGATGGTCTCCGTCGCGTTCATCGTGTGCAGCGTGCTCATCACCAGGTGCCCGGTGTCGGCGGCCTGGAGCGCGATGTGCATGGTCTCCTGGTCGCGGATTTCGCCGATCAGGATGGTGTCGGGATCTTCGCGGAAGCTGGCGCGCAACGCGTTGGGGAAGTTGTGCGTGTCGTAGCCCACTTCGCGTTGGCTGATGATGGACCGCTTGTCGCGGTAGAGGAACTCGATGGGATCCTCGACCGTGATGATGTTCGACGAGGTCATCTCGTTCACATGGTCGATCATGGACGCGAGCGAGGTGGACTTCCCCGATCCGGTCGTGCCCGTCACCAGGATCAGGCCACGTTCCTTGAGCGCCAGGTCCCGGACGATTTCCGGCAATCCCAGCCCGTCGAAGGCGGGGATCGTCTGGGTGATGTGGCGGATGGCGAGCGCGGGGGTGCCCCGCTGCCGGAAGGCGTTGACGCGGAACCTCCCCAGGCCTCGCACCCCGACCGCGAAGTCGAGTTCCAGGTCGGAATCGAACCGGGCGCGCTGGTTGCGGTTCATGATCACGCCCAGGTAGCTCTCCATGCCCTCCGGGCTCACGCGGTCGGTCTGCAGGCGGAACAGGTCGCCGTTGATGCGCAAGGCCGGCGGCACCCCCACCCGCAGGTGCAGGTCCGAGGCTCCTCGATCGACCATCTCCTTGAAGAGCTGCTCGATGGTCATAGGGGTCAGGTGGTCCTCACCAGGAAAAGCACGGTTCCGAACTCGACCGGCGACTCGTTCTGCACGCAGATCTTGACCACGGTGCCGGTGACCTCGGATTCGATTTCGTTCATCAGCTTCATGGCCTCGACGATGCAGATCGTGCGGCCCTTCTCCACCCGTCCACCCTCCTCCACGTAGGGTGCCGTGTCGGGCGAGGCGGAGCGGTAGAAGGTTCCCACCATCGGGCTCCTCACCTCCACCAGGTCGGTTTCCACCGAGGGTGCGGCGGGGACGGGAACGACCGGCGGGGGCGCCGAGGCCTGCACCTGCGGTGGCGTCGGGGCGGCGCCGACGGGCATCGGCGCGGCGACGACCATCGCCGGAGCGGGTCCTTGCTTCTTCAGGAGGAGGCGTTCGCCCTCGTGGGTCCACTGGAGCTCGGCGAGGGACGAATCGTCCATGAGCCCGATCAGCCGACTGATCTCGTCGACGTTCATTCAGATCCTTTCCTGGGGTTGCCCGGTCCGGGCGGAGTGGGTCAAGCGCGCCCTTCGATCTCGGACAGCCTACGACGGAGTTCGGCGTTGGCGGGATCCTTCTCGAGCAGTTGGCGGTAGATGCTGGCGGCCTTGTCGCGATGGCCTTGGCGGAGATACTCCTCCGCGAAGGTCACCGTGGGCAGGCTCGCCGGAAAGTCGGAGTCGCCCCCGAAGAGGTCGTCCAACCGGCCCTCGATGTCGTCGCCGGTCACCGGACCCGAGGGCCCGGCTTCGGCCTTCGGGACGAATCCCGTCCGTCCGGAGGTCTGTGGGGGCTCCGCGAGGAACTCGCTGGAGGCGAAGAGTTCGTCCAGGCGGCTGTCGACGTCCTCCGCGGTCAAGCGGGTGCCGCGACCGGTCTCGGAATGGCCGACGTCGATGGTGGGGAGGTCGATCGTCGAGCCAGCGGTGTCGATTTCCGAGCCCTTGATCGCCTGGTCGAGGTATTGGGAGGCGCCCAAGTTGAGGTCCCGGGCATTCATTTCGGCCGTGGACTCCCCGCCGTGCGAAGTGCCGGCCAGCCGGGCCTCGAAGGCAGTGTCGCGACCCAACGCCGCCGTGTCCGAGCCCCGCTTCGCGAGTTCGAGCGGAAGGATGTCCTCCTTGGGGACGGCCGAGGTGTCCTCTCCGGCTCCCGGTCCCGCGGACACGGGACTGGTCAGGTCGATGACGCTCTCGCCGAACAGGTCGTCCAGCCGACCTTCGATGTCGTCTCCGGAAACGAGGGGGCCGTTGTTCCCGACGACGGGAACGGACTCCACAGTGGGCGGCTCCGCGTGCAGCTCCGCTTGCCTGGACGTCTCCTCGTGCCGCGAGACGGAAGTCGCCGGGGGATGGGAGCTTTCCCCGAACAATTCGCCCAAACGGTCCTCCACGTCCCGGCCGGTGACCTGCCCGCCGGCCGACGCGCCCGCGGACGGATCGGCGACGGTGGCCCCGGCGCGTGTCGCGGGCGCCGGGGTGGAGGCGCCGAACACTTCGTCGAGCCTGTTCTCGATGTCCTCCCCCGTGACCCTGGATTTTCCCTTGTTCTCGTCCAAGGGGGGTTGGGCGGCGAAGAATTGGGTGGCTTCGGCTTCCTGTCGTTCCTCCGGCGAAGGAAACCTCGGGGGTGCGGAGGGCGGTTCCGGGACGATGTCGGCGGGGACAGGTGCCTGCGTCCTGGGCGGATCCAGGGGCGGAGGTGGAATGGTCCTCGATGGGAAGGAAGGCATTTCCAGGGTCGCGAACGACGACTCTCCCACGCGCCCCAGAAGGGTCTGGGAGGATGCGGTCGGAGTCGTCGGCACCTGGAATCCCGGAAGTTCGGGAATGGTCGGAACATCGAAGTGGGCGCTCGGGCTGTCCAGGCGTCCCATCCCGAATTCGGATGGAGCGCCCGCCCCTCCCAGATCCAAACCGAAGGCGGGCGAGGTGGCTTGGACGAAGCCCGAGGCGTGCGACGTGGTTCCTTCGGACAACGCCTCCCTGGAGCGATCGTCCTCCTCTTCGCGCACCATGGCGACGGCGTCCATCCCCGTGGGCGCGTCCAGTTTCTGGGCGGCCTTCCGCATCTCGTCCTTGGCCCGAGGATGCTCGGGTTCCAGGGCCGACAATCGGCTCCAGGCGTCCAACGCCTGCCGGAAATATTGCCCCCGGCCGCTGGCCTCCGCCAATCCTTCCAGGGCGGCGGGGCAGGACGAGTCCAGATCGACCGCGACCTGGAAAACGTTCCGGGCCGTTTCGATGTCTCCCTTGTCCAGGGCGATCCTGCCCTGCACCAGACGTCCCCCGAGATGGCGCGGCCAGCGACGGACGCCTTCCGCCACGATCCCCGCCGCCTCGTCGTCGCGTCCGGAAAGGTGCAGTCCTTCGGCGAACACCGCGAAGGCCAGCCCGCCGGGCCTCGCCTTCCAAAGGCCTTCCAATGTATCGAGGCTGGTCATGGTGTTCCTCCTTTACCCGTTTTCGGGGTCCGAGAACGATTCCCGGAATCTATCAAATGCCTTCCAGAACCAAGGCTTCGTCGGAAAGCAGGATGGGAATGCCCCTTCGGACGGCGTAGGCCCGCAACCCGTCTTGACGGACCAGGGCCTCGTCCACCGATTCGGCCACCGTTCGGCCCTGCGCATCCCTGACCACGCCGCGGGCGATGGCGGCGTTCAGATCGCGCAACTGGTCGGGTCCGGCCAAATGGAGGTCCTGCCGGGTTTCCGGACAGCAGAGGATGTCGAGAAGTTCCTTATCCATGGTCTTTCAGCACCGCCCCTTCCAGGAAAACTCCGATTCGAGAGTACCGCTCCAACCGGGCGCGAACAAGCTCTTCCGGATCGAGCTTGCGCAACGGGGCCAGTTCCTGGGAGATGGCCCGGCCCATGGACTTGCAGGCCTCGGCGGAATCCCAATGGGCTCCTCCGGCAGGCTCCTCCACGACGCGATCCACCAATCCCAGGTCCGCCAAGTCCCTTCCGGTGAGCTTCATGTGGTCGGCCACCTCGCGGGCCTTCAACCGGTCGCCCCACAGGATCGCGGCGCACCCTTCCGGGGAAATCACGCAGTACCAGGAATTCTCGAACATCAGAAGCCGATCCCCCACTCCGATGCCGAGGGCGCCGCCGGAGGCTCCCTCGCCGAGGACGGCGACCACCACCGGAACCCGGAACGAGGACATCTCGAGGATGTTCTCTGCGATCGCCTGGGCTTGGCCGCGCTCCTCCGCGCCGATGCCCGGGAAAGCGCCGGGAGTGTCCACCAGGCAGATGACGGGCCGGCCGAAGCGCTCCGCGAGCTTCATCACGCGCAGGGCCTTGCGGTACCCTTCCGGGTGCGGCATCCCGAAATTGCGATGGATGTTCTCCCTGGTGTCCTTCCCCTTCTGGTGGGCCACGATGCAGACAGGCTCGCCGTCCAGCCGGGCGAAGCCCGCGACGATGGCCGGGTCGTCTCCGAAGGCACGGTCTCCGTGCAGCTCCACGAAATCCGTGAAGGTGGCTTGGATGTGGTCCAACGCGTAGGGACGACCTTGCCGACGGGCGATCTCGATCCGGTTCCACGCCGACATGTTCCGGTGGGTCCGGGACAGGAGTTGCTCGCGCTTCTTCGCAAGCCTGGCCAGATCGGACTCCAGATCGAGACCGTTCTCCGCTGCGAAGGCCTTCATCTCGGCGATTTTCCGATCCAACGCAAGGACGGGCTGTTCGAAATCCAACCCCACTCCGTTCGCCATGTTCATTCGGAACGCTCCGGTGGAAAGTTGTTGTCCAAGGTAATATCCACCAGAACGGGCTCGCCCACGGTCGGGACGGGCAGGGCGAGGAGCACCCGGATCTGGCGAAGCCCGGCCAATTCCGCGAGCAGGTCGCCGACACCCTCCATGGCCGCGGGAACGATGATCGTGGAGACTTCCAACGCCCGAAGCGCGGGAAACGCGAGGGGAAGGCGGGCCATGGCCACGATGCCTTCCTTCCGGGCGAGATCTTCCCCTTCCCTGGCCAGATAGCCCAGAACCCTGACCCTGGAGGAGCCTTGGAGCCGCCGCGCCATCTCCACCGAATCCTGGCCGGTTCCCGCGACCACGGCGCGGCGCGGCTTGAGAAAGAGCTTTCTGGAGGTCCAGGAGTGGCGTGCGGCCACCAGGACGCTGGCGAAAAGCCCCCCCAGGATGAAACTCGCCCGGGAGAAAACCTCGCTCTTGATCAGGAATCCAACCACCAGGAATCCACCAAGCCCCGCTCCCAACGCCGTCGCCAAGGTCGAACGCCTGGCGAGACCGGGGCCGTATTCTCCGAAAGCGACCAAGGCCCCGAGGAAGCAGCCCGAGAGGATGAGATGCCACATCCAGCTCACCTGCCACAGCGTGGGCAGAAGATCGCGGTGCCTGGTCCAGAGCCAGAAGGTGGAGACCAGGAAGAAGGCGATGTTGACTCCGACGAGATCGACGACCAGGTCCCGAAGACGCTGGAAATACTGCCCCAGATGGGCTCCCGTCGCCAGCAGCCAGGCGACCACGGACAGGATCGCACCGACCGCCTGTCCGACGCCGAAATTCTTGCGCGCGAAGGTGACCATCGCCCGATAGAAATCCATCCGGGCACCCCAGGGGCGAGCTGCCGCGCTCTGGCCCTTGTGGTGCACGATGCTGCTCTCGCCGCTGTACCAGATGGTCCATCCGGCGCGGGAGACGCGCAGGCAGAGATCCAGATCTTCTCCGTAGAGGAAGAAGATCTCGTCGAATCCGCCCACCTGCTGGAACGCCACCGACCGGATCAGGAGGAAGGACCCGGAAACGGCTTCCACGGGATAGGACCGGGTGGGATCGAGGTAGGCCAGGTTGTAGCGCCCCAGCCGCCGGCTGCGCGGAAACAGGAAGGAGAGGCCGGACAACCTCCAGAACGCCACCTCGGGCGTCGGAATCGAGCGTCGACAGGCCAACTGGAGCTTCCCGTCCCCGTCCAGGATCCGGCACCCCACGATGCCCAGGTCCGCGCGCGCGCGCGCGAAGCCGACGATGTCCCTCAAGGTTTCCGGGAAGACCACCGTGTCCGGATTCAGGAAGAGGATCCATTCGCCCGAGGCGAGGGACGCCCCCCGATTGCATCCGATGGAGAACCCGAGATTCCGGTCCATCGCCAGGAAGCGGATTTCGGGGAAGAGCTTGGAGAGCTCCTCCACGGTTCCGTCGCCGGAATCGTTGTCCACCACGATGGTTTCGAAGCTGGGTGCGCCTTCCACCTGGGTACGGAGGCTTTCCAGGCATTGGCGCAGCCGGTCCCGCACCTTGTAGGAAACGATCACGATGGAAAGTTCCGGTTTGGCGGATCCCGCGGTCCGGTTCGGTCCGGATTCCGTCAAGTCCTGGCCATCCTGAGACGCAGGACCAGGAGCAGGGCCTCGCGGATGATCCGCCCCGACATCTTGCTGGTTCCGGCCCGGCGGTCGACGAACACGATGGGCACTTCGGCGAGCTTGAAGCCCTTCTTCCAGGCCTTGTAGTGCAGCTCGATCTGGAAGCCGTAGCCGCTGGCGGAGATGCGGTCGAGGTCGATCTTCTCCAGGACCTCGCGCCGGAAGCACTTGAATCCCGCCGTGCAGTCGTGGATGGGGAGGCCCGACACGAACTTCGCGTACTTGTTCGCGCACCAGGAGAGCAACAGCCGCGACATGGGCCAATTCACGACATTCACCCCGGTGAGGTACCGGGACCCGATCACGAGATCGGCGGTCTCGCAGGCGGCGAGCATCTCCGGCACGTACTTCGGGTCGTGGCTGAAGTCGGCGTCCATCTCGAAGATGCGCTCGAAGTCGCGCTCCAGCGCCCACCGGAATCCGGCCACGTAGGCGCTTCCCAAGCCCATCTTCCCGGCGCGTCGGATCACGTGGACGCGCGGGTTCTCCGAGGACCACCGCTCGGCGATCTCGCCGGTGCCGTCCGGGGAACCATCGTCCACCACCAGGATCTGGATCTCCGGTGGGAAACCCGTCAGCGCTTCCAGGAGGGAGGGAAGGTTGTCCTTTTCGTTGTAGGTCGGGACCACGATCAGGGTCTTGCGAGTGCTCAAACCATCCTCCGCTTTGGTGCGCGGGCAAATCTACTTCTTGCCGAACCCCGCTCCGGTCATTACAATTCCCCTCTCCCACGGTGGCTGTAGCTCAGTTGGTTAGAGCTCCTGATTGTGGTTCAGGAGGTCGTGGGTTCAAGTCCCATCAGCCACCCTATCCGATGGGAAAAGGCCGCCGCCGAGCGGTCTTTTTCCTTTCAGGACGGTTCGATCGGAGTCAGGGTCCGGCGGATGTCCTCGCGCTTGATCAGGCCGTAGATGAATCCGAACACGGTGTAGAGTCCGATCTGCGCCATCAGCAGTTCCGGCCATTTCATGGCGAGCCCGAAGGCGTACCCCACCGCGATGTTCGCGATCTGGAACAGGTTCAAGGCCTTGGACTTCCTGCTCACCAGCTTGCTCAGGTAGAATCCGGAAATCATCAGGGCGGCGAGCACGATCTGGAACGCCACCAGCGCGGAAGCGATGGTGTCCGTGATCTGCCCGTTCGTCCATTTGCAGGCGAGTAGGAAGACCAGGGCCATCCAGCCCCCCGCGAGCGTCGACGGCATCCCCACGAAGTATCCCTTGAGGTCGGACTGGGCGACGTTGTAGCGGGCCAGGCGCCACGCGGCGCAAAGGACGTAGAAGGAGAGCCCCGCCACCTGGATGGGAAGGTTCCCGTCCGTCCAACCCGGAGCCAGGGCGCGCAGCCCGTGGAAGAGCAGCATCGCGGGAGCAAGTCCGAACGCGACCAGGTCCGCCAGCGAATCGAATTCCGCACCGAATGCGGATGCCGCTTTCAGCCGCTTGGCGAAGAAGCCGTCGAGCTTGTCCAGGAGCACGGAATACACGATGAGCCAGGAAGCCCATTCCAAGGCGGTCTTGTGGCTGCCGAAGAAGGGGATCTGCTGGGTCCCCAAGGGGGCGATCACCACCGCGAAGGTCCCCATCAGGAAGTTGAGGCTGGTGAAGAAGTTCGGGACGGCGTATCGCGTGCGGATCATCGGCATAGGCCCCACCGATGTAGCAATCGGTGCGGGGGTCTCAAGGGACCGGCGTATTCGCATCCAATCTGTAACCCGCACCGCGCACCGAGGTCAAAAGCCGCGGCGAGGCGGGATCTTCTTCCAGCTTCTGTCGCAACCGCATCAGGAAATTGTCCACGGTCCGCGTGCTGGGCAGATTGTCCGGGGAATAGCCCCAGACCCGCTCCAGGAGATCCTCCCGGCGCACCACCTCCCCGGGGTGGCTCGCGAAGTCGCGCAGGATCTCGAACTCCCGGGTGGAAAGCTCCACCGCCTGTCCGTTCACCCAGCACCGGAACTGCTTGAAATCCACCCGGATCCTTCCATCCCATTCCACGACTTCCACCTGGGCGGGAGTCCTCATCGCCTTGCGCCGCAGCAGGTTCCGGATCCGCGCGATGAGTTCCGCCAGCGAGAAGGGCTTGGTGACGTAGTCGTCCGCGCCCAAGGTGAGCCCGGCGACCTTCGACGCCTCGTCCGAACGCGCTGTCAGCATCAGGATCAGAAGCTCCGGCTTCTGGGCGCGGATTTCCCTGCAGATGTCGAACCCGGATTTTCCCGGCAGCATCAGGTCCAGGAGGATGAGGTCCGGAACGAAGACGGGGAGCTTGCGCATGGTCTCCACTCCGTCGCAGGCCTCCTCCACGGCGAACCCCTCCAGCTCCATCGTGACGCGCAACCCGGCTCGGATGGAAATGTCGTCTTCCACCACGAGGATCCTCGCTTCAGGCACCGGGTACCCCGGTCATCGCTTCATTCATCGTTCGCCTCCATGGCTGGTATGCGTATCTCGAAGGTCGTGCCGGACCCCACTTTGCTGTGCAGCGACACCTCTCCACCGTGAAACTCGACGTTCCGACGCACGATGGCAAGTCCCAGTCCCGTTCCCGCCACCGCCCGGGTGAGATCGCCTCCTCCCCGGAAGAACCGGTCGAAGACGTTGGGAAGGTCTTCTTCCGGTATGCCTTGTCCGTCGTCGCGCACCCGAAGCAGGGCCTGGTCCCCCTCGCGATCCAGCGAAACATGCACGAATCCACCTTCCTTGCCGTACTTGAACGCGTTGTCGACGAGATTCTCCACCACCGGCCGCAACAAGGATGCGTCTCCCAGCACCACGACCGGGGAAGTTTCCAGGACCAGATCGATCCCACGGCGCTGCGCCACGGCGCGGAACGATTCGCAGGCATCCCGGATCAGGGTGTCCAACTTCACCTCGTCGCGGCGTCCCCGGTAGGTCCCCGATTCGTCGCGGGCGAACGACAGGAGTCCGTCGATCAGACCCTGGAGTCGTCTCGCTTCGCGCAGGATGGTGGATCCGAATTCCTCCGACCGCGTTCCCGCCCTTCCCGAGGAGAGCAGTTCGGAATAGATGGCGATGGAGGTCAGCGGGGTCTTCAGTTCATGGGAGACGTTGCTGATGAAATCGGTCTTCATCGAGAGCAGAGAACGCTGGACCCGGATGGACCGCGCCGCCGTGAAGGTCGCTCCGGCCAGCACCATCACGGACAATCCAAGCAGCGCGGACACCAGCACGGTGCGGAACCGGGCCTCGGCTTCTCCCGTGGAGGAGGACCACACCGCGATGGACCAGGCGGGAAATCCACCCGGCACGGGGACCAGTTCGTCGGGAGACCTGGGTGGGACCGGCCCCTCCACCCCGAAGAACCGGCCTTCCGCGTCCATGAGGGCGACGAACAGGTCTTGCCCCCCACCGTTGTGCCCCACCACGGGGACCAGATCGGGCCGGGCCAAGTGGTTCCGCAGGGCCTGCTCCGAAAACCGCCCCACCGCGACGATCCCGCGAGGGAGGTCGGGGGGGGCCAGGACCAGCCAGACCCGTCCTCCGAGCTCGACCAGATGGGTGAACGGCTGCCGAGCGAGGGAATCGAAGACCCCCGAGGCCTGGGTGCGCACCCGGATCTGCACCGCCCGTCGATCCAGCACCAGGGTCTGGTCGGCGAGCAGCATCCGCCAATCCGGGCGGGTCGCGAGGTCCGCGGCCACATTCTTTCGAACCCGGTCCAGCTTGGCCTCCAGGTCCGAGGGGAGATCGGGATCCGGTGCATGGAGGGCCAGGAGAATCCAATCCTCGAGCCGGGAGAGCTTGGTGTCCGGATCCAGAGGGCCTTCCCACAGGGCCGAGTACATCGCCTCCATCTTCGTGGAATCCGAGGCTTCGTCCGGCGGCTTCGGTACCACGCCGCCGGCGCGGACCTCCACGGCGTCGAACCAGAGCGGGGGGACCTGCGCCACTCCGACCCCGACGCCGAGGATCCATCTCTCCAGATCCATCTGTGCCTGCATGCGGGTCTCCCTGCCCGCGCCGGCCAGGGTTCCAGCAACCTGATGGGCGAGGCGATCCCGACTTTGGCTCACGAGTCGTTGCAGCAGCCGCTGTTCCACCACCACGGCTCTCCAGGCCAACCCCGCCAGGACGAGTCCTGGAACAAGGATGGGGACCCACAGCCACTTCATCCAGGAATCCCGGGATTCACCCCTTTGGACGGAGGAGCCCACGGATGCCTCCCTGGATGAATCGCGCGAGCAGGACGGATTCCGGGTCGGAACGGTTCGCCAGGATCTCGTTCGCCTCGTCCAGCAGCATTCCGTTCCGGAACAGGATCCGCAGGGCGGCCCGGGCCCGAACCGGATCCCCCGGATCGGGGGCTCGCGAAAAGGCGATCCGGTTCAGACCCGCCCAACGGGGGGGCTCGCCCATGGCCCGGGACCAGGGAGCGAGGTCCCGGTCCAACCGGATCCTGCCCGCGGCGAAGGCCATCTCCCCGATGCGCACATGCTGGTGGACATGCGCGCCTCCTCCGAGGAAGGAATGCCTCCCCACCACCACGTGCCCGCCCAACTGCACGCCGTTGGCCACCACCGCTCCGTCTCCGACCGCGCAGTCGTGGGCCACGTGGGCGTAGGACATGACGAGCACGCCGTCGCCCAGGCTGGTCACGCCGGCGACCGTGGCCGAGCGGTGGACCGTGGCGTACTCGCCCAGACGGCACGTTTCGCCGATGCGGCAGCCTCCGGCCGGGGCGGCGCCTTGGGCCTGGGCCAGACCTCCCGCGACGGAGCCTTGCCCGAGACGCGCTCCGTTCCCGACCCGCACGCCATGACAGATCCTGGCAAACGGTTCCATGACGCCGTCCGCGCCGAGCTCGGAGTCCTCCTCGACCACGCAGAAGGGCCCGATCCGGCAACCATCCCCCAGTCGAGCCGAGGGATGGACCGAGGCCCGCGGGTCGACGAAGGCCTTCACACCATGGTCGCCAGGATTTCGGTCTCGCAGGCGGTGCGTCCATCGACCAGGATCCTGCCCGCCGCCGTTCCGATTCCCCGCCTCCAGGAGAGGAGCTCCACCTCCAGCCGCAGGACGTCGCCCGGCCGCACGGCGGCGCGGAAGCGCGCCTTCTCGATCCCCACGAACGCAGGCCTCTTGGAATCCAGCCCGGGAATGGACAGGACGATCAGGATGGTCGCCACTTGGGCCAAGGCCTCGATCTGGAGCACACCGGGCATGACCGGGTCGGAGGGGAAATGGCCCGTGAAGTAGGGTTCCCCGAAACTCGCGAGCTTGAGGCCCACGGCACGCTTCCCCTCCTCGAATTCCAGGAGGCGGTCCACGAAGAGGAAGGGGTGCCGGTGGGGCAGGATGGAAAGGATCCCCGCGTGGTCGAGGACGCAATCGGGGCTGATGGGAGCAGGCAGGTCGGACAGGCGTGGCATGGCTCTATTCCTCTTTCGTTCCGTGTGCGGCGCGCAGCGCCCGGCAAAGCTCGGCGTGCAGCGAGTGGCCCGCGTCCTGGGCCGTGATGCGAAGAGCGGGAAGATAGCCGATCGCGCAGGCGATGTCTCCCACCAGATCCAATGCCTTGTGGGCCGCGCACTCCCTGGGCATCCGCTCCCCTGCTCCAGACCAGACGAGTCCATCCGTGCGAAGTCCATTCCGGCGCAATTCGGCCATCGCCTCCGCCGGAACGGGGCGCAGACCCCGGAACAACCGTCCGCTGTCCGAATCCACTCCTCCGAGAAGTCCATTCCTCCTGGCTTCCCACCAATCCGCGGCATCGACGAAGGTGCGGGCCGCCAGAATCCCTGGAAGGTCCCCGAGTCCGCCCTGCCACCGTTCTTCGCCGAAGGGCCCGCGCGACCACCCCACATCGAGATGGAATCCGTCGCCGGGCTCGACCTCCAAGGTGCCCCGGTCTTCCCCTTCCCAGGAACCACCCGGCAGGTCGAACGCGATTCCCGGGGGTGCCTCCCGCGGAAAACCGGCGAATCCTTCCACCCAAGGCAGCGCCGATCCGTCGAACAGGGGAAGATCGGGATGTTCGGCTTCCAGGATCCATCCTCGGACTCCCAGGACGCCCGCGGCGGCGGACAGGTGCTCGAGGGGACCGATCCCATGAACCCGCGTGCAGCGGAGGTCGGTCTCCATTTCCGCGGCCGCACCCCCCCAAACGAGGCGCTCGACCTGCCCGATCCGCACCGCACCGCGTCCGCGATCACCGGGGAGCAATCGCATCCGGTTGGCTCGACCGGTATGGAACCCCTTCCCGACAAACGAAGATGAAGCCGCTCCCCGAGTGGAGAGCGGCTTGGAGGGAGAAAGACTCTCCGGGTTCACTTGTTCGTGTTCTTGTACCCGAACTTGAAGAGCTTGTTCTGGATCATCACGCGCTGCATGACACCGTTCACCATCTGTTCGCTGAAGCTGATGACCCGGGCCATGTACACCCCGCTGGCCAGCGTCCTCGTGTTGCTGTCATGCAGGCCGATGACCATGGTGTACTTGCCGTTCGTCGGCGACACCAGCCCCTTGCTCGTCAGGTCCTTGATATCGGTCGTCACGTCGATCCTGCCTGCGTACACACCCAGGTTGTCGTAGAAGATGAACTGTCCATCGAAGGAGGTGTTCAGGGTGAGGGTGACACCGAGCAGGGCCCCCTTGGCGGTACCGGCGTCCAGGGTGGAGGTCCCCCCGTTCGTCGTCGCGTCCACCGCGGACCAGCTGCCGGTCGAATCGACGTTCACCGGAAGCACCCAGGCGGTCACGGCGGGCAGGTTCTGGACGACGGCGGGCTGTGTGGATCCAGGGACCACCACGAACACGCCGCCGCTCGGGTAGACTCCGGCGAAGTAGCGGACGGGATGCGGACCTGTGAGTACCGGAACCCAGCGGGAGGTATCCCCAACGTCGTTTCCGACCGCATCCGGCACGCCCTTGGCGAGCTTCGCCGAATCGCCGTATCCCGGCAGTCCGTAGCTCCCGTTGCCATCGATGCAACTGTCGCAGACGATCTGGTATGTGGTCGAATTGACCGGCAAGGGCTGTGCCGATGGATCCGAAGGGACGAAGGGCAGTGCGCTGCCGTTCCTCTCGATGGTCAGCAGGCTCGAGACCGACGGAAGATGCCCGAGAGGCTCGGAGACCTTGAACCGGATCGTATCCGGCGCGCCTTCGGCCTGACCATAGGTGACGAAGACGGAATCCAGCACCGGAGCCACGCCGTCGATCAACGGGAAGGGAAGCACCGAGGTGGGCGATCCCGCAACCAGGCTCTGGGTGGTTCCGTTGCCCGGGCCGGAGGTGACGAGTGCCGGGAAGCCGGACACATGGATGATCCCGCCGGTCGTGCCCTTGAGCGAATTGCCATAGGTGGTGCTGTCCACCGTGATGGTCTTGCCGCCCCAGGTGAAGCTGAAACTGGGGTTCCCGTTCAATGGATTGGCGTAGACCAGCTTGATGGCATCCGCAGTCCCGTCTCCGTTGAGATCCAGGACGATGGCCGAATCCGGGGTGCCGTCGCCACCGACAACCGGGACATACGGCGCGTTTCCGCTGCCCGCCGGAGGTTGACCGTTGTCCGCCGCGACCAAAGACGAATTGGTGATGGACATTCGGAGGAAGTCTCCCACCAGGACGGTGCCGGGAGTGATGACGAATGTCAGTACCGTGCCCGATGCCGTGCCCAAGCCGAGTGGCACATCCGCACCAGAGGACGATTTCTTGCCCAGCGTGATGGAACCGGAGCCGGCCTTGACGGGCTCGGAAACCGTCACCGTCAGGGTGTCTTTCGACGTGCCATGGCTGAGCTTGGCCACTCCTACCGCAACAGGCGGTACGGAATCCACGAGTTCCGAAGTTTCCCTGCGGATGGGGCCCTGGGCCAGCCGGATGTTTCCGCTGCCATCCGCATTGCCGCCCACCGTGGCTCCCTCGGGGAAGCTGATGGGGAAGGTGTAGGTGCTCGGACCGATGGAGTCGCTCGCGGACCAGGGAAGGATGGTGGCGGGTGCTCCAGGCCAAGCGGATACCGAGAAGCTGTCAGGAGTCTCGGAGGCTTTCTGGAAGGGCCTGCGGAAGACCACCGTGATCAGGTCGGCCTTGCCGTCGCCGTTGGCATCGGAAATCCAAGCGCTCACGATCGGGACCGCCACCGGCTGCAGGACGATGAGCGCCGTGTCCAGAAGGCACTGGGCGTATCTCCCGCCGTTGCCCGCGATGTCGGTGAGACCGGCGCCGGGTTGGATGGCCAGCACATCCGTGGCCGCTAGGTTGCCGGTATTATTGCCCCTCACCACGAAAGTGAGGCTACTGGTACCGGACCCGATCACGCTGGTGACCGTGAGCCCGCTCGCCGAGACCGCGGTCCCCGAGGAATTGAAGATCTGGAAGGGGAACACCCCAACCGTGTAGTTCACCGGTTCGCTGAAGTTGACCTTCAGGGTGTCCGGTGCAGTGCCGGTGTTGCTGTTTTCCACGATCGCGGCGCTCACCGGGCGTGGCCCGATGCCGTCCGTCACCGCCAGCGGGGTGGTGTTCAACACCACCACCGTATCCGCTGCCGGAGCTCGGTTCAGGATCGCCGTAATCTGGATGGTCGCAGCCGGGTTGTAGGGGCTGAAGGCCGATCGATCCATGCTAGGCGGTGCGGGCAGGGTGATCACCAGGGAGGTGCTGTCGGCGCTGACACGGACGGAAGTGGAATCCAACGAAACGACCGTCCCGTTCGCGGATGTGATCGTGATCGAGTTGATGTGCGACCCAGCGCTCAATGTCGGATGGGCTCCTGCAGGATCGAATTTGACCAGGATGGAATCCGGGGCACCGGTGCAACTCGCGTCCTGGAAGACGGCGGATTTCAAGGTTGGAGTCGGAGGAACAGGTGGCAAACGGAAGGTCACCGGTGCGAACAGGGCCGGGAATCCGCTGCCGATCAGAAGGTTGTAGGCTTTCAACGTATCGCTGGTGATGGGCGTCGGAGACATCACCCACAGGTCCACGGCCCCTCCCACGAGAGCGACGGAATCGATGGGTGTCGTCGAGGTCGCCGAAGCGTAATACAGGGTCCCCTTGGGATTGGAGAGATAGATCTCGTATCCTGCCTGGGCCGAGGCCGCGTCCGGGGTCGTCCCGTCCTTGGAAATCACCACATGGACCTTCACCGGGGTGTTGATGAAGGTGTCGATCGCAGAAGCCGGGACGAAGTAGAGCTTGTCCAGTGCTTTGCCCACGGCCATCAAGCCCGAATCCACCGCAGTCTTCCCGACCACTTGGGAGAATCCCCAAAACTCCTGGCCCTCGACCCCAACCAGATTGATGAAGGGCTGGATCTTTCCGGTGGCGTCCGTGGTCAAGGTGACAGGCGAGGTACCCGTGTTGGTAAATGGTCCTCCCGCCGTTGCAGCGAAACTGACGGTTGGAGTGCCTGTGATATCTGCTGTCGTGATGGTGAAGTTCGACGAAGTGTCCACATTGTTGCCGAAGGAGTCGACAACTTGGAGCTCGACCTGGGAGACGCCCTGCGGAATCGTGGTGACGTTGGAAGCCAGTGGCTGGGTATGGTCCAAAAGGGAGTAGCTGGGGGGGGCCTCCCAGACGGCCTTGTAGGGCAATCCCGGACGCACGATGATCTGGGCGCTTCCCGGAACGGGCAAGGTGCCATTGAGTCCAGACAAAGTGATGCTCACCGTGCCGGTCTGTGTGAAATACACCGGGAATGCCTGACCTGTCGCGGGAACGGAGGTTGCAATGGTGTCGCCGGATGTGATC
>DATNIW010000100.1:0-19481 GCA_035604215.1 Fibrobacteria bacterium
AACACCACGGCGCCATGCACGGCGAAGTCCTGGGGAACGGCGTGCCCGGGAATGAATCCCTGCAGGTCCGCAAGCATTCCGGAAAAGAAGCCGGCGTTGCGCGGACAGATCAGGAGGGACCCGTAGCCCAGTTCGTCGGGACCGGCGTAGAAGGGCATCACGATCAGTTCGCGCTGGGCGAGCCAATCGAAGGTTTCCTGGCGGACCCCGGCGAAGTCGGTACCAAAGCGCTTCTGGTAGGTGGGCTTGTCGGTGGGCAGGTCGTCGGCGATGACCATGGCGTCCGGATCGCGGCGGCGCATGGCCACCTCCGGATAGTTCACGGAGACGCCGTTCAGCGCCTTGACCACGGCGGCTTCAATCACCCGGCCCTTGCCCGGGATCTCGTAGGCCACGGTGTAGGTGCCTTGGTCCTCGCGGTTGCCCACGGTCCAATCGGTGGACCCCACCTCGCGTCCCAGGGACCAGTCCAGGAGGTCTTCGCGGCGCTCGGGCACATGGATGGCGCGCGCCTTGTTCAAGAGGTCCACGACGTCCTTGGGCAGCTTCAACGAACGCCAATTCTCACGGAAATTGATCACACCCATGGCCGCTGGCTCCTTGTGGCAAATCACGTTAAAAGGACCGAAGTATCCAAAATAAGCAAAAGACGCCGGGTTCAGTGGAGTCGCAGTGCCTCCAATCGGCCGGATTTCTACATCCCCGCCACGAATGTTGTGGACTCTCCTCATCGGCCTCGCGGTGTCCGGATCCGATCCGACGCCCGCTTGGCCACAGGAGCTGGAAGATTTCCAGCGGGGACTCCACGCCAAGGCGCTCGGCTACCTGGACATCGGACAGATCCAGACCATGGAGCCCAACAGCGGCATCGAGCACCCCACGCTGGGCCAGCTCGACGGATTCCGGGAGGTCCGTCGAGTCCTGGGCGCCATGCTGGGTCCCGATTCGTCCTCGCAGGTCCGGCTGGGGTTGGAGGGCGGATGGGAAGGGGGTGGATGGACACCGGACCTCTATCTGGGCGCGCCCCCGAACCCGAACCTGTTCCACGCCGCCTGGTCTGCGGGTCTTTGCGGATCCTTGGTGGGGTCCAAGCTGTTTGGCATGGCGGGATTGCACCACACCGACGCGATGGACTGGTCCGGACCGGGTGGCGGCCGGGTCGCCGCCCCGGAAACGGATCTGTGGACCGTGGCGCGCTGGAATCGCGCCGGAGTCCTTGCTGCCATCGATCGGGGAGGGATCTGCACCTCCCGGCTTTCCTGGTTGTCGGATCCGTCGCCCCTGGCCGGGGATGCGGGCTGGTTCTTCCCGCAGTTGGAGGCTTCGGCGGGTTGGGAGCGGGCCGATTGGAACCGTTGGCACGGGGACGACGAATGGGCGGGGACGCTCCGGGTTCCTCTGCTCGCGCAGCGAATCTCCGCCCGGGTGGAAGCCGGCAGGGACGGATTCCGTCTGGCGCAGGTCTCTTCCGACATCGATCCCCAGGGGGAGGTGGGAATGGATCTCTCCTGGTCGGTGCGGCACGGCCAGGATCTGCCCGGGGTCCGGATGCGGATTCCCTTTCTCACGTTTTCCGTCGACGATCCGGACGATGTCGACGAGTTCGCGGTCCGCGGATCCCTGGTCTGGTCGCTCCGGTTCCGGATGACCTGGGAAGACAGCCAGACCTGGTACGCTCCGGGTCGACGAGCCGCTCCTCCCGGAGCCAAGTCGTGAGGCTTCGTCGCCATCTCGGGGCACCCATCGCGGCCCTGGCGGCCGCTGCGTCCCTGTCGGGGTGCATGGTGGACCTCTACGGCGGCGACCCCCAGCTCCAGGTGCAGGTGGACAGCCATCGGTGGACGCTGGAATCGGAGGGCCTGGGCGACACGACCTCGCCGGTGTGGATGGTGTCGTTCGATCCTCCCGTGGGTGGGGGAGCCGTCTCCCGGGTGGAGAACCTGCCTGTTGCCGGGAATTTGAATCTGTTCCTGCGCCTCGCGGACACCTTGGGGAAGGACACTGTGGTGCCGTATCGGTTGGACGCGGGGGTGGGGGATTTTCTCAAGTTGGATCTGGTGGATGATTCGATCGGAAGACTGCTGATCCGCTGAACCGGGGGAGAGCGGCTTTTCCGCGAAAAGCCGCCGTGCCTGGTGTCCATTCGGCATCCACGGCTATGCAGAATGTATCCACAAAGTTATCCACAATCCCACGGAGAACTCCACGGGGAGTCCGGCCAGGCAATGATCAATGGCCGGCGTCGGCTTTGTCCAGGCGATTGAATTCCTGGAGCACCTGGGTCTCGGCCGGGGTGTACTTGACCGGTGTGGTTGCGGGTTTGCCGGCCGCGTAGGCCTGGGAGGCTTGGAGGATGTCTCCCAGGATTTCCTGGATCTTTCCGATGGCCACGGATCGGAACATCCCCATGTTCATGACCGCGTCGATGAGGGAATTGGCCGGGAACATGGTGAAGCGGATGCTGTAGCAGGTCCGGTTGGGCGATTGGGCGGGCGGCCAGGCACGGAACTCGATGATGACTTCTCCCACCAGCTTCCAATCCAAGACCTGGACCCGGCCCTGGCCCCAGTAGACCCGCTCGCGGTGGTCGTCGCGGATCCAGAGCTGCCTCGCTTGGCCCTCCAGCGATTTCCCGTTGGTGCCGTGGAAGTAGAGGCTGTCGTTCGGGTCCGGGTATTCGGCGGAGTACTTGGTTCCGCGGTAGCTGTCGATGAGCTTGGCCGCCAGGGGGATGTTCCGCATCAGGAGGTCCAGGGCGGGTGCGGGCATGGGGACCGTGTCCGCCACCACATACATGACGTGGTACTTGGAGCCCATGAACTGCCACATCTTCAGACTGGGAAGGGTGGTGGGGTAGATGCCGCGGCGGGCGAACCCGCGCACCCAGCCGCAGTAGAGCTGGTCGTGGTCGATGCCGGGGATGGGTGCGGACAGGGCCTCCGTGCAGGACGAGGTCTTGTCCGCGATCTGGCACTCCTTGACCAGTCGGCAGTAGGCGCGTTCGGGAGTGGGTTGGTCCTGGTCCGGCGCACCGGACGCCGAGAGCGGCAGGAGTGCCGACAGGGCGAGAAGTCCCACCAACGGTTGGAGGGATTTCTTCATCCCTGGAAACGCCGCACGACCAGCGACGCGTTGTGCCCGCCAAACCCGAAGGAATTGGACAGGACGGCGTCCACGGAAGCCTTGCGGGCGGTGTTGGGCACGTAGTCCAGATCGCAATCGGGATCGGATTCGAACTGGTTGATGGTCGGGTGCACGATGCCCTTCTCGATGGCCAGCAGTCCGGCGATGAGCTCGACGGATCCCGCCGCACCCAAGAGGTGTCCCAGCATGGACTTGGTGGATTGGACCATGAGCTTGGAGGCGTGGTCCCCGAAGCAACGCTTGATGGCGTGGGTCTCTCCCTTGTCGCCCAGCGGAGTCGAGGTTCCATGGGCGTTCACCAATTGGATCTGGTCGGGCGAAAGCTTCGCCTTCTCCAGCGCCATGCGCATGGCCCGGAATCCGCCTTCCCCCTCCGGGTGCGGAGCGGTGAGGTGGTAGGCGTCGGCGCTCTGCCCGAAACCGGCCAGCTCGGCGTAGATCTTGGCTCCGCGGGCCTTGGCGTGCTCCAGCTCCTCCAGCACGACCACCCCCGCGCCCTCTCCCATCACGAACCCGTCCCGTCCCTTGTCGAAGGGGCGGCTGGCGGTGGCGTCGTTGCGGGTGCTCATCGCCTTCATGCTGCAGAATCCGGCGTAGGTGAGTTCGGTGATGGCGGCCTCGGCCCCTCCCGCGACCATGAGGTCGGCATCGTCGCGCCTGATGATCTCGGCGGCTTCCCCGATGGCGTGGTTGGCGGTGGCGCAGGCGGTGACCACGGCGAGGTTCGGCCCCTTGAGGCCGTACTCGATGGAGAAATAGCCCGAAAGCATGTTGGGGATGATGGCCGGAACCAGGAAGGGGGTCACCCGCTTGGGACCGCGCGCATCCAGGGTGCGCTGTTCCCGGGTGATGGTGGCCATGGCTCCGATGCCGGTTCCCAGGATCACGCCGAAACGCTCGGCGACCTTGGAGACGTCCATGCCGCAGTCGTCCAGGGCCTGGCGCGCCGCGGCGTGCCCCAGGATCTGGTAACGGTCCAGCCGCCCGGCCATCTTCTGGTCCTTGAAGGCCCAGTTGCCCTCGTACGGCCCGACCTCGCCGCCCACCGTCGTGGCATAGCCCGTGGCGTCGAACAAGGTCACGGACCCGATCCCGTTCTTTCCCGCCGCCAAGGCCGCCCAATAGGACTCCACGTCGTGGCCCAACGGATTGACCGTGCCCAGACCGGTGATGACGATGCGACGCATGCGATTCCTTTCCTAGACGGATGCAGCCTTCTCGGAAGCGGCGGCGGCGAACCTGCCCTGGAGAGCCGAAAAGGGCCAGCAAAGGTAGGAAGACCTCGACAAGCGGGTGTTGCGGGGACCGGGGACCCTCCGAGGTGGGTCAGGGACGGCTGCCCAGGAACACCCGGGTGGCACCCGGGTTGTCCGGTTCATGGGAGTTCACCAGGGGGTGCCGGTCCAGGACCCGGCGCACCACTCCGGCCAGCTTCTTGGCCCCGTGGATCACCACCACGGTGCGCTTGCGCGACTGGAAGCATTCGTGCAGGAACCGGTCCATCTCCTCCTCGGCCTCGGCCACCGTGCGCAGGTGCAGGTCCAGCGAAGCCTGCGGCTTGAACCAACCCGCGCCGCCCGCCCGGTTCACGAGATCCCCTCCACGGCGGCGGCGAACTCGCGGAGCACCGCCTCCGGAGAGCCGTCGGCAGGCACCCATCGCGGGGCCAGGCGGTTGCGCAACCAGGTCTCCTGGCGCTTCGCGTATTGGCGGGTCTCCTCCAGGATGGAACGGAGGGTCCGTTCGGGAAGATCGGGCAGGTCCATGGATTCGCGCAGGGCCCGGTACCCGATGCATTTCCAGCAGGGAGCCGTGTCCGGGACCCGTTCGGCCAGGGCCCGGACCTCGTCCCGCCAGCCCGATGCCAGCATCGCCGCCAATCTGGCTTCCAGACGGGAATGGAGCTCGGGTCGGTTCACGGCGAGCGCGAAGACGGGAGCACCCGGGGCCAACGCCGGGCGGGAGCTGCCTTGCACACCGCGCCGCACCAGGAGGGCTTTTTCCAGGGCGCGAACCAGGCGGACCGGGTTGGTTCGGGCATCGTGGGGAGGGGTTCCGAGAGCCGCGAGCTCGTCCCACAGGACATCCTTCCCCCGGGATCGGAGACGCTCCGACAGTTCCTGACGAAGGACCGGATCCGGAGCCGGGGAGGCGGACATCCCGTCGCGCAGGGCCTGGAGGAACTGGTTCGTGCCGCCCACGGCGAGCAGATCGGGTCCGGGGTTGGACAACACACGGTCGGCCCGGTCCAGGTAGAGGGCGACGGAATCTTCCGCATCGGGGGCCAGGTCCCCGACCAGGTGGTGTTCGACCCGTTCCATGTCGGTCGCGGAGGGTGCCGCGGTTCCGATGGCGAGCCCCGCGCGCGACTGGCCCGAATCGGCCGAAAGGATCGCCCACCCCTTGGCTTGGGCGATCTCCAGGGCGAGTCGCGTCTTCCCGGATCCGGTCGCTCCGCCCAGCAGAGCGACGATCCGCCGCCGCCGATTGCCTAGATTGGCGCACTCCATGCCAGGAAAGATGCGCCCGATTTCGATTGCCGCCGCGAGCCTCGGGGCGGTTCTCGCCCTGTTCGTGGGTTGGCGCGCGTTCCATTTCTTCCCCGCCGCCTTGGAACGGTTCCAGAACCATCCACGCACCACGACCTCGTCGGGCCGGATCGATTCCTCCCTGTTCGACCAGGAGCTGACCGGGTCCGACGAACTGGAGCCGGCCCGCCGCAACCAGTCCCTGGATTCCAGCCTGACCCGACTGAGGGACACCCTGGGCATCTTCCGGTCGAGGATTTCGGCGGTGCGCATGGAGGGTGCGGACATCCCCCTCTACAGCCTCGAATTCCGACGCGGCGTCCCGCTGGTGGTGCGGGTGCGCGCCATCCTGGACACCCTGCGGGTCCGTGGATTCCTGGTGGCCGAATCCAGCGAGCGACCCCGGGCCATCTGGCCTTGGGCCATGCGCGTCCAGCGAGGAGACACCTTGGTGGCCCTGCTGCGAGGTCGCGTTTCGGGCGATCCGCTGCCGGGCACCTTCTCCCTCCACCTGGGGTTCGAGCAGCCACCCGGCTCGCGTATCCCGTCCTTGCGGAAATTGCCGCGGGGAACCTTGCTCGCGCTCCTGCCTTCCGCCTACGCGGATCGGGAATTGGACGCCGAACTGGATTCCGGTGGATGGGTGCCCGCGTTGGAGGTCCGTCTGGAGACCTCGCGGGATCCCGTGTCCCTGCAGAAGGATCGGATCCTGCTGCAGCACGTCCGGTCCGACCTCCGCGAACGCCTCCTTCCCAGCGATTCCTGCCGCACCATCCCGCGCGGCATGGTGGTTTCCGACGGGGACAGGGGATCCTCCGACTCGGTGCTGTCCCGACGCGTGGTGGAATTCGCCGTGGAACGGGGGTGGTGGATCATGGACGCCACGGGCAACTCCGCCTCCCGCCTGCCGGACCAGGCCGTCTTCGCCGGGTCGGGAACCTTGGACCCTCCGCGCCGATCCGCGGAAACCACTTCCGAGGCCTTGGAGGCGGCCGCCGAGCAGGCCGTGGAGGAAGGCGAGTCCTCGCTGCTCCTCCCGCTGGATTCGGCCACGATCCACAAGGTCGTCGCTTACTTACCATTGCTGGTTCGAAGGGGCGTCGTCGTGGCTCCCTGGAACGTCGTGCATCGCAAAGCCAGGAGAGACTGACCATGGTGAAGCTGGGATTGAACATCGACCATGTCGCCACCGTCCGGGAAGCCCGAAAGGAACGCAATCCCGACCCCGTGGCCGCGGCCGCCGTCGCGGAACTGGCCGGTGTCCACGGGATCACTGTGCATTTGCGGGAAGACCTGCGCCACATCCAGGAGCGCGACGTGCGCCTCCTGAGGCAGACGGTCTCCACGCGCCTGAACCTGGAGATGTCACCCACGCAGGCCATGGTCCAGTTCGCCCTGGAACTCCAGCCGGACATGGTCACCCTGGTCCCCGAGCGCAGACAGGAACTGACCACGGAGGGCGGTCTGGACGTCGCGGGGCACGAACGGGAGCTGGAGAAGATCGTGCAGAACCTGCGGGCCCAGCGCATCCGCACCAGCCTGTTCGTGGATCCCGAGGCACGGCAGGTGCGCGCCGCGCAGAAGGTGTCGGCCGACGCCGTGGAACTGCACACGGGCAACTTCTCCCGCGCCTTCCACGAGGGGGAATCGGACGCCACCTACCAGGCCGAGCGCTCGCGACTCGTGGACTCCGTGGGATTGGGAACCCGGCTGGGACTGCGCGTCAACGCCGGCCACGGACTGGATTACCAGAACGTGTCGCGGGTGTCCAGCATCCCGGGATTGGACGAGCTCAACATCGGGCACGCCATCATCTCCCGCGCCATCCTGGTGGGCCTGGACCGCGCCGTCCGCGACATGATCGACCAGATCCGCCTGGGCGAATCGGAGGCGGGTCGGAAATGATCGTTCCACCGCAGGGGCGAAAATTTTTTCGCCCCTGCGGCATGCGCCCCCGCGACACGTTCACAACAACAACCACAACCCGGCCAGCACCCCCAACAGCGCAATGGCCTTGAGGCGGCGGTTCTTTTCGCGGAAGGCGAGGCCCCCCACCAGGAAGCTGACCACCACGTTGGAGCGCCGGATGGACGACACGATGGACACGGGAGCCGCGGGGATGGCCAAGGCGCGGAAATAGGCCGCGTCGGCGCACAGGAGGAGCGGTCCCACGGCCAGCGCCGCCTTGCGGAACCGGAATGGCGTGGGGTCGCGCCGGCCCAGCGCGGCCCAGAGGATTCCCTGCAGGACGGCGTTGTCCAGCGTGAACCAGACCTGCATCGCCCACGGGGGAAGGTGTTCGCGCTGGAGCAGGTTCTTGTCCCACAGCGAGCTCGCGGCCCCCAGGAACGTCGCGCCGAACAGCGCCCAGATCCACGGACTGCGCGAGAATCGGATGCCTTCGGCGCGGCCCAGCACGGAGAACACCCAGTAGCTGGCGAGGATCAGCGCGATCCCGCACCACTGCCTTCCCGTGGGCCATTCCCCGAAAAGGAGGATCGCTCCCGCCACCGTGAACAGCGGCGCCGAGGCCCGGACGGGTGCGGCGATGGAGATGGGGAGGTGCTTGAGGGCCAGGAACGAAAGCGTCCACGACGCCGTCACGATGGAGGTCTTGGCCAGGACCAGAAGTTGTCCACGACCCCCCAGCGCCTCCACCTCCCATCCGATGCGGTGCGCCAAGGTCGGCGCGAGGAACGTGGTGAGGAGGGCCGGCAGGACCAGCAGCGCGGCGGTTCCGGAGCAGAGGAACAGCGTGGGCAGAACCGCGTTTCCGTCCACCGCCGATTTCTTTCCCACGTCGTAGAAGCCCAACAGGAGCGCCGAGACCAGCGCGAGGGACATCCAGCTCATGGGAGGAAGGAAATCAGATCCCGAGCCTTCCCTCGATCCCGAAGGTGACCAGGAGGTCGGTGCCGCGGGCGTAAAGGGGCTGCGCGCCCACGATGGTGCTGGAGGATTGGTACGGGTCGGCGCGGATCGGGCTCCAGGAACGCGCCCGGAAATTGTCTCCACCCAGGTAGTGGGCCCAGGGGTCCGAGAACTGCCCGAAGATGTTCTGGACCTCGGCGTAGAACCGGATGTCGCGGATGGGCGCGAGGTTGGTGGGGATGTCCAGCTCCGCGCGGGCGTCGGTGCGGAACTGGTCTCCGAATTCCTTGTCCAAGATGGAGGCGGGGTCGACGCCCACCGCCAAGGTGTGGGCGGCGGTGTCGATGCGGAACAGGTATTCCGGCTTCCCGAAGCTCGCCGCGTGGGAGAGGATGATGGAAAAGAGGGTGTCGGAGCGGGGATGGTACTTGATCACGGTCCAGGAATCGAAGTCGCGGTTGGCGTCCCAGTCCAAGGTTCCGCCGTCGGCCATCTGGTAGGTTCCCTGCACCCTGGAGAGGTTGGACTCGATCTGGATCGTATGCCAGGTGGTCCATTTGGCCTGCATGGTGCCCCCCCAGACGGTGGCGGAATTCGCCTTGCGCGATTCGGGGAGCAGCCACAGGAAGTTGGCTTGCGGAAGCTCCGGGTTCTGCAGGTCCCTCCAATAGACCGCGGAGGTGACTTCCACGGGTCCCAGCATCTTTCCCGCTCCCAGCTTGACTTCGGTGGCGGAGGTGAGCTTGGTGCCCAAGTGCGCGAAGCTGTCCGCTTCCTCGTATTCGGATTGGCGCTCCGAGAGGTTCGCGGTCCACCCGATCCCCAACGCGGGTCCCATCCAGGAGAGAGTCCCTTCGGCACCGTTGCCCGCGCCCTGGGCCCAGAGGTCTCCCACCGTCAGTCCCCAACGGGACGAATCCTGATCGCTCTTGTGGCGCAACCGGAACATGCCGTGGAGCCGCGAGTAGGCGAGATCGTCGGTCTGGGCCCTCCCCCCGAACGTCGCCCGGTTGTCGTCGATCCCCTGGCCCAAGCCCTGTCCGAAGAATTCCCCGAAGCTGCGGGTATCGTCGATGTAGTCGTAAGCACCCAGGAATTCGGGGTCCAGCCCCAGGAAATCCCAGGTGGGTTCCAGGGTGAATCCGCCGCGGCTGTCCGTGCGGGTCTGGGTCCAGGCCGCCCAAGCGGCTTGGGCTGCCGGATCAGAGTTCAGGTTGCGCTGCGCGGTGTCCGAGAGTTGCTGGACTTCCGAACCGGCCACGATGCCTCCGTAGCCGTCCAGCCATCCCCATGAAGTCTGTCCTTGCACGTCCGCGAAAGAAATTCCATCGGTCTTGGTGCCTTGTTCGACGGGGACATAGCCCTGGGATGGCTGCTTCGTCTTGGGGTCGTAGGTATTGGCGTAGACATCGACCGAGTAGTCGTCCGAGGATCCCAAGGCCGTCAGGGAACCGGCCAGGGGTCCGAAGCCCTGCTCGACACGCGCATAGGCGTCGTAGGCGGAGAGATTGAGTTGCGATGTGGCCGGTGCCACCGCCGTGGCGTTCACCTGCTGCGCTGGCGCCACGTTCGGAGAGCCCACGAAGAACCGGCTCGTCAGGTGGTTCATCAAGGTGGGATCCAGATACCGTCCGGAGAGGGCATAGGAACCGTTCCCCACCGGACCGAACACGTCCAGCTCGCGGTTGACCAATCCCCACGAGAGGATGAGGCTCTGCATGTCGGTGGGCGGCCGCAGGGGCTGGAAGTGCAGTGCCGAAGCCAAGCCTTGCTCCAGGGGGCCGCTGGTGGGATCGCTCTCCACGGTGACCCCTTGCAGCATGCGGGGGTTCAGCACGCTTTGGTTGCCTGGAAAGGAATAGTCCAGGTGGCGCAGATTGGGGATCACGAAGGTTCCCAGCACCTGGGTCACATCCGCCGTCCGCGATCCGTAAACGGACACCTCCGAAGAAAACTCGCGGACTCCCGAGACGCCGGGGAGATTGCGCAGGTGGTCCTGCAGATCCATGCGCATGCCCTCCACGCTCTCCAATTCGGCGATGCTTCCGGTGGGGGCATGGGCCGTGGCGTTGTGGGTCGTGACGGTGCGGCCTTCCAAGGCGGTTCCCAACGGGTCCAAGGCCACGGAAAGGTCCAGGAGGTCGGGGACGTCCATCAGCTCCACGACCTTGTCGTGGTAGCCCTCGCGGCGGAAGGTCACCTCGATGGCTCTGGCCAGGCGAAGTTCGAAGCGCCCCTCTTCGTCGGACACTCCCAAGTAGGTCGAGTCCGCCGAAAAGATCCTCACCTTGGGGATGGGCAGATCGCTGGTCGCATCCACCGCCGTGCCGAGCACGTTGGTCTGGGCGAGGGATGCGGTGGAAACACCGAGGATCAGCAACCAGATTTTTCCGAAGGTCATAGGGTTGGAGGTCAAAATGCATTTCCACGGGGTCGGCGGCGTGCAATCCTCCTGCGGAATCGCGGAATTGCGGATATACATGGCCCATGCTCCAGCGTGTCCTGCATTTCCTACCCCTGGTCGCCCTTTCCTGCTTTGGGTCCAGCCCCGATTCCCTGCTTTGGAACCATGTGGGCTACGAGCGCACGGGCCCCAAGACCGCCGTGGTGAAGAACGCGTCCGGAAGCGTCGCGGACACCGGGTTCCAACTCCTGGACGCCACCAGTACCGTGGTCTTCCAGGCGAGCGCATCCGCGCAGACCCAGGTTCCGGGGTGGGGGAACACGGATTGGAAGATCCTGGATTTCTCCGGATTCCAGGACAGCGGCAGGTACAGTCTCAGGCTTCTGCCCTCGGGAACGGTGTCGGACACCTTCGAGATCGAGGACGAAGCCCTGCTCCGTCTCGCGGGACCTTCCGTGGTCTCCTTCTTCAATTCCATGGAGAGCAAGGACGACGGGGACCACGCCATCGGGTACTGCGGACAGCCGAAGCGGGGGACCCACGACGTCTACGGCGGCTGGATGGACGCGACCGGCGACGACGGCAAGTACATCAGCCACCTCTCCTACGCGAACTTCATGAACCCCCAGCAGATCCCCATGGTGGTCTGGTGCCTCCTGCGCACGAGCCTGCTCGCGCCACGGGCGGTGGCCCCGTGGAGGAGCCAGCTTCTGTCCGAGGCGGCCTGGGGCGCCGACTACCTGGTCCGGATCCAGGATACGCAGGGCTACTTCTACATCAACGTGTTCCGAAGCCACTGGAACATGGACACGGCCAAGGCCATCTGCGCCTGGGTGGGCGATTCCGCCGTGCAGGGAACGGAGACCTCCGACTACCAGTCGGCCTGGAGGGAGGGCGGGGGCATGAGCATCGCGGCCCTCGCGCTGGCCTCGCGGACGGGGGTCTCCGGTTCCTTCACCGGCGCGCAGTATCTGGCCGCGGCCGAGTTGGGATTCGACCACCTGTCCGCGGTCAAGGGAAGATGGGACGACGACGGCCACGAGAACCTGATCGACCACTACTGCGCGCTGCTGGCCGCGGTCGAGCTGTACCAGGCCACACAGGATCCACGCTACGCCGATTCCGCCGCGGAGCGCGCCGACAGCATCGTGGCGCGACAGGAAGCTCCCGGATGGTTCCTGTCCGACGCCGGAGCCCGTCCCTTCTACCACGCCGTGGACGAGGGCCTTCCACTGGTCGCCCTGTGGGCCTACCTGGAGATCGATCCGTCCTCTCCGCGTTCGGACGCGGTGCGCGCCACCTTGGCAAGATCCGTCCAATGGTACCGGTCGCTCACGCGCGGGGTCGCCAATCCATTCCTCTATCCGCGCATGTACGCTCCGGACGCTCCCCCCACGGGGGCCGCCTCGCCGGGAGGCGATCTCGCCTTGGGGGCCACGGCCACCTCCAGCTCCACCCAGGGCGGCTATCCGGCATCCAACGCCGTCGACGGCAGCGCGAACACCCGCTGGGGCGGTGCCCTGGGAGACTCCACGGCCTCGCTCACCATCGACCTCGGGCAACTCGTGCTGGTGGATTCCGTGGCCCTGGACTGGGAGGCCGCCTACGGCAAGAAATACCAACTCCGCGTCTCGGCGGACGACGCGAACTGGAACACCGTGTACTCGGGAGGCGCCGCCGGCGCGGGATGGGACGGCCACGCGATTCCGGGGGTTTCCGCCCGCTACGTGCGGATGCAGGGACAGGAACTGGCGCAGTCCGGCTACGGCCTGTCCATCTACGAATTCCAGGTGTTCGGTTCGGTGCCGTCGTCCCCCGTCGTGCAGGTTCCCTCCTCGGCCCGGTTCTTCATGCCGCACGACAACGAGACCGGCTACTGGTGGCAGGGCGAGAACGCGCGCCTGGGTTCCCTGTCCGCCGCCTTCCTGCTCGCCGGACGGGACATCATGCCGAGCTGGAGCTTGTCCGGCTCCGACTCCCTCTCCCAGGAAGGCGTGGCGGGTCTCGACTGGGTGCTGGGGAAGAACACCGCGGGAGAGAACTTCATGTACGGAGTGGCGGGGGGCGGCACGTCTCCCTACGACGGCGGGACGAACCGGGTGGGCGGGATCTGCAACGGCATCACAGCCAACTCGGACGCCGACCAGTCTCCAACCTACTACGACAACACCGGAACCTCCAATCCCGCGTACTTCTACTGGCACTGGACGGAACAGTGGCTCCCCCACGACGCCAACTTCCTCCTGGGAGCCGCCAGCGTCGCGCACCTTCTGGAGACTCCACCGGACCTTGCCGTGAAAAGCACCTACCGGCCCCTCCGGCGCATGTCCATCGTCTCCGGGGACGGCCGCATCCGCGCTTCCCTACCGAGCTCGGCGGACTGGACCCTCGCGGACCCTTCGGGCCGGGTCATGGCGCGGACGCGCGGCACCTCGGCGGAATTCGCGCCGGGTCGCGGCACCTGGATCGTCGAAGCCGCCTCCGTAGACGGAACCCGTCAAAGCGGCCTGGCGGTCCTGCCCTGAGGGGAGCGCGGGGACCGGGTTGCCGGTCCTGCACGTCGGATGGTACCCTGCTTCCGGCACGATCGGTGCCAGGAGCCCATCAACGTTGCCGACCATACTGCTCGTGGAAGACCAGCTCGTGTTCCGTGAAACCCTGGCCGAGGCGCTGGAGGACCACGGGTATGCCGTGATCCGAGCGGGCGACGCCCCCGAGGCCTTGGCGGCCGTGGATCTCCAGTCGGTCGACATGCTCCTGCTGGACGTCTCCCTCCCCGGCCAGAACGGTCTGGACCTGCTCCGGGTCCTGAGGTCGCGACCGGCGTCCCGGCGGATCCCCGCCTTGTTCCTGACCGCCTTCCCCCGACCGGAAGCGTTGGAGGAGGCCTCCCGGCTGGGGGTGGGGGATTTCCTGGTCAAGTCCGAGGTTTCCCTCAAGGATCTCCTCGATCGCATCCACCAAGGGCTGGCAGCGGGATCGGAGGGCCCCAATCCTCCCTCTTCGCGGATCGAGCCCGTGGAAACCCGCCGCCACATCCGCCCGGCGCTGCGGCGATGGCGTCCGCAACTCGATCGGGCGCAGGCCAGGGAACTTTTCCTCCTGACGTCGGGACCCTGCGGTGCGAACGAGCTCCAGGCCCACCTCGCCATCGATCCGGTCGGAGGGCGTTGGCTCCGGAAGATCGGCGGACCCGAGATGGAAAGGAAGGATCCCCGCGCGGCCATCCGGTTGATGATCGTTCGCGCCGTGGTGGATGCCGCGATGCGCTCGGTCCAACCCTTCGCGGACATCCGGAGGCTCTGGCGGAGGGCGCTGGCGACCGGCCTTTTGGCCGAGGCCCTCGTCCCCGCGGAAGCCTTCGCCACCCCGCTCCAGGCCTTCCTCGCGGGATTCTGCTCCCAAGTGCCGTGGATCTTCGCCCTGCAGGCGCTGGAGAACGAATACGGCGAAGTCAAGGCCCAGGCGTGGGAAGACGGGCTTCCCATCGTCGGGCAGCTCGCAGGCGCCTTCGGGATCGACGCCGCGACGCTGGTCATGGAGACCCTGCGCGGCATGGAAATTCCCGATCCCGTCTGGACCGCGGTGATGGACGTCCAGGGAGTCAAGGACGCCGCCGGATTGTGGAATCCCAGCCCGGGGGGGCGACTGTTGTCGCCCGTCCTCCAGCTTTCGGTCTTGCTGGAACCGGCTTGGCATCCCTGCGTGGAAGTCCGCGGCATCGACTCCGCGGAGGCGGGTTGGCTTTCGCATCCCGAACGACTGCCGCATCTGCTGCCCGGTCTTGCCCGGAACTTCCGCGAACTGATCGAATCCGATGCCTTCCCCGAAGCGGGGATGAACGATCCCACCCGCGCCTTTCCCTTCACTGGAGGAGCGCGGAGGTTCGCCTACCTGCGCGAACCCGGGGTTCTGGTGCCCGACCCTCTGGAACTGGCCCTGCGCCAACTGGGAGACGTGGAATTGCACGCCTCCCCCGAGGAATTCCTGGCCAGGGAAGACGTGGTGCGGGTGGCCTGGGTCGAACCCGGCACCGCCTGGTGGGACAGGTTGCGGGAAACGCCGCGCAGGACGGTCCTCCTCCACCATCGCCCCGTCGGGCGCAGGATGGCGCTCGGAGCCCATGCGGAACTCCTCCTGCCGGCGCCTTTGGCGGTCCTGGACAGGGTTCTCCGCTCGCGGGACTAGGCGGAGACCGCAGCGGGCTCCGCGACGACCGGTTCCGATTCCACCGCCGCGGGGTCGGCATCCACCGGGGGGACCGGTCCGGGCAGCGGCTCGCCGGTTTCCTCGTCCAGGCCGTTCCCTCCCCAAAGCTCCTCTTCCCGGACCAGAGCCTCCAGCCGCATGCGTTCCTTGCTGGCCAAAAGTCCCAACACATCGGGGTTCAGATCGGGGTCGGGGGAGAAGATCTGGTCCATGTGAGCCAGGTCGTCGGCGAAGCGGTCGTCGGCGCGGCGGTAGACCAGCATCGGTTGGAGGACCCCACTCTGCCGGAAGGCGAGCTCCTCCGTCTTGACCATCTCCAGGATGGCCATGAAGGTCACCACCGGCAGGAGCCTGCGGCCGTCCCGGGGATAGAGTTCCTCGAAGTGCGCGCGACCCTCGCGCACCAGATGGGCGCGGATGCGGTTCATGCGCTCCTGGATGGGGATGTCGTCGATCTCGATCTCGTGGACCAGGTTGCGCGGACGCACGGACAAGACTTGTCGAAAGGCCTTGAGCAGATCGAACAGGCCGATCAGGCCCGCGTCCAAGCTGTCGTCCTCTTCCCGGGGACGGTCGGCCTGGACGTCGGACATGCCCCGCCTGTAGGCCCCCCAGGTCCGGGCCTCGAGCCCTCGGAGACCTTCCGCGGCCTGCTTGAAACGCCGGTATTCCAGCAGCTGGCGGACGAGTTCCTCGCGATCGAACCCGTCGAACTCCTCGGGCTCGACGTCTCCCCGGTCCTCGCGCGGCAGGAGTTCGCGCGCCTTGAGCGCCAGCAGCTTCGCGGCCATCACCAGGAATTCCCCCGCCACGCCCAACTGGGATTCGCGGGCTTCCTGCAGGAACGCCAGGTACTGGTCGGCGATCTCGGAGATGGGGATGGTGGTCGGATCCAACTCGTGGTTGTGAACCAGGTACAGGAGCAAGTCCAAGGGACCCGAAAAGACATCCAACGTCACGGAAGGTCGAAGCTCGGCCACGGGGAAAACTTAGCTCCCACCAGTTGGTGAGGATCCGGTTCCACCACACCCTGGCCAAACAACGGACCTCACCCCGCCGACTTCGTCGACACCCCTCTCCAACAAGTGGAGAGGGGAAGACAAGATCGCGCCCCCTCTCCACTTGTTGGAGAGGGGGAGTGGGGGTGAGGTGCGAGTCTTTTTCTCCCGAGCTGGCTCCGACCCGCGCTGGTCGGTCAGCGTTTTCCGGAGCGGAACTGCTCGATGGCCTCGGCGATGGCTTCCGCGATCTTCTTCTGACGGGCCGAATCCGTCAGGGCTTCGGCGTCGGCCGGACTGGACACGTAGCCCATTTCGATCAGGACGGAAGGCATGAGGGCGCCCACCAACACGAAGAACCCCGCCTGGCTCGCTCCGGTCCGCTCCTTGGCGACCGGCCCTTCGGACTGGAGCCTGCGCACCACCAACCCCGCGAACCGTTCGCTTTCCTTGGTGTACAGGTTCAGCTGGTGGTCCAGGAGCATCCATTCCACCGGCGACAGCGCCTCCTTGGTCTGGTGCTCGCCGGTTTCGTAGTTGATCGCATCGTTTTCGCGCCGTTCGATCGCCTTGTCCCTCTCGTCCATCGCCTCCCGAAGCAGGTACACCATGAACCCGTCCACTTCGTCCCGGCGCTTGGATCCGGCGGGAAGACTGTTGCAGTGGAGCGAGATGAACAGATCGCCCTTGGCGGCGTTGGCGATCCGGGTCCGTCCGGAGAGTTCCACGAACACGTCCTTGTCGCGGGTCATCACCACCTTGATGCCCTTGTGGCCGGCCAGTACGTCGCGCAGCTTCAGCGCCACCTGCAGGGTGGCCATCTTCTCGAGAACGGTCGTGCCGTCGGCCTTCCGGCCCCTGGCACCGGGATCCTTGCCGCCGTGGCCGGCGTCGACCACCACGGTGAAAACCCCCTTGCGCGAAGCCGCGGCGGGCGGTTCGGCATCTTCGGTCCCTGTCACCTCGGGTGTGGCCGGGGTCTGCGGAATCGCCACGGTGTCCGCGCTAGGAGCCTCCGGAGTCCGCACCGCCGGTGCCGAGACCGCATCCGGAACCGAAGGGGTGTCCAGGTCCGGCGAAGCGGGCGTGTCGACGACGGGCGAGGAGGGTGTGTCCACCCGGCGGTCGGCCACTTCCGGCGTATCGGCCCTTGGAGGCATCGGTGCCACCATCGGCCGGGACGGCTTCCGCGCATCCACCGAGGTATCCGCGATCTTCTTCCGCGCCCCGACGAGGTCGACCTTGTCCGCCGCGGCACGACCCACGCCCATCCGGTGAAGCAGGGCCAGCGCCGTCTCCTTGGGGAGCACGAGACGGGATTTGGTGACCCTGGGCGGAAATCGCATGGGGCGGGTGAGTCCACCCATCCGGGCGAAGGGGTTCCGATCGAACACCACCAGGACGGAATCCGGCATGCCTTCCAGGGTGGCGCGAAGCTGTCCGCGCTCGGAATCGATCTTCAGGTTCCCGTTCCAACCCTTTCCTTCCATCATCCGAAGGCTCGGGATCCCGTACACCACGGTGTCCTTCACCGACAATCCCCCCAGGGACAGGGACGATGCCGCCAGGATCCAACCCAGCAGGAGGGGAAGGCGCGGACCGGTCATCGCATGGCCTTCTTCATCGCCCTGTCGATCTCGCGCTTGTGGTCGGCGGCGATCTTGGTCTGGCGCTTGTCGTGCTCGGCCTTGCCCTTGCAGAGGCCCACCTTCACCTTGGCCCACGATCCCTTGAAGTAGACCTCCAGGGGAATGGCGGTGAGCCCCTTGCGGTCCACGGATCGCGCGATGGTCTCGATCTCCTTCGCCTTGAGCAGGAGCTTTCGCGCCCGCGACGGGGCGTGGTTCCAACGGTTCCCCGCCGTGTATTCGTCGATGCGGACGTTGCGGAGCCAGGCCTCGCCCCGTTCGACCGCCACGTAGGCGTCGGCGAGCAGGCATTTGCCCTCCCTCAGGCTCTTCACCTCCGTCCCCGCGAGTTGGATCCCGGCTTCGAACGTCTCCAACACGAAATAGTCGTGTCGAGCACGACGGTTCTCGATCCTCGGAGGCATCGTCAGCCGGCCGCTGGGGTTTTCGAGATCTCCGGAGCGGAGGCTTTGATCGCGTCCTGGAGGGCTTGGAGCGGGTTTTCACCGGAGTTCAAGAGGGCCTTGAGCTCGCGCGAGGCCTCGAAGACAGGCTTCACCCCGCCCTCGACCTGGACCAGTTCGCCGGTGCGCGGATTGCGCGCCGTACGGGCCCGGCGGACGCGCACCTTGAAGCGCCCGAAGCCTCGGATCTCGATGTTCTTACCGTCGCGCAGCGTGCTGGATATGGCATCCAACAGGCCCTCGAGGACCGCCTTGGTCTCGGCTTGGGTCATGCCCGTACGGCGGGCGATCTCTTCGACGATGTCCTTTTTGGTGACATTGGCCATAGGGCGCCAACACAGTATAACCAACCCGGAGCGGTATGTCCAAGTGCTTGTGCAAGGCCCACTTGCGAAGGAACCTCCAAGTTCGGTGGCCGGGAGATGGGCGAAGCGCGACCTGCTTGTATCTTCGTCTCATCGCCAGTCCCGCAAGGACGACCGATCCACAACACCCAAACATGAGGAGATCTCCAAATGTCCGTTCTCGTTGGAAAACCCGCCCCCGAATTCAAGGTCAAGGCCGTCAAGGCCGGCGAAGTGCTGGAAGACTTCACCCTTTCGCAGTTCAAGGGCAAGAAGTACGTGGTCCTGTTCTTCTACCCGCTGGACTTCACCTTCGTGTGCCCCACCGAGCTCCACGAGTTCCAAGCCAAGCTCGGCGAGTTCGAGAAGCTGGGCGCCCAGGTGATCGGCGCCAGCACCGACAGCTGGTTCTCGCACGTGGCGTGGCTGGAGACCCCCAAGAAGGTGGGCGGCATCCAAGGCGTCGCATACCCCATCATTTCCGACTTCAACAAGACGGTCGCGGCCGACTACGACGTGCTCCTGCCCGGTGGAATGGCGCTTCGCGGCACATTCATCATCGACAAGGACGGAGTGGTCCAGAGCCAGGTGGTGAACAACCTGCCGCTGGGTCGCAACATCGAGGAGACCCTGCGCACCCTGAAGGCGTTGCAGTTCACGGAAAAGCACGGCGAAGTCTGCCCGGCGGGCTGGACCGAAGGCGCCCAGTCCATGAAGGCCGATTCCGCCGGCCTGAAGGAATTCTTCAAGGACAAGTGATTCGGAAGATGCCGTGTCGGGGCCGAAAACGGCCCCGGCATCGTGGATCTCCCCCGCGCCGCGCATTCAGCGCATCTCGAAGCATCAGCGCAGGTCGTCCCTGCCGATCCCGTAGATCCGGATGTCGTCGAT
>DATNIW010000101.1:0-11349 GCA_035604215.1 Fibrobacteria bacterium
TCGATGCCGTTCAGCCAGGTGTTCATCTGGCGGTAGCTGGCACCGGTCGTGTCCGAAAGGGGAAACACCTCCGTGGTGTCGCCCAGGCCCGCGTCGGCCACCAGGCCCACCTTGTTGCCCATGCCCGCCAATTGGCTGGAGAGGCTGACGATGGTCTGCGCCTGCGAGATGGCCTGCTGCCCGTAGGAATTGATGGACCGATCCCCGTAGTAGTCCGCGCTGAAGAACGATTGGGGCGAGATCCAACGCCACAGGAAGACGGTTTCCGACCGGATCCCCAGGATGTTCCCGATGGAATCGGGCACCTTCCCCGTGAACAAGACGAAGTCGCCTTTCCAGGCTCCGGAATCGATGTGGTCGCGGATGGCGCGGGAACCATCGGACGCCAAGGTGGTCCAGTCCAACTGGACCTGTCCACCGGTCGCGAAGGAGAGGACCCTTTCCGTGGGCGGCGAGAGGGGGAACCAGGCGTTGTCGTGGAAGATCCTGAGGTTCGAGGCGGTGCCCCGGACGTCCAAGGTCCAGCTCTGCGGGGCCGTGCCCGACAAGGCCTGGTAGAGGACGGGAAGGATGGACGTCACTCCGGAAGTCGACGTGACCGGCACCAGGTACCGGATCCGGATCCGGCGGTTGCCGCCGTCGGCGATGGGGTAGAGACGCAGTCGGTAGGTGGAATCTCCCGTCTGGTCCACCAGCAAGGGGTCGTGGGCGTAGCCCGAGGGACTGGTGGAGACCGTGCTGTCGTAGCTCTTGCCGGCGATCGCCTTGCCGCGCAATTTGCCCATCAGCAAGGTGTCGTCGTTCCACAGCAGGCACCCGGTGACCACGGTGCCCGTGGGCACGCCGAATGTCCCGTCCACGAACCAGGGACCGGTTCCGCCATCCACCGGCTCGGCGGTGAGTTCGGCCTCCTCTTCGATGTCCAACCACTGGGGTCCCACCGTGACCTTCACCTTGCTGTAGACCATGCCCACGTTCCCGGCGACGCCATCGAAACTGGTGGATTGGAGAGTGGCGTGGGCGGGCGTGCACGCGATGGCCAAGGCGGCGAGCGCGATGCAGGCGTGGGAATGTTTCATGGATGCACCTCGGAGGTTTGGGGGATCATTCCAGGGTTCCGGACCACAGGCTGCCGGTTGGGTCGGAAAGGAGCAGGTTCGCGTTCACGGTGCCGATGGAGGCGGGTGCCGGAGAGCGTCGCAGCGCCCAGCCGTCGGCGTCCAGGACCCAGAGGCCGTGGGCTCCCGCGAAGGTGGGCTTGCCGTTCCATTCGCACATGCGGGACGCGGGCTCGGGTGGGATGCCCAGGTCCCGCAGCTCGAGGGTCGGATCCGACCAGGACACCAGGAGGAGATGCGAACCGCCGAAGACGTAGATGCCGGAATCCGACACGCCCAGGACCTGACCGCTGACCTGGACCTGGTGCCAAGTTCCGTCTCCCGTGCTCCACGACATGGACGCCGAATTTCCGGGGAGGGTCAGGGCGATGTGGCCGGGGCTCCCGAACAGGATCGCTCCGGATCCGGGCCACAGGGATTCGTCCAGGGTGGTGCTGGTCCACGAGGTTCCGTCGAAGATGCGCGCCTGGACGGAGGCTCCGATGTCGGAATTCCCCAGGCACCAGGCTTTTCCGGCCCCGATGCCCGAGACCCATTCGATGGTCTGGCCCAGATCCAGGGTGGGCACGGACGTTCCCGCGGAGTCCCAGAGCAATCCGTCCGGAGAAGACTCGATGGAGAAGGTCCGGCTGGGGCCTCCCGTGCCGAGGGAAGCCGTCGCCATCTTCCCGGACCCGAGGGTTCCAAGAGTGGACCCACCCCTTCCGACCAGCGTCCAGGTCGCGGAATCCACCCGGCGCAGGGCGGGAGGGATGGAGACTCCCGTGACGGATTCCGTCCAGGTTCCCGCGATTCCGGAACGGTTGCGGACGACAACCCTGTATCTCCAGGCCTGCGTCGATGCCGTGGAGTCGGAGGCGGTGTCCCTCCAGGTGCTGTCGGTCGTCGCCGCGAAGGGGATGCTCGAATATCCGATGGCGCCGGCCGTGTCGCGGAAGACCAGGTAGTCCAGGAGGGCCGAGTAGGCGACGGGGTGCCAGGACAAGACCAGTTGTCCGGTGGCGCTGTCGTTCACCACCGCGAGTCCCGTCACCACCGGGATGCCGGTGTAGATCATGTGGATGGTGTCCGGGATCCGCGTGGCGGCGGCGGTCGTGGCGTGGGTGGTGTCGAAGGTCGGGGTGTAGTTGGGAAGGGTGGTGACCAGGCGAAGCCGGACCTTCTCGGTGGGCAGGTCCGTCAGCGTGAACCTTCCGTTTTCGGCGACGTTGGAGTAGTTCTCGGTCCCGAGCACCTGGACCGTCACGGTGGCGGGGTCGTCCTGCGGTTGCAGGGCCACCACCCCGGAAAGCGTGCCCGATGCTTCCAACGTGTCGTTTTCCGCCAATTGGAGTTTTCCACCGGTGGCGACCACGGAATCGATGGTCGACACCAGGCTGTCCAGGGTCACGCTGACGGTGTAGATGCCGTCGGGCACCTGGGATGTCTGGGGAAGCCCGGTGGAATCCACCGTCCCCACGGCCACCGCCTGGGTGCTGTCGCCGGGGACCACCTTCACGGCGGCACCGGTGGCGAAGGTTTGTCCTCCCGGCGTGTAGATGCGGGCGGCCACTTCCGTGTGCGTCTCGTCGTTCGTGCCGGCGACCTTGTCGTTGCCGCCGCATCCCGCCAGGACGAACGCGAAGAGCGCCAACCAGGGGATCCGGTCCCTCACCGACCCACCCTGCCCTTGCGAAGGCCGGGCTTGCGTGTGATGGGCACGACGGCGATGGAGATCAGATGGGCGCGGGTGGCGCGATTCTGGTCCTTGTGGACGATGGAACGAAGCTCCGAGCGGAACCGTTCCACACGGCGTCGAACGAGTTCCAGGCCCTCCTCGGAAATGGAAACCGTGTTGGTGGCCACCACCTGTCCGGCGTCGCCGGTGGGATGCAAGGCGGCCTGTTGCACCAGGCGCAACTGTTGGGACTGGAGCTGGCGGACCAGATCGTTCCGGGCGCCTTCCCCGGTGGACAAGCTGTGGTCGGTGGGTTTCCAGAATCCGTTTTCGTCGCGACGGATCAGTCCGAGTTCGGAGAGCAGCCCGATCGCGTCGCGCGCCTGTCCTTCGGTGATCGCCGGAGCCAACAGCGAACCGATCCTGCGGAATTCGTCGCCCAACTCGTGCAGGGAAAGAAGGGCCCTCACCGCACCGTTCCACCAGTGCCGGTAGTACTCGTAGTGCCGCGGATCGAGGATCGTCCGCGGGGTGCGGTTGAGGGCCACGAGTTGATCGAACGCCAATTCCTTCTCTTCGGCGGTGCGCGCCTGGTTGAAGCGCACCAGGACCCGGAAGAAACGACCTTCCTCGGAGCCCAGTTCCAGGGCCGCGACGAACCGGTCGGCAAAGGTGGGGGAAACCTCCTTGCCACCCAGCACGTCGGGCAGGTAGCTCCGGGTGTTGGGCAGGCCGAGTCGGCGGTGGAGTTCGCTGCGGTTGAAGCCGGGTTCCACGGCTTGGCGCGCTTCCAGCCATTCGCCGAGGAATTTGCGGAAGTCCGTGTAGGCGTATACCACAGGGAGAGGCATGTCCCAAAGCTAGGGCCGAACCGAGGTGCCGTGTACCCGGATGGTGGGCATATCCTGTAGAACAGAGATCCTTGCCCGGACAGGCGTGAACTTCCTAGGTTCCACCCCTGCAGGAGGAATGCGACCATGTCTCAAGATATCGCCCGATCCGGCTCACCCGCCTTCGAGGAATGGAGTCCGTTTCACCGGAATTCGTATGCCCGCCTCGCCGCGGGGGACGACGTGACCTCTTCGTTGGAAACCCAACTGCGTTTGTTCCTGGACGTTCTGGCAGAGGTACCCCTTGAACAGGAAACCTTCCGTTACGCCCCTGGCAAATGGAGTCTGCGCGAGGTGGTGGGACACATCGCGGACACGGAACGGATCCTGACCACGAGAGCCTTGGCCGCTGCGCGAGGTGACCGTGGCGCCTACCCGACGTTCGACGAAGAATCCTATGTCCCGCTGGCGGGACACGATGGATTGCCCATGAGCCGCCTGGTCGAGCAAGTCGAAACGGTCCGCCGTTCCAGCCTTTCCCTGTTTTCCACCTTCGACCACCATGCCTGGAGGAGGTTGGGCAACACTTCGGGAAGCCTGGTGAGTGCCCGAGCTTGGGCCTTCGCGTTGCTGGGTCACACCGCCCAACACCTCGAAACGATCCGGAGCAAGTACCTGACCGGAAGGTGAGCGGGGCGAACTCTCAGGCGAGGGCGGCGGCGGGAGTTTCGAAGGCGAAGGCCTTCGCGTGCCAGCCTTGGCCTGCGGGACGCTTCCAACGTCCTTGACGAACCGCACCCAGCGTGATCACCGTGAGATCGAGAACCAGCGTCCCACGGTCCACGAATCCCTGCCGCACCAGATCGCCGAAATCCCTTCGGCTGGAAAACCGGACACCGTCCGGACCCCAGTGGTGCACGCCCGCAGGGACGTCGACCAGCTCGATTCCCGTGTTCCTGCCCGCGTCGCGAGCGCCGGCGATCATGCGGTCGATGGAGCATCCGGACATCTCCGCCCCGGTGAAGTCGGCGACAACGAGAAGCGTCACTTCGTCGAGGAAGGTTCCGCGTGCGGGGACCATGGTGCCATGGGACTTCCACTTGGAGAGCACGGGCTCCAGGTCCGAGAGGATCGCCTCGCGATTCGTCGCCTCGATGGGCTCCGCGGCCGCGAACAGCCAAGCGCGGGAAGAATCCGGCAACTCGGCGAACAAGCCGGGCAATGAGGTCTGGGAGGTCTGTTCCATGGCCATCAATCTACCCCATTTCCCGATCTCGGGCCATTTTCCTCAGATGCCCCCTTCGCGGGAAGCGGCTCCCAGGAACAGGATGCCCTGGAAACCGTCCGGACCCGCGACGAGGTCGAGATGGGACGGCCGGTTGCGACGGAGGTACAAGCACCCGGTACCGGGGTGGATCTCCGGGGCGTCTCCATCGGTGCCCGACAAGCAAAACCCTTGGACGGCCCACAGGAATGCCGCCGACCAGGCGACGACCGGAATTTCCGCCATGGCTTGAGAGGCGAGGCGCAGCTCCACGGTCGACGTGGCCTGGGGGAGCATCGCCCCCTCCGCATCGAATTCGTCCAGGGGACGCGCGTGGAATGCCAAGGCAGGTTCCCCGAGGAAAATTTTCCCGTCCGGCCCCGGCGCGAGGATCCGGAAGGCTTGATGGAGGTCCACCACTAACCCCGGGAGGAGATCTCGTGGATGACGGAGACGTCGACGGAGTTGGGGTTGGCGGCGGGGTAGGGTGCCGGAACCTGCAGGCGTGTCCGGGAGGCGACTTCGTGCACGGCGCTGATGTCCGAATCTCCCAAACCCTGGCTGGTGGCCTCGGTGAAAAGTTCCTCCGAGGCTTCGAGTTGGCGCAGGTGGAGTCCCGCCTCGCGGGCGGAAGCGAGGGCCAGTCGGATGTCCTTCAGGGCATGCTTCAAGGGGAATTCCGGCGTCCAGTCCCGGCTTTCGATCTTCGAGCGCTTGAACCCGAGGAAGGCTGGCGCGACATGGGTCGGCAGGATGGCGTCGTGCACGACCTGGGCGGAAAGTCCCAAGGATTCCGCCAAGCCGAGCGATTCGGACCAGGCGGCTTGGGCCTGGGCCAGGAAGGCGTTGTTGACGAGCTTGAGCGAGGCTCCCGCGCCGACGGGGCCGGCGTGGACGATCCTCGAACCCATGGCCAGGAGAAGGGGGGAGAGGGTCTCCAGATCGCCCGCATCGCCACCGGCGAAAAAGACGAGCTTGCCGTCCCGGGCGGCCGCGGTGGACCCGGAAACGGGGACGTCCAGGAAGCGGAGTCCGCGATTGGTGGAGTTGGCGCCCATCTGGCGCGAGGTGGATGGATCCACGGTGGAGTGGTCCACCCAGATGGACCCCGGCGCCATCGAGTCCAGGAAGCCTTGGGCCCCGAAGGCCACCTGGCGCAAGGCTTCCGGATCGGCGAGCATCGTGAAGACGACCTGCACACCCTCGACGGCTCGGCGGGGAGAGGGGGCCAGGGAACAACCGGCCTGGGCCAGGGGTGCGGTCTTTTCCGGAGTGCGGTTCCAGACGCGCACCGCATGCCCGCCCGTAGCGAGACGACCCGCCATTCGCGATCCCATGATGCCCATTCCAAGAAACGCGACGTCCATGTCTCTCCTCCGGGTCGATCTTCCTCCAAAGTAATGGATCGGGACGGAGGTTGTACTCCGGATCACGGTGCTCCGGGGTACCAACCCGCGGTTCCGGTCGAAAAACCCGAATCCGGCGGGACCCGGGCGAAGGCTCGGATCCAGTTGCCGGTCGGGTCGCAGAGGTGGGATCGGCTGGCTTCCGCCAAGGCGCGTCCGCATCGCCAGCCCCAACGGTTCCAGGACGGGTTCCCGTTGCCGGGCACCACCTGCCAGATGGGGCGCAAGGTGTCGGCTTGGATCCCGGCGGGGAGGGGCGTCCCCTCGGGGACCCACAGCTTGGCGGACCGGAAGGCCGGCCAGGCCAGGCGCCTCGAAAGGAGGGAGGCCGCGTCGGCGGGGGAGTCCCAGAACAGGACGCTCCGGGGATGAACGTCCAGGATCTGGGCCACCGCGTCGTCCCATCTGGAATTCCCGGGATCGTGGAGGATCACCTGGAGGCCTTCCAGGGAATCCACGAGGGCGGGGAAGACAGGTTCCGTCCACGATCCGGTCGCCTCCACCACCAGCATCCGTGGTGGCTCCGCGTGGCGAAGGAGGGCGAGGAGGCGTCGGCGCTGGACGGGCATGGGGGTCCAGAGGTCCCAACGCAGGGAATCCGGGCCATGCCGTCCTCCGTCGTCCAGCACGAGGCAGGTCTCCCGGCAGGCGGGAAGACCCGTCGCGACGGACGAAAGACCGACCAGGACCAGGTCGCTCCGCATCCGGTCGTCGGTGGCCACGAAGCTTCCGGCGAGCGAGGGGTCTCCTCCGTTGTCGCTCCACGTCCATGTCCAGTCGAACAGGGAATCGGGCACCGATCGGAGTCCCGCCAGGAAGCCGTCCCGGAACGCCTTGCCGGCCCCCGCGAAGTCCCCGGACAGCGGCAGGCTTCCACGGCCCAGGAAATGGCGCGGGCCGGACCGCGTCGGACGAGGGTGGGACCCGGCCCCCCCGACGAGGAGGAGGGAAAGGAGGATCGACGCCGTCGCCGCGGCGGCGATCCCACGGGCGTATCGGCGTCGATCGAAGGGCACGACCGGAAGATACTCCCGCCAGTGCTCCGGGGAGCGGGGATGGACGACTCGACATCTCCGGCGGGTCCGGAAGGCTGTACCTTTCCGTTCTCAGCCGATGCGCCCGATCCTCCTACTTCCACTGGTCCTCTTCGCGACCGGTTGCCGTTCCGGTCGGACCTCCCCCGGGGAGCGTCCGGCCAAGTCCGACTCCGCGCCCTCTCCTCCCCGTTCGCCCGACGCCGTCTTCCATGGGGGAGCGAAGGTCGATTTCTGGCAGTCGGACACCCTGGCGTGGCGGCTGAACACGGATCTGCTCCGGCAGGATCCGGGCAGCCAGCGGGTGTGGGCCCGTCCCGTGGACCTGACCGCCTACGACAAGACGCGCCTCCCCGTGGCCCATGTCCTGGCGGATTCCGGCACCATGGACCGCGGGATGCGCTTCTTCCGCGCCAGGGGCCATGTGGTGGGCTCCAACCACGGCGGCATGGAACTTCGCACCGACAGCCTGGTCTTCGACAAGGAAAGCGATCGCATCTTCACTTCCGCGGCGGTGCGCGTCCGCACCGAGACCGGCGACGTCCTGACCGGAACGGGTTTCCGATCGGACGCCTACCTCAACCGCTGGGAGATCCTCTCCGACGTGCGGGGGCAGATCCGCGACCTCGGTTCCCTTCCCTTCGGCGCGGGGAAATAGGTGTTGGCGGCGGGAATCCTCGCTGCCCTGGGCCTTTGCGGGTCGGCGACCGCGAAGCGGGCTCCGCCGGGAGACCCGCTGATCCTGGACGGGGCGGACAACATCGTGGTCGAAGGGCGCGGGGCGGTGGTGGTTTTGACGGGAAATGTCCGATTCCACCGCGGCGACGTCCGCTTCCGCTCCCTCTCCGCCACCTGGGACAGGACGACGGACCAGGTGCGGTTCCAAGGGGATTTCCGGCTGGAACATCCCTCGGGGACCTTGACATCCCTCTCCGGGCGCTACGAACGCGCATCGGGGTCGGCGTTCGCCGATGGCGCCGCGCACCTCGTCGACTCCTCGGGCCGGGTCACCCTGGACGCGGGGGCGATCCGCTACGACCGCGCCGCCCACCGCGCCGAGGCATCCCAATCCCCCGTGTTCCGGAAGCTTCCTTGTCCGCGAGGCGGCGCCTGCCTCCCGACCGATACGGGCCGCGACACCACGGAGATCAGCGGTCGGACCCTGGTCTGGCGCGATGCGGATTCCGTCGCCGAAGCCCGCGGAGGCGTGAGGCTCCGCCGCGGGAGCCTGGTGGCGACCTGCGGGGTGGCCACCATGGACGAACGGACCGGCAAGCTGCTCCTGGAGGAATCGCCGTCCGCGAGCCTCGCCAGCAAGGTCCTGTCGGGACGGAAGATGGTCCTCGACGTCGATCTGCGGCGGGAAAGGATCCGCAAGGTGGTGGTCCTCCAGGACGCCCGCGGCACCATGGTCGGAGATCCCGATTCCTCCGGACGCAGGCAGATGGAAAGGGTCTTCGGAGACACGCTCGTGGCGGAGCTCGACGGCGACACGCTGCGCGACGTGCTCGTGGTGCACAAGGCCCGCGGGACCAGCTTCACGGATCTGGACACGAACAGGCGCGACGAGCTCTGGGGCGACAGCCTCCGGCTCGTGTTCCGCGCCGGGAAGATGAAATCGGCCTGGATCCAGGGCAACGCCCGCAGCGTCTACCACCACATGGAGAAGAACGTCGACAAGGGCCGCAACGAAGCGCGCGGCCGCACCATCCGCATCGCCTTCGACGACGGCCGGATCCACAGGATCCGCATCGACGGCGCAGCCAAGGGGACATACTATGGAACAGAGCCCAGAAAAGCGGACTGATGGAGGTGCCATGCGCCGCATCGAGGCCTCCGACCTGAGGAAGACCTATGGAGGCCGTCGCGTCGTGGACGGCGTCCACGTGGGGGTGTCCCAGGGCGAGATCGTCGGATTGCTTGGACCCAACGGGGCGGGGAAGACGACCACGTTCTACATGATCACCGGCCTGGTCCGTCCGGACCGGGGGCGGGTCCATCTGGACGGGAAGGACATCTCGGGTCTTCCCATGTACCGCAGGGCGCGACGCGGCCTCGGATACCTGGCCCAGGAACCGTCCATCTTCCGGAGCCTGACGGTGCGAGCCAACATCGAGGCCGTTCTCGAGGTGAGGGGCGTTCCCGGCCGCCGCCGCCGCGAGCGCTGCGACCAGCTCCTGGAGGAGCTGCGGATCGCGCATCTCCACAAGGCGGTTTCCGTCACGCTCTCCGGCGGCGAGCGTCGACGGTTGGAGATCGCGAGGTCGCTGGCCGCCGATCCCGCATTCCTCCTCCTGGACGAACCCTTCGCCGGCGTGGACCCCATCTCCATCGAGGACATCCAGTCCATCGTGGCCGGGTTGAGGGAAAAGGGGCTCGGCATCCTCATCACCGACCACAACGTCCGCGAAACCCTGGCCATCACCGACCGCGCCTACATCCTGTTCGGCGGACGGATCCTGACCGAAGGCACGTCCGAATTCCTGGCCAACGATCCCGATGCCCGCCGCCACTACCTGGGCGAACGCTTCAGCCTCGGATAGATCCTGGCGTCTGCGAGGGCGGATGCTTGCTCCGATCCGCGCTCGGCGAGATCCGGGATGGGATTCCGTTTTGTAGAACGCACAAAGGGGGGCAAGGGGATCGCTTCGTTCCACCCGGTCGCCCGGAGTACACTCTGGATGGCAATCCTTTTTTCCTGGAGACCGGGACAATGCGAAAATTCCTGCCCATCTGGCTTGCGGTGTGCGCTTGGGAAGCCCACTCCCAAACGATCAACCTCCGTGGCCTCGTCACGAACCAGGCCGGAAAGCCGGTCGCGAACGCCATCGTCACCCTCCAAAGCAATGGTCTGAAGGACACCTCGGCATCCGACGGTTCGTACTCGATCGCCCTGGGCGCATCCTCCTCGCTATCTCGGTCGTCACCCTCGATGGGCGGCATTTCGATGGACGGCGGCGCTCTCCTGGTCGCATTGGATCATCCTTCCTCCCTCCAAGTCGAGCTGTTCGATCCGGCGGGCGATCTGCTGAAACGGGATCTGTTGCCGAACGCGGGTGGAGGAACGCATCGCTTTTCCCTCGCGACACCGTCCGGGAAGGCCGCCTTGCTTTTCGTCCGCGTTTCCGTCGATGGACGATCCACATCGTTCCATTGCCTCTCGCTGGGATCGGGGGGTTCGACGCTCGTTGGCGACGGGTCCGCGAGAGCCTTGGCCGCCGTCGCGGACACCCTCCTCGCCGACGCCGCAGGCTACGCGCCCGGGAAGCTGCCGATCTCCTCCTACGACCAGACGGCGAACATCGTGCTGGACTCGGTCGCATCCGTCGCACGCAGCACCGGATGCGACATCGCACCGACCCTGAACAGCGGGACGCTCTCGATCCAAAGCGGCGGGCAGAGCAGGAAGTACATCCTGAAGGTGCCGACCCCGTACGACAAGACCCAAGCCTATCGGCTGGTCTTCGCCTTCGCCGAGTCGGGGTCGTCGGCCCAGTCCGTCGCCGACAGGAACTACTTCACCATGGCGACCTACGACGCCAAGAACACCATCTTCGCCGCGCCCGACGCCGTGAACGGCGCGGGAACCTGGAGCAACACGGACGTCGCGTTCACCGACGACATCCTCTCCCAGCTCGAAGGTGGGTTGTGCATCGACAAGACCCGGATCTTCGCGACCGGCTTCAGCTTCGGAGCGGGCATGTCCATGGCGCTGGCCTGCACTCGGGCCGACGTGTTCCGAGCCGTCGCGTTCTTCTCCGGAGCGGATCTCACGGGTTCCTGCCCCACCACCCTGACCAAGCCGATCGCGTACTACGCTTCGCAGGCAAGCCAGGACGCCAACGGCCTCTCGACCACCTCGCCCATCACCGGGGAAGAGAAGCAGGCCGAGTTCGCCGCGGTGAACGGCTGTACGGCGGTGCCGACCGCCACGAACTTCCCGGCCTCGGGCCAGCCGCACACCTGCACGATCTACAAAGGCTGCTCTCCGGGCCACCCCACCGAGTACTGCGTCTTCAACGGTCCCCACGGATGGCAGC
>DATNIW010000102.1:0-40522 GCA_035604215.1 Fibrobacteria bacterium
CCAAGCCCTACCGTTTCGAGACCCTCGCCTTGCACGCGGGCCAGGAACAGCCCGATACCGCCACGCTGTCCCGCGGGGTACCCATCTACCGCACCAGCTCCTTCGTGTTCAAGAACACCGAGCACGGCGCCAACCTCTTCGCGCTCAAGGAACTGGGGAACATCTACACCCGGCTCACGAATCCCACCACAGCCATCCTGGAAGACCGCATCACCCAACTGGAAGGCGGCGCGGCTTCCGTCGCGGTGGCATCTGGGACATCCGCCATCTTCTACGCCATCGTCACCTTGGCCCAGCAGGGCGACGAGATCGTCTCCGCGAACAACCTCTACGGAGGCACCTACACCCAGTTCGAGGCCATCCTGCCCGGCTTCGGCATCAAGACCACGTTCGTGGACCCCAAGGATCCGGAGAACTTCCGCAAGGCGATCACTCCCAGGACCAAGGCCCTGTACATCGAGACCATCGGGAATCCGGTGCTGGACGTCGCGGACATCCGGGCCATCGCCGACATCGCCCACCAGAACGGGATCCCGCTGATCGTGGACGCGACCTTCACCACCCCGTACCTCCTGCGCGCCATCGACCACGGCGCCGACATCGTGGTGAATTCGCTCACCAAGTGGATCGGGGGGCACGGAACGGGCATCGGTGGCATCGTGACGGATTCCGGCAAGTTCGACTGGAAGGGCGGGAAGCATCCGTTGCTGACCGAGCCCGACGCCAACTACCACGGCCTGCGCTGGGCCATCGACCTGCCCGCTCCGCTCGCGCCCGTCGCCTTCGCGCTGCGCGTGCGCACGGTGCCGCTGCGCAACCTGGGCGCCGCCATCGCGCCGGACAATTCCTGGCTCTTCCTCCAGGGGCTGGAAACCCTGTCGCTGCGCATGCCCCGCCACGGCGAAAACGCGCTGAAGGTCGCGGAATTCCTGAAGAAGCACCCGAAGGTCGCCTGGGTCCGCTACCCCGGCCTTCCCGACGACCCCACCCACAAGGTGGCTTCCAGGTACCTGACCAAGGGATTCGGCGGCATGGTGGTCTTCGGACCCAAGGGCGGCTACGACGGCGCGTTGAAGTTCATCGACAAGTTGCCGCTCTTCTCGCTGTTGGCCAACGTGGGCGACGCCAAGAGCCTGGTTCTGCACCCGTCCAGCACCTCGCACTCCCAGCTCTCGGAAGCCGAGCAGTTGGCCGGCGGTCTCACCACCGACCTCGTGCGCCTCTCCGTGGGCATCGAGCACATCGACGACATCATCGGTGCGCTGGAAGAGGGCTTGGCCGCGCTGTAGCTTTCCGGGGGAGGCTGGCCCCGGCGGAATCCACGTTGTCCTGCGGATCGGTCGCGGCCTTCCAGGTCTTCCAGCCTCCGGTCAGGTTGGCCACGCGATCGAAGCCGTTTTGGCGCAGGATCCGCTCGGCGAGGTTCCCCCGGATCCCGACCCCGCAGTAGATCACGATCTCGCGGTCGCCGGGGACCTCCGCGAGCCGGCCGCGAAGGACGGTGTTGGAGATGTTGATCGCGCCGGGGATGTGTCCCAGCTCGTACTCCCCGGGCGTGCGCACGTCGAGGAGGAACGCTCCGTCGGCAACGCGGGAATCCACTTCGTCCCAATGGACGATTTCCGTCAAACCATCCATGGAGTTGACCGCCACGAACCCGGCGAAATTCACGCCGTCCTTCGCGCTGGAGTAGGGCGGTGCGTAGGCGTGCTCGAAATCCGCCAGATCCTGGACGGTACCTCCCATCCCCAGGTGCGCGGAGACCACGTCGATCCTCTTGTCGACCCCGTCGATCCCCACCGCTTGGGCGCCCAGGATCTTCCCTGTTTCCGGATTCCAGAGAAGCTTCAGGCTGTAGGGATGGGCACCCGGATAGTAGCCGGCGTGGCTGCTGGGATGGACGATGGCGCTTTGGAAGGGGATGCCTCCGCGCCTGCAGGCTTTCTCGGAGAGTCCGGTGGTGGCAACCGTCAGGTCGAACACCTTTGCAACGGCGGTTCCGAGCGCGCCCTTCCATCTCCGGGTGTTTCCCCGCACGACGTTGTCCGCCGCGATGCGTGCCTGCTTGTTGGCGGGACCGGCCAGAGGCACCGGCTGCGGCTCGCCGGTGAGGGGGCTCCTGGAGACCGTGGCGTCTCCCACGGCCCAGATCCAAGGGATGTTGGTTTGCAGATGGTCGTCCACCTGGATGTACCCGCGCGCGTCGAGCGCGATCCCCGCTTCGCGGGCAAGCTTGGTGTCGGGCTTGACCCCGATGGACAGGATCACGAGGTCGGCCTCGAGTTTGGCTCCCGATTTCAGGTTCACGGACACCGTGTCTCCAAGGTGCTCGAACTCCAGGACGCCGTCGCCCAGGAACAGTCCCACACCCTTCTCGCGCAGGTGGTGGTGGACGATCGCGGCCATTTCGAAATCGACCACGTTCATGACCTGGTCCAGGGCTTCCACCACGGTGACGGAAAGTCCCCGTTCGCGAAGGCTCTCGGCCATCTCCAGCCCGATGAATCCCGCACCCACGACCACGGCGGTCATTGGACGGCGGGGGAACGGAGCCGAACCCTCGTCCAAAACCTTCTTGATCCGATCGATGTCGGGAACGGACCGCAGGGTGAGGATTCTCGGGTGGTCGATTCCCGGGATGGGCGGACGGACAGGCTCCGCGCCGGGCGACAGGATCAAGGCGTCGCAGGCTTCCACGGTGATGCGCCCGCTGGGGCGGTCCAGCAACGTCACGGTCTTGGCCGCGGAATCGATGGCGACCGCTTCGGTGCCGGTGCGCACGTCTACGTTCAGGGTTTCGCGAAATTTCCTCGGGGTCATCACGAACAGCTTTTCGCGGTCGGTGATCACGCCACCGGCGTAGTAGGGGAGTCCGCAGTTGGCGTAGCTGACGTGTTCACCGCGCTCCACGAGCACGATTTCGGCCTTTTCGTCCAGTCGGCGCAGACGGGCGGCCGCGGAGGCTCCGCCGGCCACGCCTCCGATGATGAGGTATTTGGACATTTGCTCAGGGTCGCGAACTTGTGGTCTTCACCTTGTCGGCCAGCCCCTCGAACTTGGCGGCCAAGCTCGCGGGAGGGAGGAGTCCCACCACCTGGTCCACCGCCTTGCCGCCGCGGAAGAAGATCATGGTGGGCACGCCGCGGATCCCGAAGCGCGAGGCCAGGCCCGGCTCGGAATCCACATCCACTTTCACCACCTTGACGCGGCCGGCGTATTGGTCGGAGAGCTTCTCCAGCATGGGGGAGAGCATCTTGCACGGCCCGCACCATTCGGCGAAGAAGTCCACCGCGACAGGCTCGTCGGACAGGAGGACTTCCTGCGGGAACCTGGACTCGGTGACGGCGACGGTTTTCATGGAGCGTTCCTTTGTGGTGGGTCCCCACTGGGACGCGCGCCGGTCGCGGCAGGTTACACGGTTTTTCCGTTCATGGGGGCATTCCCGGCCTGTAACCTTCCGCCCCTCCCGGGCGTCATCGGGTACGGGGTTGCCCAACGCTTCCCTGGTCCCGGGAAGGCGACGCCAGATGTCGGCCGAACCGGGATCCCAGCCAATACCACCCATCGAGGAAACCATGTCGATCCTCTCGTCCCTCCTGTCCATCATCTCCGGCGGCTCCCAGGGGCCCGCGGTCGCTCCAGCACAACTGCGCGACCTGATGCAGCTCCCGTCGCCCGAACGCCCCACTCTCATCGATGTGCGCACCACCGGCGAGTGGAAGCAAGGACGGATCGGGGGCGCCAGGCACATCGACGTCTCGGCTTCGGATTTCGATGGGAAGATCGGCACTCTTCCGCGCGACGGCAGGTACCTGCTGTATTGCCAGTCGGGTGGACGATCGGGGATGGCGCTCTCTCGCATGAAGTCCATGGGCTTCACCGATGTGAACCACCTTGGTGGTGGGATGTCCACCTGGAGAGCGGCGGGCTACCCGGTGGCGAAGTAGGGCCCTGTAACCTTTCCGGGGGACGAGCCGTCGAACCGGGAGGGACGGAGGCGATTTCGCCGGTCCGAACCCATCAAGGAGTCCACAATGATGAACGTAGGCATGACCGATCGAATCGTCCGGATCGTCCTGGGCATCGCGATGCTGACCCTCGGGTTCGGGGGATTCGTGACCGGCAACGCGGGCCTGGCCCTGAAGATCCTGGGATTCGTCCCGCTGCTCACCGCCCTCTCCGGAATTTGTCTGGTCTACCTCCCGTTCGGAATCTCCACGGGCGCGAAGAAGTGACCCTTGCCGAGAAGCTGGCCGGCCGGGAGCGGCCGGTCGTGGTCCAGTTCCACGCGACCTGGTGCGGGCCCTGCAAGGCGCTTGCAACGCGCGTGGAGGCGATGGAAGCGGAATTCCAGGGGCAGGTCGAAGTCGTTCGCGTGGACGTGGACCGGGAACCCGACATCGCCAAGGACGCGGGCGTGCGGGGAGTGCCCACGCTGGTGGCGTTCAAGGACGGCGCCGAGGTCCGGCGGAACTCCGGAGCCATGGACAACGACGGCCTGCGCACGTTCTTCCGCTCGGCCCTGGGCGAGGTGTCGGCTTCCGTGCCCGTGGGGAAGCCCGCCTGGCATCTGGCGGCGAAGATCGGCGGAGCCCTCCTCTTCCTCTACGCCGCGGGTCGGATTCCGTCCATCGGATGGACGCGGTGGATCGGGTTCGGGCTGATGTTCTGGGCCATGCGCGACTTCTGCCCCTCCTGCCGGACCGCATCGCCAAGCTGATTCGGGAACATGCACGCATTGGATCCGGCAGGATCCGAGCTTGTGGAGTCGAGGGTCGCGACACCTCCACTTCCGGCCCTTTCCGCACAGGTGGACCGGACCGGTCTCTCCGTGTCATCCAAGGACCCCACCTCCACCGGAAACCTTCCGAGGAAGGTGGGCTTCCTTCTCCCGGCTACTTGGCCGTGGAATCGACCTTCTTCATCTTCTTCATGTGCTTCGTCTTCTTGGCTTTCTTCATTTTCTTGGTCTTCGCGGGCTTGGAACCCATGGCGGAATCGGCGGCGAAGGTGGTCGTGGCGAAGGCGGCGATGATCAGAGCGGCAAGGATCTTCTTCACGGCATTGGTTCCTTTGTTGTGGGTGGGTGTCCTCCGGATGGGAGGCTTGTCGGTGTTGTCGACGGGGAGGAGATCGCACAATTTCCGGACCAAGGCGACACGCGTCCAGGACGTGCGGTCGTTTTGCGATGTCCCGGAAAGAATCGGGATCGACCCGGTCGATCGGAACGAAGAGTTCCGGTTTCCGGCGGCGATCCGGGTGCCGAACCGCCACGGCGACAGATTTTGGAATCAGGAGATCCGATGGTGGGCCTGGCGATGTCTTCGCGGAGTGTCGGTCAGGTCTTGCCGGCGTCATTCAAGATGGACCATCCCGTGGGATATCGCCCCCCTGGATGCGGGAGCCTGGTCGAGGAATCGTCCATTTCCGCGGCGATGTGGCTCTGGGATTCACCGTTTCACCCGATCAGTCTCGCGATGAGGAATGCCGCGGCGATGGTGAGGGCGCTCCGGAGCGAGCGCTGGGGTTTGGGCGTTTCCAGGCCCAATTCGTTCCGCATCATGAAGTCCACCCAGGATTTCCGGTTCCGGCGCAGCGCGGCGACCACGCCGGCGCTTTCCTGGGCGGAGATCCCGTAGGCCAGGAAGATGTCCGTGACTTCCTGCGATTCCACTTCGGGGATGGTCCGGGTTTCCTGGATCTCGAGCCGTCGTTCACTGGCGTAGTGGTCGGCGTCGCTGCGCGCGGCCAGGTACCCGCCAAGACCCATCGCGATGGCTCCTTCTTTCCGCGAGGTGCCGGGTCAACATCCAAAATTCGTCCGCCAACCATCGCGTCGCCGGCGGACCATGCCGATTCCGCCGCATGGTCTCGGCCAACGAAAAAGGCCGGGACCCGCTTTTCATCGGGTTTCCCGGCTTTCTCCGGATCTTCTCGGATCCTCTCTTCATGGAGCCATGGGGAGTCGAACCCCAGACCTCTTCATTGCGAACGAAGCGCTCTACCAACTGAGCTATGGCCCCGGTTTCGCGCTTTCGCGACGATCGGGAGTGGGCAGTACAGGACTTGAACCTGTGACCTCGCCGATGTGAACGGCGCGCTCTAACCAGCTGAGCTAACTGCCCGCAAGGACCGGAAATTTAGTCCCGCAGCGGTCCTCGTCAAGGGCGGGGACCGGCATTGCGCGTCGGATCGGAATTCTCGCCCTTGTCGGAATCGCACCGGCCATGGTATGTTTCGGAGACTCTGCGGGATCGTGCGGACATACCCCCGTCACCGGTTCCTCTGATCAGAAAGCCATTTCAACGTCCACCGGCGCCGGTTCGCCTTTCGTATCCGGCGACGATCCAAGGGACAACATCTGTCCGTATGCCTATGAGCATCATCCACGGAGCGTGGCTGCCGGATCGGCGACGCTTTCTCTGGTGGTCCGAGAGTCCCCAGGCGCTCGCACCGGAAATGCTGAAGTCCCTCCAAGGGCCTCGTGGCGGGCGCAACGGCCCCGCCTGGTACGAGCACATCACCGCGCCCGACCCCGTCCTCAAGGAGTTGGAAGCCTGCCTGAATCTCCGGCTCCAGGAATACCAGGCCGAGCAGAAGCTGGTGAACCAGATCAAGCAGGAGCGGATATCCTCGGAATCCATCCATGCGGTATTGCTGCTCCCGTGCTCCGCCGACGGCGAGGTGGCCGGCAATTTCTCTCCCGACGTGAAGGCCGACCGGCTGGCTCCCTTCACCATCCCCGGTCTGGCCACCGTCCCCATGTCCACCCTGAAGGCCCTGGTGGCGTTGCCGCAGGGCAAGCCCATCCGCGGCCAGACTCCCGGCGACGACCTCCTGTTGTGGCAGATGGCCGCGCAGTTCGTCCGCGACCTCCTGGCGCAGGGCGAATACCTTCCGGGTCTGGTGGAGGGCCGCGCGGCCTGGGTGCCGGCCCTGGACTACCCCGAACACGCCCGTCGCCTGGACGCCTTGGTGAACGCCATGCCGTCGGCCTGCCGCACCGGCGCCGCCAGGGCGGGCAGGCTCCCGGACGCGGAGGAGATCCTCCGCGATTTCATCGGGGTCCTGCTGGACACCAGCGTGAACGCCCTGGACAACACCTCCCTGGGCGCCCTGGGAGCCTCCAGTCCCTGGCTCACCAGCCTGTTCGCCGACCGCCAGGACGGACGCACTTCCGTCTGGATCGCGGGTCCCGAATTCCAGGCCGCCTGGCAGGATTGGACAAAACACGTCAACGGCGATTCCGCGGGCTCCCAGGCCCGGACCTGCCTGCGTCTGGACCCCCCCGAGACCGGCGAGGTCACCGACAAGGGGATCTACCAGGGCCACGGATGGCGGCTTTCCTTCCATCTCCAGGCGGTGCAGGACGAATCCCTCCTGGTGCCCGCCCGCGAAGTCTGGGAGACGCGCAGTCGCACCTTGCGGCGCATGGACCTTCGCTTCGAGGCCCCGCAGGAGCGTCTGCTTTCGGATCTCGCGCGGGCCGCGCGGATCTTCCCCCCCATCCAGCGCAGCCTCCAGGAGTCCCGGCCGGAATTCGTGGAACTGGAAGCCTCGGAGGTGAGGGAGCTGGTCGCGAACTATTCCCAGGTGCTGCGCGAGGAGGGGTACGGCCTTCTCCTGCCTTCGTGGGACAAGGTCCAGGCCCAGATCGGAGGCGGAGTCAAGCTCCATCTTCGGCTCAAACCCACGGGTCCGGCCGGATCCCTCGCGCGGGCCGCCGGTGCCGGGACGGAAAAATCCAAGGTGGGCCTGGAACAGCTCTGCGACTTCAATTGGGAGGTGTCGCTGGGCGGGGTGGACATCCCGGTGGACGAATTCAAGCGGCTGGTGCGGCTGAAGGTGCCGGTGGTGGAGCACCGCGGCCAGTGGCTGGTCTTCGATCCCGAAGCGGCCCAGAAGACGCTCGACTTCCTGGACAGCTCCAGCGCCTCCGGCCAGGCCAGCCTGGGAACGCTGATGCGCCATTCGCTGGGCCTGGAACCGGACGGAGTGCTGGGGTCGGATCCGGAAGCGCCCCAGAAGAGTCCGGTGGCGGTGGGGGAGACCCGTGCCGAGGATTGGCTCGCCGGCGTCTTCGAGAGGCTCCAGTCCCCGGGCCACGCGGGGCAGGCGCCGGTCTCGACGAATTTCGTCGGAAAGCTGCGGCCCTACCAGCAGCAGGGCCTTTCGTGGTTGCGGTTCCTGGACGCGTTCGGGCTGGGTGGATGCCTTGCCGACGACATGGGCCTGGGGAAGACCGTCCAATTGCTGGCGCTTCTGGCCGACGACATCGATCGCGCCATCGCCGGCGAAGAGGTGAACCCCACGCTGCTGGTCTGTCCCACCTCGGTGATGGGCAACTGGCAGCGCGAAGCCCGTCGGTTCGTGCCGCGCCTGCGCGTGCGGCTGCACCACGGACCCCAGCGTCTGGACGGAGAGGCCTTCTGCCGCGACGCCAAGCGCATGCATCTGGTGATCGTCTCCTACGGACTCGCCGACCGCGATCTGGAGGAGTTGCTCCAGGTACCTTGGAAGCGGGTGATCCTGGACGAAGCCCAGAACATCAAGAACCCCGGCACCCGGCAGCACCGGGCGGTCAAGAAGATCCAGGCATCCTCCCGGTTCGCCCTCACCGGCACTCCGGTGGAGAACCGGCTCTCGGAACTCTGGAGCATCTACGACTTCCTGATCCCGGGGCATCTGGGCACCGCGGCGCAGTTCGGGCGCAAGTTCTCCCGGCCCATCCAGCAGGACAAGGACCAGCAGGTCGCGGCCCTTCTCAAACGGCTCACGGGTCCGTTCCTGCTGCGCCGAGTGAAGACGGATCCCACCGTGGCGGGCGACCTTCCCGAGAAACAGGAGAACAAGGTGTACTGCGCCCTCACCAGGGAGCAGGCGACCCTCTACCAGGCCGTGGTCGACCACATGTCGGCGGAGACGGCGGGGGACGGCGATTCCGCCAAGTCGGGCATCGTACTCAACACCCTCCTGCGGCTCAAGCAGGTCTGCGACCACCCCACGCTGTTCCTGGGAGACGGTTCCGAGCTCGGCGAACGCTCGGGCAAGTTGCAGCGCCTGGGAGAAATGCTGGAAGAGGTCCTGGAGGAGGGCCAGAAGGCCTTGGTGTTCACCCAGTTCAAGGAAATGGGCGACCTCATCCGCAAGTACCTGGAAAAGAGGTTCTCCGTGGAGGTTCCCTTCCTGCACGGTGGGGTCGAGCGGGTCGCGCGCGACACCATGGTCGATCGCTTCCAGGCGGGTGGTCCCGATTCCCCTCCCGTCCTGCTCCTCTCCCTCAAGGCCGGCGGCACGGGATTGAACCTGACGGCGGCCAGCCACGTGTTCCACTTCGACCGCTGGTGGAATCCGGCCGTCGAGGACCAGGCGACGGATCGAGCCTTCCGCATCGGGCAGAAGCGCAACGTGCTGGTGCACAAGTTCGTGTGCCAGGGCACGGTGGAAGAACTCATCGACCAGATGATCCTCTCCAAGAAGGATCTCGCCGACCGGATCGTGGGGCATGGAACGGAGCTGTTCACCGAACTCTCCGTGCGGGAACTGCGCGAAGCGTTCTCGCTGCGCGAGGATGCCGTGGAGGAAGACGATGGCTGACGAACCGGAGAACCAGCCCAGGCCGGAGGATTCCGGACGGGGCGAAGGTCGGGGTCGGGGAGGACAGAATCCTTCGCGGAAGCCCAAGGTCCGGATCGGGCCGCGCAACCGCAGGGCCGACCAGCCCCCGGCGTCCGGTCGCTCCGACCTGGCCAGGGAACAGAAGGCGCCTGGGCGACCGGGCGATCCTCCTTCCAACGGAGCCCGCAAGAAGCGGCGACGTCGCAAAAGCCGCAACCCGGAAGCGGACAGGGCGCAGGTCGGAGCCCGGACGAACCCGGAGCGCGGACCGATGGCCGCGGGTGGGGCGGTATTGCCACCTGTCCAGGACGACATGGAGGAAATCCCCTCCGGGGTCTTCCGTGTCGCCCAGCCCGACTCCGTCCAGGGCGGGTCGGACACGGATCCCGGTGGTGCCTCGGGTACGGACGATTCGCGGGCGGATGCCAGCGACGGGCCTCCGTTCGGAGGCCCCGGGCAAGGCCCCAGACCCCGCAACGACCGCCGAAAGCGTCGCAAGCGCCGCGATCGTCCGGAACCACCTCCGGTGGACAAGACGCGCGGATTCTGGTGGTCGGAACAGTGGGTTCGGTCCTTCGAGATGCTCTTCCCCTCCAACGCCAGCAGGTCGCGCCTGGCCAAAGGAAGGACCTACGCCCGTCGCGGACAGGTGCTGGACCTGGAGGTCGGGCCCAACGGTGTGCTGGCCAGGGTCCAGGGAAGCCGTCCCCGTCCCTACCAGGTCCGCCTGGAGCTGAACCGCTTGCGGCGCGAAACCTGGGGTCGGATCCTCCACCACATCGCCGGCAAGGCCGCCTTCCTCGCGCAACTGCTGGAAGGAAACCTCCCGCCAGAAATCGAGGAATTGTTCTTCGCTTCGGGAGCCCGGCTCTTCCCCCACGGCGACAACGACATCCGCGCCCGCTGCAATTGCCCGGATCCCGTTGCGCCCTGCAAGCACGTGGCCGCCTTGAACTACGCCTTGTCGGACGCGCTCCAGCGCGATCCGTTCCTCCTGTTCGCGTTGCGGGGCAAGAGCCGGGACCAGTTCCTGCAGGACCTGCGCGACATGCGGGGCCGCGATCGCCCGACCGCCTCCGGTACCCTGGAGGAAGACCTGTCGCAATTCTGGCGCATGGGACGGCTGGCGGAATCCGTCCTCCGCCCCGCGACCTGGAACCTGTCCGCGGATCCCGCGCGGATGGTGCAGAGCCTGGGCGAACCGGACCTGGAAGGCATTCGCGAGGGCGCCTTCCTTTCCCTGATGGAATCCACCTACAGACAGGTTTCCGAAGCCATGCGGCGGCTTCCGAAGGATTCCTGAGCTCGGTTCCTGCGGAGTCCGTGCACATCGCCGCGAAGCCCTCGCCGACGGCGCGGGATCCGGCATCCGAGTACAATGGATCTTCATGGACCCAAATCAGACCATCTGGGATTTCGGCGACTACCGCGCCTTCATCAAAGCCGTGCTGGATGATTGGAAGCTCACGCGCAAGCATTTCTCGCTTCGGTGGTTCGCCGACCGGGCCGGATTCAGCTCCCACAGCTTCGTGGGCCTGGTGATCGCGGGAAAGCGCAACCTGGGCCCCGACGGAGCCGAGAAAGTGGCCAGGATCTTCAAGCTCAAAGGCCCCCCTCTGGACTACTTTAGGACTCTGGTCCGCCACAACCAAGCGGAGACCGCACAGGAACGCGAAGAGACCCTGGAGGCCATGAAGAAGGCCAGCGCGTCGAGGGACGCGAAGAAGCTGGGGCGGGAGCATTGGAGGTATTACGATCGTTGGGAAACACCCGTGGTCCGGGAACTGGCCGCTTGGACCAAGGATGGCCTGGAATCTTCGAGGCTGGGGGAGATGTTCGTGCCTCCTCTCAAGGCCGATAGGATCCGCGAATCCTTGGATCTCCTGGTGGAACTCGGACTTCTCCGGCAGGAAGGCGAGCGCTGGATCGTGGACGACGCCATCGTTTCGGCCGCGGAACTTCCCGGTCAGGTCCTGCGAGAGGCGAGGACCCAGTACCTGTTGCGCGCCATCGAGGCGGCCGAACGTCTCGCTCCGACCGAGCGCCATGCTTCCTGGTCCGTCCTCGCCACGTCCCGCAAATCCCTGGAAGAGATCTTCCACCTCCTCGACGAGGCCAGGCAGCGGTGCCTTGCCGAGGCCGTTTCGGATCCCGAAGTCGACGGAGTCTACGTCGTGAGCCTGCAAGCCTTTCCCGTGGCCCGCATCCCCCGCGAATCGCGCCGGAGGCCGGGATGAAGCGATTTTTCGCCCTCCTCGCGACAGTCTTGCTGGTCGCGTGCGGAGGTTCGGAACAAGTCGCGGGGGGAGGCAGCGACCAACCCAACAAAATTGGATCCGGTCGCATTCTCACAGACAGCGGGACCCCGGCTCCCGGTGTCAAGGTCCAGTCCTGGGTCGGCACCTGGGACCCCCAGAACACCAACCAGATCGCGTCCCTGCTCGATTCCGGAGTCTCCGACACGGAGGGCGCCTGGAAGTTGCGGATTCCCGACACCGGCTCCTGGTTCGTGGTCGGTCGCACCAGCGGATTCATCGCCGTCTGCAAGAATGGCCAAACGGACGCCCGTCTGCAGGTGGTCTCCACGTACCGAGGCAGCATCCAGCCGGGTGTCGGCCTGCACTTGGACTCCGTGTGGCTGGGGGGAGAGGGTGGACCGCTGTCCCTGGACAAGTCCGGGAACTTCTCCGTCCTGACGGAGCCGGGTCCCCACCGCCTCTGGGCCAGCCTCCGCTGGTCGGGAGGGAGGGACACCGTCCTGGTGAAGGATCTTTTCCTGAGCCCCGGGGACAATTCGGATTCGGCCCTGGTGGCCGATACCGGAATCGTCCTTCTCGCCAGTTCCCAGTCCAGTCCGCTGCGATCCGCCCTGCGCGGCTTGGACTATCCCGCCACGGATTCCGAGGACGGCCAGTGGTACACCACCACCGATCAGTATTTGTCGGGAACGTCCCTGGTGCAGCCGATCGGATTTCCCTACGTGGATTCGGCCCTGGTCAACGATGTCGGGGGTCGGTACTTCTCGTGGCAGTTCCAGCTCGGAAACCCGTTGCCCTTCAAGAGCGGCAACGTCGTACAGCCCTTCGCGGGGGTGGGAATCCAACTCTCGCGGCGGGATCTCGATTGGTCCGGCGTCAAATATCTCCAGATCGTGGCGCGGGGCGGACAGGGCATCCAGAAGGTGAATCTCCAGGTGAGCACCACCTTCGCCGATCGGTTGGAGCCGGGAAGCCAATTCCAGTACACGATCAGCCTGCCCATGACCTGGACCACCATCCTGGTGCCGTTGGATTCCATGGAACCAGCGTCCGGATCCGAGGCCGATTCCCTGCACTTGAAGTGGAGCGACGTCAGCGAGGGCGTGCACGACCTGGTCTTCCTCTCCAACAGCCAAGTCGTGCGGCTGGAGGTGCTCGAGATCAGGGCGGTCGGAAAAAAACTGCGTCGCTGGTGATCGCACGGGCGGCGCCCGGCACGGCTTCCGTTACCTACGTTGACCCGGATGGATTCCGACCTGAAACCCGACCTTCCCGAGGGAGCCTCCCTGGACACCAGACTGGCCCAGGCTGGCTCGCGATGGGACTTGAGGACAGGGGGCATTTCCATGCCCATCCACCTCGCCGCCACCTTCCGCCATCCGGGTCTGGGCCGTTCGACAGGCTGGGACTACTCGCGCTCGGGAAACCCCACCGGGCAGGCTCTGGAGACACTCCTTGCAAGCATCGAGGGGGCCACCCACGCCTTCGCCTTCGCCTCCGGGATGGCGGCGGTGGACACCGTACTTCGCCTCCTCGCGCCGGGGAGCCGGATCGTGGTTCCCGAAGAGATCTACGGCGGGACGTGGCGGATCCTGGAGAGGATCGGCGAGCCCTGGGGACTGAAGGTGCGGTGGGCATCGTTTCGAGACCTGGTCGAACGTCCCGACAGCCTCCTGGCAGGCGCCGACATGGTCCTGTTCGAAACCCCCACCAATCCCACCCTTCTGGATGCCGATCCCACGGCGGTGCTCAAGGCTGCGCGCCGGCTGGGTTGCCTGTCCGTGGTGGACGCGACCTTCCTGACGCCGGTTCTCCTGCGGCCGCTCGAACTGGGAGCCGACCTCGTGTTGCATTCGGGGACCAAGTACCTGTCCGGGCACAGCGACCTGACGGCGGGCGTCGTGGCCACGCGCGACCAGGGTCTGGCCGAACGCATCGGATACCTCCGCAACACCACCGGTGCGGTTTTGTCTCCATTCGACTCGTGGCTCCTGCTGCGCGGTCTCAAGACCCTTTCGTTGCGGGTCCTCCGGCAGCAGGACACCGCACGGAGGTTGGCGTCGGCCCTTCCCGACCTGCCGGGCGTCGTACGCGTCGCCTATCCGGGTCGCGGCGGCATGGTCGCCTTCGAGGTCGACTCCGCCCGCAGGGTCGAATCCCTGCTGGAGCGCGTCAGGGTCTGGATCTTCGCCGAAAGCTTGGGCGGGACCGAATCCCTGGTCACAGTGCCGGCCTCGCAGACCCACGCGGATGTCGACGCCGCCGTGCGCGGGCGCCTGGGCATCACGGACCGGCTGGTCCGACTGTCCGTGGGGCTCGAGGATCCCGCCGACCTGCTGGAGGACCTTCGATGCGCCCTGGAGGGGGAACCGTGAACATCTTGACCGAAATCATCCACGCGGGAACTTGGGACGAGGATCCCACGGGAGCCAGTTCGGTCCCCGTCTTCCGCGGATCCACCTACGCCCAACGCGATCCCGACGCCCGCCCCCGCTGGGACTACGGGCGCAGCGGGAATCCGACCCGGGCGGCGTTGGAACAGTCCATCGCGGCGCTCGAAGGCGGGTGCGCCGGCTTCGCGTTCGCCTCCGGAATCGCCGCCATCAACTCCGTCCTGCTCACCCTGTCGGCGGGCGACCACGTGGTGGTGGGAGAAGACATCTATGGAGGCACCTACAGGTCCCTCTCCGTGCTGTTTCGCCGCTGGAACCTCTCCACCACCTGGGTGGACGCCTCCGACCTGGACGCGATCCGGGACGCGATCCTTCCCTCCACCAAGGCCATCCTGGTGGAGTCGCCCAGCAATCCGCTCCTGCGGATCTGCGACCTGCGCGCGGTGGCCTCGCTGGCCAGGGAACGGGGAATCCTGGCGCTCACCGACAATACCTTCCAGACGCCTCTTCTCCAAAAGCCCCTGGAACTCGGTTTCCACGCCAGCATCCACTCCGCCACCAAATTCCTGGGCGGCCATTCCGACGTGATCGCGGGGTTGGTGGCCGTTTCCGATCCGGATTTCGCCAAGCGGCTCTACGCGGTGCAAAACGGGTTCGGGGCCATCCTGGGGCCCGACGACTCGTGGATGGTGCTGCGCGGGATGCGGACCTTGGCGGCGAGGATGGAAATGCACCAGCGGCACGCGGACCGCCTGGCGCGATGGCTCCGCGCCCGCCCCGAGATCGCCGCCGTGCACTACCCGGGCTTGGAAGACCACCCAGGACACGGAATCCACTTCTCCCAGGCCACCGGCCCCGGCGCGGTCCTTTCCTTCGACCTCGGCTACGCTGAGAAGGCGTCCAGGTTCCTGCGCTCGGTGAAGTTGGCGCTGCCTGCCGTGAGTCTGGGAGGGGTGGAAACCATCCTGTCCTGGCCCAGCCGGATGAGCCATGCGTCCATGCCGCCCGAGGAGCGCCTCAGGCGCGGAATCGGAGACGGTCTGCTGCGGCTTTCGGTGGGCCTGGAAGATCCCGCGGACCTGGAGGTCGACTTCGATCGCGCCTTGGCGGAGTCGAACCAGCGGATCTGATCCGCCCACCCCAAGCGGGAGATCAGGGGAGCTCGGGGCCGGCCCCCACGTCGAAGATCCGGTTTTCCCGGCACACCCTGGAGTACCACCCGGCCGAGGTCTTGGGGGTGCGCGCCTGCGTCCCGAAATCCACGTGGACCAGACCGAACCGCTTCGAATAGCCCGAGGTCCACTCGAAGTTGTCCAGGAGCGACCAGGCGAAATACCCCGTGACGCGCGCGCCGTCCCGGATCGCCTGGGCAAGCGACCGCAGATGCTCCCGGAAGTAGGCGACCCTCCAGGAATCGTCCAGACCGCCCTCCTCCCAGGCGCAGCCGTTTTCCGTCACCATGGTGGTTCCCGGATTCCATTCCTCCTGGCACCAGAGCGGGATCCAATAGAGGATGTCCGGTTCCACCGTCCAGCCGAAATCCGTCAAGGCGGATTCGCTCCGCTTCCAGGGGCGGCCTTCCTCCACGGCGGGGGAGACGCGATCCGCGAAGTAGAGGTTGAGGCCCAGGAAGTCGGGCTTGTCTCCGATCAGTTCGAGCTCCCCCGGAAGGACCTCGGGGACGTCGGTTCCAAGCCTCAGCCATTCTTCCGGCGGGTACCGCCCTTTCCAAAGGGGATCCAGCCACCAGGCGGCGTTGCGCAGGAAGACGGCCCGCGCCGCGGCGATGTCCCCCGGGTCGTCGGTCGCGGGCAGGGTGGGCCAGGGATTGTGCACGAACCCCACGGAGATCCGGTCCCGTCCCAGGACATCGCGAAGGGCGCGGCTGGCATGGGCGTGCGCCAGCAGGACGTTGTGGCGGCATTGGCGCACCGACTGGACGGACCCCGCGATGCCCGGTGCGAAACTGCCCTTTCCGTAGGCGTTGTCGGCGATGCAGGGACCTTCGTTGATGGGCATCCAACGCCGGACCCGGTCGCCGATCCTCCGCGCCAGGATTTCGGCCAGGTCTCCCATGGCCTTGGCCGTGTCCCGGTTGACCCATCCCCCGCGATCCTCCAGGGCCTGTGGCAGATCCCAGTGGAAGATGGTGGCGCAGGGTTCGATGCTGCGCTCCAGGCAACCGTCCACGATCCGTTCGTAGAAGTCCAAGCCCTTTTCCAGGGCGGTTCCACGGCCGGTGGGCTGGATGCGCGGCCAGGAGATGGAAAATCGATAGGCGCCCAGGCCCATGGCGGAGATCAGGTCCAGATCTTCCCGCCACCGATGGTAGTGGTCGCAGGCGACGTCCCCGGTCTGGCCCTCGAAGATCTTTCCCGGCGTGTGGCAGAACCGATCCCAGTTCGATTCCCCCTTCCCGTCCTCGTTCCAGGCACCTTCGATCTGGAAACTGGAAGTGGCGGTTCCCCAAAGGAAGCCGTCGGGGAATGAGTCCGTCCTGGGGTGGGAGGTGCGGGACTGGGCAGTTGGCATCGTTTCTCCGTGGTCACCCGTGGAGCGAGGAATCGCAACCCGGGAGCGAGACGGGAATTGTACCATGCAGATGGTGGAACTGACACCCCCCTTCGTCTCCAGGTTGCTGGAGAGCGTCGCCCACTCGGGAATCGATCGCGGGTCCGAAGAGCTCCCCCTTGTCGCGGAAGTGCGTCGGCTGCCCTTGTTTCGGCAGGTCCGTTCCGAGGTTTCGCCCTCTCTCCTTGCCGAAGATTGCCTTCGCCTGCACCAGGCGCGGGGCTCCTGGATGGTGACCTCGGACGGGGAAAAAGTGGATGCGGATCGTCTGATCCGCCTGGAAACATCCTTCCACGCCCGGTCGGCGAGCTACAGGCCGGGCCATTTCCTCAGCCTGGTGCGGCTGGGGCTGGACATCCTGGACACGGAACACAGCGGGCTCACGGTCCTGGAACGCCGGACCCTCCATCTGTTGGAGAGGAGGCTGTTCGAGATGCAAAGGTCGGAGCGGCCGGCTCCGCCGGATCGGGTCGCGGGGTGGCTTTCCGACTACCACAGCGGGGACGCCTGGAGGCTGCGCGGACTGGTCGATCTGCTGCGCTACGTGGACGAGACCACGGGGTATCCCCTCATCGGCCACCCCGACCAGGCCACATCGGACGTCGTGCAGCTGCTGCTTTCGCTGCACTGGTCCCTCGGGACGTTTTCCCCGAAGCGGGAAGGTCCCCTGGCCACAACGCCCATCGACCTGTGCCTGGGTGCCCGCGCGGTCCTCACCAACGCCAGGGTCATGCATCTGCGCCTGGGGTCGCTGTTGGATTTCGTGCTTTCCCCCGAACTCGCCCTGTGGAATCGGTTGGAGGAGTGGCTTTCCCAGGTGGTCCACCAGAGGGATGCGACCTTCCAGCTTCCGCCCCGGGAGGCGCTCCCCGACTTCCTGGTGGAGGGAACGAAGCTGGGTGCCTTCGATCTGGTCCTGATGGTGGGGCGCAGGCTGGAGCACCGCACACGGCGGTTGTCCCTGGACGAAAGCCTGGTGGCCCTGGAACGGACGCTCCACCGTCGGATCAACAGACAGGAAGCCCGCAAGCGCCACATGGCCGTGCTCCTGCGCCGCGTCTTCGAGAGGGCGCTCAGCGACTGCCACAGGCGTTCGATGCGCCTGGCCGTCAAATCCCCCGGTGCGCCGGGTCCGGATCCGTCGGGGAAACCGCCGCCGGTCGCGTCGGGGAAAACCACCCGCACCGCCGACGATCCGACCTGGACGCGGCTCAAGGGCCTGGCGGAGGACCTCGAGGAATGCCGGGCCTGGGGATGCTCACCCTCCTCCAGATCCGCGTGGAACCTCCTCTTTCCGGGGGAGACGGCGAGGTCCGAGGAACTGGCGGATCTCGAGGAGTTCCTGCGCTGGGCGTTGGACTGCCGCGACGATCTGAAGGCCGCCCTGGATCGCCTGGCCAGGGATGTCGGCATCGCGCTGCGCGACTGGTACCTGGCCCTTTCGGTACGGGCCGCGACGGTGGAGATCCCCCGGGGAAAGTCGGGGGGGCGCCGGCGACGCGAACGGACGACTCCGCTGCAATGGCTCGCGGCGGCCGCGGCGTTGCATCCTTCGCGCTATTCCGATCCCTCCGTGCTGCGGCGCGAGCCGGACTTGGGTGGAAAATCGAACACCGACAACGAAATCTCCAAGGCGTTGCAGGCCTGGATCCACCGCCATCCCTGGGATCGCAGCCTGTCCGGGATCTGGCCTCCCGAACTGCGCGGTCCCGCATTGGCGGACGGCATCCGCGTGGGCGTTCTCCGTTCCAGGTTCGAGGGCGTGCCGCCGTGGGAGCTCGACGTCCGCCTGGGCATGCTTTCGCGGGAGCTGGAATACCGCTGTTGGCTGGGTGCGCACGAGCGGGTGGCGCTCCTGGCCCGGACCATCGAAGTGCCGGAACAGGCCACGGCGAAGGCCGCGCCGAGGTAGATTGCACCGGCTCGGAAGGGGACCTCGGACATGCGCGGTGTGAATTTCGGCGGCTGGTTCAGCCAGATCGACGCCATCCAGGAAAAGGATCCGGCCGGATTTCCGGGCGAAGCGGAGCACGTCCGGACCTTCCTCGGACCTGACGATTTCCGGCGAGTGCGTTCCTGGGGGTTCGACCACGTCCGGCTTCCGGTGGATTGGCGGAATCTCTTCGACGAATCGGTCCGTCCGCGGGAAGACATGCTGGCCCCGTTGGACCGCGCGTTGGACGGGATCCTGGGCCAAGGCCTCCAGGTGATCCTGGATCTCCACAAGTGCCCCGGCCACGATTTCCATTCCGGTGCCACGGAAAAGCAGGCGTTCTTCACCGATCCCGATCTTCGCCGCGACTGCCTGAAGGTCTGGTCGCACCTGGGCGAACGCTACGGCGATCGCGCCGGCGTGCTGCTGGAGCTGCTCAACGAGCCTGTCGCGCCCGATCCGGCGACCTGGAATTCCGTCAAGGACGAACTGGCCCGCCATCTCCGGCGGGTCGCCCCCAAGGCCACCCTGGTGGTGGGATCCAACCTCTGGAGCAACGCCTCGGAATTCGCCCACCTCCTTCCCGTCGACGACGACAACATCCTCTACAGCGTGCACTTGTACACCCCCGTCGTGTTCACCCACCAGCTCGCTCCGTGGATCGCCCATCCCTACTTCCAGCGGCGGCGCAGCTACCCGGGCGACTATCGGATCGAGGACGACGGCAGCAGTCGGCTTCCCGTGGACACGGGAAGGTGGGACAGGGATCGGATGGCCCGGCACCTGGAACCCGTCTTCGCCTTTCGCGACCGCTACCGGGTGGAGGTCGCCTGCAACGAGTTCGGGGTCTACATGGGCGGTCCGGACCGCCAAAGCCAGTTGACCTGGATGGGAGACGTCCTGGACCTGTTCTCGGAGCACGGCGTGGGCTGGAGCTACTGGAACTACAAGAACCTGGACTTCGGCCTGATCAGCCGAGGGGAAGGTCTCTTCGCCGACAGTCCGCAGTACGCGAATCCGGATCGGACGGATTTCGGGATCCTGGGACTTCTCAAGTCGCACTGACCCGCAACAGGGACTCCAGAGCCGATTCCAGGTCCCGGGCCTGCCACGAGAACCCCCTGGAATCCAGGACTTTCGGTCGGCAACGCTGGCTCCACAGGAACAATTCGGCCCCGAACCGACCCAGGACGGCGCGGACCACGAACGAGGGAATCCGGACGATCGCGGGACGTCCCATCGCCGCTCCCAGCACGGTGGCGAATTCCGATTGAGGCGAGGGCAGGGGAGAAACGCCCAGGACGGCGCCCGAGATCGCGGCATCCGAAATGCATCGGACCAGGGCGGAAACGGCGTCATCGATGTGGATCCACGAGACCCATTGCCTGCCCGTGCCGATGGGGCCGCCGAGGCCCATGCGGAAGATGGGCAACATGGGGCCGAGCGCACCTCCTCGGGGTGAGAGGATGGTTCCGAACCGGACCCGGACTTCCCGCGACGACGCGGATCGCGCCGAGCGCGCGGCCTGCTCCCAGGCGACGCAGGTGTCGGCCAGGAATCCCCCTCCGGCGGGGGAGTTTTCGTCCAGCCATTCGTCGCCGCGGTCTCCGTAGTACCCGACCGCCGAAGCGTTCACCAGGGTTCCCACTCCGGCCAGCGTGCAACCGCGGGCCAATTGCCGCGTGGCCCGGATCCGGCTCTCGCGCACGAGCACTCGACCCGATGCGGTCCACAGGCCGGACGCGATGGGATGGCCGGACAGGTTCACCACCGCATCGCATCCTTCAAGGACCCGTGCGCTCGGTTGCGCTTGGGGATCCCAGAGCCGGTCTTCGGGGCTTGTCGGATTCCGTCGCACCAGACGGACGACCTCGTGGCCCCCCTGGCGCAGCCTGTGGACCAGGTGGCTCCCCACCAGGCCGGTGGACCCAGCGATGGCGATGCGACTCATTCCTCGTTCACTCCGTCCAGCAGTCTACCAAATCGGGGGGGCTCGGCGATTCCCACCGTTCCCGACACCGTGCGGACAAGCCGCGTCGGGCAGGACTAGGCGAAGGCGTCCAGCACGGCGGGAACCCAGGGATCGAGCTGCAACCGCCAGAGTCCCGGCTCCAGTTGTTCGCAGGAGACCAACCCTCCGTTCTGTTCGCCGACCACCTTGGCAGGGGTGTCGCCGTGGCTGCGAAGCAGGACTGAAAGAAGCACCGATTGTCGCTTGGCCGGGTCCGCGCGCGGAAACCTGAGGACCGAGCCGTGGATGGCGGGGATTCCGACGGACCGGTAGGCCATGGCGTGGCGCAGGATCTCGGAGGGAGGCGCCACCCAGACTTCTCCTTTCCGGACCAGTTGCCGCAGGCGGTCCAGGTGCCGGAAGTACGCGACCTCCGGCACCGGCTCCCAGGAGGTGTCCGCCACTCCTCGCAGGCAGCGCACCCCCCAGCCGCGCTGGTCCAGCGCGGCGTCCAGGAAGGCGTCCAACTGCGTTTGTGGCGCTCCGTGGCGCGAACCGGAACCGAAGGGGTCGAAGGGGATGTCGGCGGGGTCGACTTCGCCAGGTCGGACGATTTCCCCCATCCGCGCACCGTTGCGGATGCCCAGGTGTCCATGCTGGAGGGCGAAGCGGATGATTTCGGGATCCGGAGAGGCTTGGGGACTGGCGTAGAAGGTGATGTTCGCGCCCGTGCGCTGGTGCAGCTCCTTGCGGGATTCCTTGATTTCCTGGCTGGCCGTCTCGGAGGTCGGATCCTGGTGCCACCATCCGTGGTTGACGATCTCGAACCCTTCCAGCGCCAAGGTTCGCAAAGCCTGCCAGCCTCCTTCCGAACACAGTGTCACGGTGGCGGCGAGTCCGGTTCGGAGTCCGCGCGAACGCAAGGCGGGGACGGCGACCCTGAGCGTGCCGGCCGAGGCGTCGCACAGGTCCTCGTGGATCAGGGTGTAGGCGGCCCTCGCACCCTCGCGCCAGGGTTCGACCCCTTCCACGTGCAACCGCGCACGCTCCAACCCGGGTGTGGGGGGGAGCGTCTGCAAGGTCGTCGACTCGAGCGAATCCATCGAATTCCATGTTACACTTCCGGGCTCGGGTCGCGCCGTGGATTCGAATCGCTCCGCGAATTTCTAAATTCCCCGTCCAAGTCGCGACCATTGGAAGGAAGGCTAGAGGTATGCACGCTCCTGTAGGAATCGAATGGATCATCATCCTCGTGATCGTCCTTCTCGTCTTCGGCCCATCCAAGCTCCCCCAGCTGGCCAAGGGGCTCGGACAGGCCAAGAAGGAATTCAAGGAAGCCGCCATGACCGACGAGGAGAAGGCCAAGGCCGCGGCCGCGAAGACCCCCGAGACCAAGACCGACGACACCAAAGGCGCTTGATGATGGTGGTCCTGCGGGCCGTGGGAGCTTGATGGCGATCGGACCGGTCACGTGGGACCCTTGATGGCGATCGAGGCTGAAGCGTGGGACGCCTGATGGCGACCGATGCTGATGCGTGGGACGCCTGATGGCGACCGATGCCGAAATGTGGGACGCCTGATGGCGACCGAGGCCGAAATGTGGGACGCCTGATGGCGACCGAAGTTAGGGGATACCGGTCGACCGATGGCGGGCTGGACTTCTGGAGGCATATCGAGGATCTGCGCAAGGCCTTGTTCTGGAGCGTTTTGGGCTGGCTCGCGGGAACCATCGTGGCCTGGCAGTACTGGACGAACCTCTGGAGGCTGCTGCTCCGTCCCCTTTCGGGTCTGAAGAAGATGCCGCAGATCATCGTGACCAGCCCCACCGGGGCCGTCACCATGTCGTTCCAAGTGGCTCTGGTCGCCGGTTCCCTCCTCGCCGCTCCCTGGGTCTTCTGGCAGCTCTGGCGCTTCGTGCACCCCGCGCTGCACAGGCACGAACGGCGGATCGTCCTGGGCGCCGTCTGGTGGTCCACGATCCTGTTCGCCATCGGGATCGTCATCGGGTATTTCACCATCTTCCCCATGACCCTGAAGTGGCTCGCGGGCTACGGAGACGGGATGTTCGTGCAGATGTGGACGGTGGACGAATACACCGGAATGTCGGTCAAGCTCCTGGGGGGATTCGCTTCGATGTTCGAATTCCCGCTGGTCACGTGGGTGCTGGGGCGGTTGGGCGTCCTCGGACCTCGCCAACTGCTGCGGTGGTCCCGGGGCGCCATCGTCGTCATCTTCGTGCTCGCCGCCGTGGTGACGCCACCCGATCCCGTCAGCCAATGCATCATGGCGGTCCCCATGCTCGCGCTCTACTTCGCCGGCATCGGCACGTGCCGGCTGGCGCAAAGGAAGGCCTGATGGAATCGTTCAGTTCCGGCGAAGTGCTGCTCATCGCCGTGGTGAGCTTGTTGGCGCTGGACCCCAAGAGCGCGGGAAAGTGGTGGGGGAAGTTCCGGACCCTCCAGAAGCGTTTCCTGGATGCCAGATCCGACCTCGAGCGGGAGATCCGATCCACCCTGGAAGACGAGCCCTCACGGCGCGAAAGCGCCCAGGATCGGCTTCGTTCCTGGGCCCGCGACCGCGTCGCCTCGCTGGGGCAGTCCGAATTCGACGCCGCTCCCGAACAGATCCTCTCCAGGTTGCGCGAATGGAAAGGATATGCGGAACACGCCGACGTGGCGGCGTTCTGGCCCCTGGCCCGGGAGATGCCTCTGAAACCCCTCCTCGAGGCGATCCTCGGAGCGAACAAGAATCTTTGGCTGCCCAGGATCGGCGCGGAGCCCGGACGGATGGAGATGGTGCGCGTGACGGACCTGGACCGCGATCTCGACGAGGGGAAATGGGGGCTGCGCGAACCGATCGGCGTGCCCGCGGGACAGGTGCCGGCGGATCTGCTGGTGCTGGTTCCGGGCGAGATCTTCGATCTCCACGGATCGCGGATCGGCAAGGGGGGCGGGTTCTACGACCGGTGGCTGTCGGCGCATCCGGAGGCCGTACGGGTCGGCCTCTGCTGGGATGCGCAGGTCCATCCCGGAAAGCTTCCGCAGGGAGCCCACGACCAACCGATGGACCACCTGCTGACCCCGGCGCGATTCGTACACTTTGCGAACGGAAGAACGGGCGAGCGGTCCAAGGCGACCGCCGACGAACCACCGGAGGAACTCGATGCGTGAGGCGACCCTGGCGCTGGAGGACGGCACCGTCTTCCGGGGAATCGGATTCGGGGCATCCCAGGGTGCCGCGGGGGAAGTGGTGTTCAACACCGCGCTCACCGGTTACCAGGAAGTCCTGACCGATCCTTCCTATCGCGGTCAGATCGTGACCATGACCTATCCCGAGATCGGAAACTACGGCATCGCCCCCCAGGACATGGAATCCGGCAAGGTGCAGGTGGAGGGCTTCGTGGTCCGAAACCTTTCGCCCATCGCTTCCAACTGGCGCGGGGGCGCGCGTTCCCTGGAATCCTTCCTCTCCGAACAGGGCATTCCCGGAATCAGCGGCATCGACACCCGCAAGTTGGTTCGCATCCTGCGCACCAAGGGCGCGCAGCGAGGTGTGATCGTGCCCGGATCGCCCACCGAATCCGAAGCCGTCGCCCTGGCTCGCGGCGTCGAGTCCATTGTGGGGATCGACATGGTCTGCCGCGTGACATCCGACCACGCCTACGATTGGGACGATCCCGTCTTCCGCTTCGACGGTGCCGCGACCCCTTCCCCCGATGCCCGGCAGCCGTTGATCGTGGCCTACGACTTCGGGATCAAGCGCAACATCCTCCGGCTCCTGGTGAGCCATGGATTCCGCGTGCACGTGGTGCCCGCGTCCACGCCGGCGTCGGAAGTGGACAAGCTCCGTCCGGCGGGTGTTTTCCTCTCCAACGGGCCGGGAGACCCCGACGCGGTCCCCTATGCCATCCAGGCCGTTCGCGAACTGGCTTCCCGATATCCCCTCTTCGGCATCTGCCTGGGACACCAGATCCTCGGGCTGGCACTGGGCGCGCGCACCTACAAGCTCAAATTCGGGCACCGGGGAGCCAACCACCCGGTGCAGGAGATGCCCTCCATGAGGGTGGAAGTCAGCGCCCAGAACCATGGGTTCGCCGTGGATGCTTCCACGTTGCCTCCCGATCTCCTGGTTTCCCATGTGAATCTCAACGATGGCACGGTCGCAGGGATGCGCCATCGGACATTGCCGCTCTTTTCGGTGCAATACCATCCCGAGGCTTCGCCGGGACCCCACGATTCGGCCTATCTGTTTTCCCAGTTCGTGGAATCGGTTCGCTCCCGAGCCGCCGTGGTGGGCAGGTCGTGAATTCCGCGAGGCCGAACGGTGGCCGACAGGGCAGGGAAGGGGGCGATTTCGAACCCCCTGCCGGGTTTGCCTTCGGCGAACGACGTCAAGCGCCAAGGCCGTTTCGGCAGATGCGCGAACCTGCGGAAAATCCGGCGGAGTTGGTTTGCGGCCAGCACGCGGTCGAATCCCTATTGGCGACCCAGGCCAATCGGATCCAGCGGCTATTGCTGGAGCGGGGAGCGGGGGATCCGCGCCTGTACCAGTTGCAGAAGATGGCCGAGGAACGAGGGATTCCCGTCCAGCAATTGCAGTCGCGGGATCTGTTCGCGAAGGCCGATGGCCGCCGCCACCAGGGAGTCGTCGCTGTTTGCAATGTCCGTGAATTCATGGAATGGCCCGAGCTCAAGTCGAGATTGCAATCGGAAATCGGCGCGGGCAGGGCGCCGCTGGTGCTCATGGCCGCCGCCATCGAAGATCCTCGCAATCTGGGAGCCATCGCCAGGTCCTGCGTCGGACTGGGAGTGTCGGCCATGATCCTCCCACGCAAGGGAGGTTGCGGTCTCACCCCCATCGTGGAAGAAACCTCGGCCGGCGCATTGGCCCACCTTCCCGTGGCACGGCCCGGCGATCTCGAGGGCGTGCTGACGGATCTCGCCGTCACCGGATTCGCCATCGTGGGATTGGACCCCCAAGGAGAGGATATTCGCTCCGTTCCATTGAAAGGACCCATCGTCCTTGTGGCCGGGGGCGAGGATCGCGGAATTCCGCCGCACTTGCGCAGGCCTTGCGCACACCTCCTGCGCTTGCCCATGGATTCCAAATTGCAGAGCTACAATGCCTCTGTCGCGGCAGCCATGGCATTGTATGAAATCACCCGTAATCGGAGCTGAACGCCAAAAATATTTGGAGCGGCTTGATATTCGGTTGACGTTCGCAATTGGGATTCGTATCATTGTGGCATCAGGGATTGCCGAGGTGGATTCGGCTCCCATTCCAAAAAAAAATCACATTCTTCGTCGAATGTGACTCGAAGGAGAATACGATGTCGTTGCAAGAACTTTCCACGGAAGATCTCGTCAAGGAAATCCAACGTCGCAAGTCTGCGGAAGTTGGTGAATTGCGGCGTCAAATCGACGAGCACAAAAAGGCGATCAAGGAGTTGGAAGACCGGATTCGCAATCGCGATGGCGAAGCCTCTCCCGTTCGTCGCGCTCGCTCCACCGTCACGGCACTGCCTGCCGGCGAACGCGCCGATCGCGTGCTGACCGCTCTGGAAGGCGGCACCGGCCTGAATGTCGCCGAGATCTCCGCCAAGGTCGGCTTCGAGGGGATTTCCCTGAAGAAGACTCTGGACGACCTCCTCGCCGAGCGCAAGATTTCCCGTTCCGGCAAGGCTCGCGGAACCAAGTACAAGCTGGCCTGATCGACCACGGCGACCCTTGACGCCGGGGTGGTGGGTGCCGTATCTTTGGAGCCTACCACGACGCGGGATTAGCTCAGTTGGTAGAGCGTCTCCTTGCCATGGAGAAGGTCGAGGGTTCGAGTCTCTTATCCCGCTTCCAAGGCCCCTCCGGATCTGCGATCCGGAGGGGTTTTTCGTTCCGCCGAGGAGTTGGCCATGCCGTTGAATTCCGTGTTGCCGATCCTGGTTTGGATCTCTCTCTGGGCCGCCGTCGTCGTCTTTGGATTCATGATGATCCTCTACCTGTTCCTGATGCTGATGGGGAAGGATGAACTCCGGGAATTGCGGGCCGAATCCGATGCGGACATCCGCGACGTGCGCCGCGCGGAACAGGAGGCGCTGGAAGAACGGAAAGCCGTTCGGGAAGAACGCAGACGCGCGCTTTTGGCGGACCGGGACCGACGCGACGGACAGGACAGCAAGCCGGTTTGATCCAATCACGGGTCGCGCGCGCGCAGGACTGGTATCTTTGCCCACCGAACGTGGGAAATCCAGACGACATGCCGGGACGGTTCGCTTGAGTCCGGACAAAAGCGGAAACCGGGAGCTGCTGCGCTATCTCTGGGTGCAGCTCGGTCCGTGGCGACTTTCTGTGTCGGCTGGCATCCTGGCCACATTGGTTTCCGTGGGACTGGACTACGTCTCGCCCCACCTGATCGGCGTCCTGATCGACGGTCTCCGGACCGGGTGGGGCCCTCCCCAGGTGCTGCGCGTCCTTTCCCTCATGCTTTTGGCTTCGCTGGTCGGGGCCTTCCTCCTCTGGGCGCAGAGGTATCTGGTCATCCGCGCCTCGCGGGCGATGGAACACGATCTCCGCCAACGACTGTTCGAACGCCTGCAGGGAATGCCTCCGTCCTTCCTGGACCGGCACCCCACCGGAGACTTGATGACCTTGGCCAGCTCGGATCTGGATCGCATCCGAGACGTCCTGGGGCCCGCCCTCCTGCACCTGTTCCGGACGGTCCTTTCCATCGTCTTCGCGGTGGCCTATCTGCTCTGGCGCGATTGGCGGCTGGCCGTCTGGGCCTTCCTGCCGCTGGCGCTCATGCCGTTCATGGCAAACCGCGGCATGATGCTGATGCACAAGGCCTACGCCCAGATCCAGGAGAGGATTTCCAGCATCTCGACCTTCACCCGCGATGCCCTGGCCGGCATCCAGGTGGTGAAGGGATACGGACGCGAGGAGACCTTCCAGGAGTCGATGGCCGGGCTGTCCAACGGCTTGCGGGTCGCCCAGTCGCGATCGGCCTGGGCCACGGGAGCCCTTTGGCCCGCCGTCACGGCTTTGGGCGGGATGGGCATGGTGGTCCTTGTCTGGCACGGGGTGGATCTGGTCCACGAGGGGAAGACCACGGTGGGGATCCTGTCTTCGGCCGTGATGGTCTTCTTCCGGCTGCAATGGCCTCTGGTGGGACTGGGCTGGGTTTCCAGCATGCTGCAGAGGGGCGCCACCAGCCTGTCCCGGATGCGCACCCTGGACCAGGACATGGAACAGGCCGAGCGAGCCGAGCGGGAAGCCACGATCGCCCGCACCCCCGGACCCAGGGCCACGCCGCCGCTGCTGGAGGTCCGGAATCTGTCCTTCCGCTACACTGAAACCGGACCTTGGGTGCTCCGCAACGTGGACCTCCGCCTGGAACCCGGTGAAGGCCTGGGTATCGCCGGGGGACCCGGCTCGGGAAAGACCACGTTGCTCCACCTGATCTCCGGCCTGCGCAGGCCACCGCCCGGGTGCGTCTTCGCGGATGGGCAGGATCTGTCAAAGGTGTCCACCGAGGACGCCGCCGCCTTCTTCTCGCTGGTCCCCCAGGATGGATTCCTCTTCTCCGCCACCATCGCCGAGAACCTGGCCCTGGGTGCGCCGGACGGGGTGCCGGCGCCCGACCCCGGTCCCTACCTCGCGGCTTCCTGCTTCGACCAGGATCTGCCCCAGATCCCGCATGGCCTGGAAGCGGTCCTGGGCGAACGCGGCATCAACCTTTCCGGCGGACAGCGGCAACGACTCGCGCTGGCCCGCGCCCTGGTGCGACGGGCGCAGGTGCTTCTGCTGGACGACACCCTCTCCGCGGTGGACGCGCAGACCGAGACGCGGATCCTGGAGAGGCTGGGACCCCAATTGGAGGGACGGAGCCTGGTCCTGACCAGCCACAGGTACTCGGCTTTCCGATTCGCCCAGCGGGTGCTGGTCCTGGACAAGGGCGAAGTCGCCGAACTGGGGACGCACGACGAGCTCCTGGAACTGGATGGATACTACGCCGAGGCCTGGCGTCTGCAGGCCCTGGAACGGGAGATCGCCGAAGCATGAGCGAAAAGCAGGTCTCCGACGCATCCCTGGTGCGCAGGCTGTGGCCGTATGCCCGTCCGGTGCGTTGGCTCCTGGGCATTTCCGCGCTCCTCATGGTGGCCGAGGAACTTCTTCCCTTCGCCGGACCGTATCTGCTGAAGAGGGTCATCGACCTGCTCGAAAGCGGCGCCGACACGGGTCGCATCCATGTCCTGGTGCTGATCTTCCTGGCAGCGGTGGCCGGAGCGGCGGCGGCGGGATTCCTCAGGGCGGTGGCCATCGAGTACGTGTCCGCGGCGGTGGTGCACGGACTGCGGACCCACCTCTGGAGGCACCTCCTGGGACAGGGGATGGCGTTCTTCCACAAGCGGCCGGTGGGCGAGCTGATGACGCGGTTGAACACCGACGTGGACGCCATCAACCGCCTGCTCTCGGAAGTGGTCCTGGACCTGACGGGTTCCGTCCTCATGCTGCTGTTCGGGACCGCCTACATGCTCGCGGTGGATTGGCGGCTCGCGCTGTGCTGCCTGGCCTTCCTGCCCCCCATGCTGCTCGCCACCCACATCTTCCGGATCCGCGTGCGCGACTCCAACCGCGAGGTCCGCAAGGAGATCGCCTCGCTGAACACGTCGTTGCAGGAGAACCTGGACGGCGCCTTCCTGGTGCGCGCCTTCGGGTTGGCCAAACGGCGCGCTGCCGAATTCGGGGCGCACAACGACACGCTGCGGGACGCCTGGTACCGCAACGTCTCGTACTACTCCTACTACTTCCCGTCGGTGAACTTCCTGACCGACCTCGCGACCATCACGCTGTTCCTGGCCGGAGCCTGGCTCTTCCGGCGGGGCGATGCGAGCCTGGGCACCCTGGCCTCCTTTTCCTGGACCATGGGTCTCTTCTTCCGGCCGCTGCGCGAATTGTCCGACAGGGTGACCAATCTCCAGCAGTCCCTGGCCGCCGCGGAGCGGGTGTTCCAGGTGCTGGGCGAAGACACGGTCATCCCGGATTCGGGGGATCCCGCGGACTCGGGTCCGGTCTAGGGGATCGTGGAATTCCGAAAAGTGACCTTCGGGTACGATCCGGCCCATCCCGTGGTCCGCGACATCGATCTTTCCATCCGGCCGGGCAATTCGGTGGCGCTCGTGGGCGCCACGGGAAGCGGAAAATCGACCCTGGCGGCCTTGCTCTGCCGGTTCCACGATCCGCAGTCGGGATCCATCCGCATCGACGGCCGGGACCTGCGTCGGATCCCCCGCCAGGAACGCGGTCGGCTCCTGGGGATCGTGCTGCAGGAACCCTACCTGTTCCCGGGCAGCATCTTCGAGAACGTCGCGCTCGGGCGGAGCGTTTCCCGCGACCGCATCCGCGAACTGATCGACGACGTGCGGCTGGGCGATCTGGTCGACTCGTTGCCGTCGGGGATGGACACGCTGGTGGGAGAACGCGGGGCCCGGTTGTCCACGGGACAGAGGCAACTTCTGTCGTTCGCCAGGGCTCTCTGCCACGATCCGGCCATCCTCATCCTGGACGAGGCGACGGCCTCCATCGACGCCCAGTCGGAGGAGGCCCTCCAGGAAGTCACCAACAGGGTCCTGGGAGAGCGATCCACGCTGGTGATCGCCCACCGGCTGTCCACCGTGCGCGAAGCGGGGGAGATCGTGGTCCTCTCCCACGGCACCATCCGCGAGCGCGGGACCCATGCCGAGCTTCTGGCCCGCGAGGGGCTCTACGAGAGGCTTTGGCGCCTGCAGACCGCCGGTGCTGCCTCCGTGGTCGGAGGCTTCTAGCTCCGCGATGTCCCGCGGAATCCGCGGGACTTCCGGTTCAGGCCTCGTCCATCTCCTGCTCGATCTTCCTGAACTCCGGGCTCTCGCGCTTGGACTGCCAGATGGCCCACGAGATGGCCCCCAGGGACAGCAGGGTGCAGACCCAGAAGGTGAGGTCGTTGGGGCGGTGCACCAAGGCCTTGTCCAAGGTGAAGTGGACCTCCTGGCAACCCTGGTTCACGAAATCGACCAGCTTCTTGTCGTACACCAGCATCAGCGGCACCGTGAGCACCGAGACCATGTTCATGACCTTGAGAAGCGGATTGATGGCCGGTCCCGCGGTGTCCTTCAGGGGATCGCCCACGGTGTCCCCGGTGACGGCCGCCTTGTGCTTCTCGGATCCCTTGCCGGTGTTCTTTTCCAGGTCGCGGGGTTCGTCTTCCACGCACTTCTTGGCGTTGTCCCAGGCTCCACCGGCGTTGGCCATGAAGGAGGCGAGCAGCGCTCCCGTGGCGATGGATCCCGCCAGGAATCCCGCCAGGGCCACCGGCCCCAGCACGAAGCCCACCAGGAGCGGCGTCACCACGCCCAGCGCCGCCGGGCCGATGAGCTCCTTCTGCGCCGAGGCGGTGCAGATGGCCACCACGCTCGCGTAGTCCGGTTTCTTGGTGCCTGCCCAGATCTCCTTGTCCTTGAACTGCTTGCGGCACTCGCCCACGATCAGGTAGGCGGCGCGGCTGACCGCTCGCAGGAGCATGGAACTGAAGAGGAACGGCACGGATGCGCCGATCAGCATTCCCACCAGCAGCTTGGGATCCGAGATCGTCAACAACGAAGCGACGCGGTCGAACAGGGCGATGGGAAGAGGCTTGTCCTCTCCTCCCCCTCCGGATCCGATCACGGTGATGTACGACGCGAACAGCGCGACCGAGGCGATCACGGCGGTCCCGATCGCCACGCCCTTGGTGACGGCCTTCGTGGTGTTGCCCACGGCGTCCAGGTCGGCCAGGATCTGGCGGGAGGTCCTGTAGGATTCCTCGCCCATCTCCTCCTTGGAGAAGCCCATCTCCGCGATGCCGTTGGCGTTGTCGGCCACCGGGCCGAACACGTCCATGGAGATCGTGTTGCCCGTGAGCGTGAGCATTCCGATTCCCGTCATCGCCACGCCGTAGGCGATGAAGATGGCGTTGTGCGTGTCCTGGTACACCATCACCGCGGAGAAGATGGCGACGGCCAGGACAAGCACGGTCCACACCGCCGATTCGAATCCCAGGGCCAGGCCCTCGATGATGTTGGTGGCGTGTCCGGTCCTGCAGGTCTTGACCAGGTTCTTGACCGGATTGAACTCCGTTCCCGTGAAGTATTCCGTCACCCGGTTGAGCGCGATGCACAGGATCACCCCGATCAGCGTGGTGATGGCCGGGCGCATGTCCAGGCCCACCTGTCCCAGGTTGGCCCAGTAGGGGAGGGACTTGATGGATTCCCAGGCGGCCGGATTGAGCACGCCCTGGGTCACCATGCCCGCGTCGAAGCGCAGGTACGACCATCCCAAGACCAGGAACCCGAGGACGGAAAGGAGCGAACCCGTGATGAATCCGACATTGATGGACTTCATGGCCGATGCCACGTTGCCTTTGTTGCCGGCCCGCACGAGGTAGGTGGAGACGATGGAGGCGAACACCCCGATGGCGCGCACCAGGATGGGGAAGATCACGCCCTTGTGGCCGAAGGAGGCCCATCCGAGGATCATGGCCGCCACGATGGTGACCTCGTAGGACTCGAAGATGTCCGCGGCCATGCCGGCGCAGTCGCCCACGTTGTCGCCCACGTTGTCGGCGATGGTGGCAGCGTTTCGGGGGTCGTCCTCGGGGATGTCCTTTTCGATCTTGCCCACCAGGTCCGCACCGACGTCCGCCGCCTTGGTGTAGATGCCTCCGCCCACGCGCATGAACAGGGCCAGCAGGGTGCCGCCGAAACCGAAGCCCAGAAGGGCTTCGTAGGCGTGTTCCCCGTAGATCATGAAGATGATGGTGCCGCCCAGGAGGCCCAGTCCGTCGGTGAGCATTCCGGTGATGGTTCCGGTGCGGTAGCCCAGCATGAGGGCCTTGCCGAACCCCTGGGAGGCGGCTGCGGCCACGCGCAGGTTGCCCGAGGTGGCCAGGCGCATGCCGACCACGCCCACGGTTGCGGAGAAGATGGCTCCAGCCAGGAAGGCGGCGGCTCTGCCGATGGCGAACGGGGAATCGAATCCGCTCTGCATGCCCTTGGCGACGTAGAGAGCTCCCACGAGGACCACGATCAGGACGGCCACCGTGGACAACTGCTTCCGCAGGTAGGCGTTGGACCCCTCGCGCACCGCCGCCGCGATGGCTTGCATCCGCTCGGTGCCCTTGTCGGCGGCCAGTACCTGTCGCATGAGCAGGAAGGCGTACAGGAGCCCGCAGATGGCCACGCCCAGCACCACCCACAGCGAGATCCTCTCGGCGGGGGAGAACCGGTCGGAGGTCATGAACGCGAAGTAGTGGAAGGACTCCTTGAGCGGGACCGCGGCGACCGCAGCGGCCGTCGGCGCCGCGGAGTGGATCGCGACATCCGATTTCGCGGCCGAATCGGCCTTGGGAACCGAATCGGTGACGGCAGCGACGATTCCCGCGGCCGCCAGAAGCAACACTGAAACGAAGGCCGGAGTCCTGAAGAACCGCCGTCCCTTCTCCATGAGTGCCCTCATGCTATCCCCCTCGTACCCTCTCAGGGTGCTTTTCGTTGTGTTGTTGGTCCATGAGGACCTTTCACCCATAAATCTAGTATCGGACCACGATATCCTGTTTAGCGTTTTTGTTCAAGTTTCCGCGTCCTAGGCGTTTGTAGCTTGGGACCTATCGGTGGACAACGAATCGGAGCAATGGAAACGGAGGCTGACTGCCTTTGAAACAGGCAAGATCCTTCCCTGGTGGAAGCAGCCATCCCACGGATTCAACGCGTTCCTGATGCGCCTGGCCACTCGTCTCGGCGACGGGTGGAGCTGGGTGTTCGTGGTTCCTTGGGTGCTCTGGAGGATGGGTCTCGTGCCGGGTTTCGCCCTGGTTTGGCGAGGAACCGCTGTGGGAATCTTTTCCATTGTTCTATACAAGCTCCTTAAAAGCAGATTCAACCGCACGAGGCCCTACGAAAGGAACGACCTGGAGCCCTTGCAGCCACCTCCCGACCGGTTTTCCTTCCCTTCGGGGCATGCCATGAACAATCTCGGGATCGCCCTGTACGTGGGCCATTTCCTCCCCGAACTGCTGCCGGTCCTCCTGCCATTGGCGGTACTGGTCTCCTTTTCCCGCGTCTACCTGCGCGTCCACTACCCCACGGACGTCCTGGTCGGAGCCGCCCTGGGGCTTCTCATCGGAGAGGGATTCCAGTACCTGCCGGTGTTCTCCAGGCTCTGAACGCCTGGAGGATCTATCCGATCGCCTTGGGCCCCTGCAGAGCGATCCTCGTCCGCGCCAGGCTTCCGGGATGTTCCTTCACCAGGAAGGCCAGCAACGCCTCGCGGACTTCGCAGCGAAGATCCCAGCATTTTCCGCTGTCCGAGGCGGAGACCACCGCTCGCAGCTTCACTGTGTTGGATTCCCATTCCACGACCTGCAAGCTGCAGACCCGGCCGTCCCAAAGCGGGTGGGCTCCCACGAATCGTCGCAGCTGGGCGCGCAACTCCTCGACTGGAACTTCCGGATCCGTGGTGATGTCCACCGTTCCGAGCATCTCGGCGGTCGTCCTGGTCCAGTTCTGGAATGGCTTCTCCAGGAAATAGGAGATCGGGAGGATCAGGGTCCTGTGGTCCCAGATTCGGATCACCACATAGGTCAGGGTGATCTCCTCCACCCGGCCCGATTCGCCCTCCACCACCACCAGGTCGTCCAGACGGATGGGTTGGGCCATGGCGATCTGGATCCCGGCGAGCAGGTTCCCCAGGGTCTTCTGTGCGGAGAGACCCAGCACGACTCCGGCGATGCCGGCGGTGGTCAGGAGTCCCGCCGCGAGCCTGCGGGCCTGCTCGAACGACAGGAGGCCCAGCGACACGGCGAGGAAGAGCACGGTGACGGACAGGATGCGTCGCAGGAGTCGGACCTGGGTGGCGGTTCGCCGTTCGCGGAGGTTGTCGACCCCCGCGTGCAGAAGGCGTCCAGCCACGAAGCCTTCGACCTGGGCGAGCAGACGGAGCAGGAACCAAGTCGCGGCGAAGATCCACCCCAGCTCCATGGCCCTGTCGAGGGTCTGGTCGCCGCCGGCCCATCGGGTGAAGGGGAGGACGATCTGCATCCCCAGCAAGGGCAGTCCGATCCGTGCCGGCGCCAGGACCGCGTCCAGGAAAAGCGAATCCCACTCCGTCTGGGTGTGGCGGGCCAACCGCCTCGCGATCCTGGATCCCAGGGGGTGGATGGCCATGCCGGCGGCGGCGGCGATCCCGAGCTGACCCGCGGATCGGAACGGCTCGTCGACGATCCAGTTCATGCGTGCGACCCCTTGTTCGCCGGGGAGGAAAATCCACCCCTGCGCGATCGGCCTTGAATAGCTAATCCCCCGCAGGTTGGCATCCCGTCCGCGAGGAAGGCCTCGAACCGTCTCCGGCCCAGGTTCCGGCGACGCTCCCCCGGGAGCGCAGCGTCGCGCGGAGGCCCTACCCGAACCTGCCCGTGATGTAGTCCTCGGTCAATTTCTGCGCCGGATTCTCGAAGATCTTCCGGGTGACGTCGAATTCGATCAGGTTTCCGTCGAGCATGAAGGCGGTCGACTTGGACACGCGCGCCGCCTGCTGCATGTTGTGGGTGACGATCACCATGGTGAGAGAGTCCTGCAGCTCCAGCAGGAGCTCCTCCACCTTGGCCGTGGAGATCGGATCCAGGGCGGAACACGGTTCGTCCAGCAAAAGCACATGGACGTCCACGGCGAGGGCGCGGGCGATGCAGAGTCGCTGCTGCTGGCCACCAGAGAGGGCGACTCCCGGACGGTCCAGGCTGTCCTTGACCTCGTCCCAGAGGGCCGCCTTGCGCAGCGCCCATTCCAGCTTCTCCTGGAGCTTCGCGTGGTCCCGCACCCCGTTCAACCGGAGTCCCGCCAGCACGTTCTCCTTAACGGTCATGGTGGGGAACGGCGAGGGCTTCTGGAACACCATCCCGATGCTGCGCCGGACCTGCACCGCGTCCAGGCGCCTGTCCAGGAGGTTCCTGTCCTGGAACAGGATCTGTCCAGTGCTTCGCGCACCGGGGACGGTCTCGTGCATGCGGTTGATGCCGCGAAGCAGCGTCGACTTTCCGCACCCCGAAGGGCCGATGATCGCCGTGACGCCGGGGCCGGGAAAGGAGAGGCTCACGTCCTTCAGGACCTGCTTGGACCCGAACCAGGCGTTGTAGCCCCGGACTTCGATCTGCTTCCTGGTCGCGGCGCCGTCGGCGGTCGCGCCGGGTTGCGGTTGGATTTCCGGCGGCTGCGTCATCCGACGGCCCTCCCTGTTCTTTTGACGAAGATTCGTGCCAGCAGATTCACCCCCACCACCAGGAGCAGAAGAGTCAAGGCGCCCGTCCACGCCTGGTCGTGCCAGTCGTCGAAGGGCGAGATGGCGTAGGTGAAGATCTGTACGGTGAGCGAGGCGGTGGGTTGGTTCGGAGAGGCGGACCAGAAATTGTTGTTGAATGCGGTGAAGAGCAGCGGCGCCGTTTCGCCGGCGATGCGCGAGAGGGACAACAGGACGCCCATCAGGATCCCGTTGCGGGCCGTGGTCACGACCACGCTCAGGATGGTCTTCCATTCCGGGATCCCCAGTGCCAGCGCGGATTCGCGCACGGACCGGGGCACCAGCTTCACCAGTTCTTCCGTGGTGCGAGTGATCATGGGGATCATCATGGTTCCCAGCGCCACGCCACCCGCCCAGGCCGAAAAGTGGTGCATGGGTCGGACGATCAGGGTGTAGGCGGCGATTCCCGTCACGATGGAAGGTACGCCCGACAGCACATCGGCCGTGAAGCGGACGGCCCAGGCGAACTTGCCCGCCTTTCCGAACTCGGCGAGGTAGATCCCGGCCAGGATGCCCACCGGAATTCCCACGACGCTCGCGATCAGGACCAGCTCGATGGTTCCCACCAAGGAGTTCGCCATGCCTCCGGACGCCACGCCGACCGGGGCCGGTACGTGGGTGAAGAAGTTCAGGTCGAACCGGTGGATCCCCTGCGAGGTCACGTAGTACAGGACCGCGACGAGCGGGATCGCGGCCAGTGCCACGGCGGCCCAGCAAAGTCCCACCATCATCTGGTCCACGGCGTATCGGCGCGAAGAGGTGTCGAAGTTCACGCGCGGACCGCCTTGAATTTCCTGGTGGTCGCCCAGACCAGGAGGTGCGCCAACACGTTGAGGATCAAGGTGAGGACCATCAAAAGCAGCCCGATCTCGGAAAGGGCGGCCAAGTGGATGTCGCTGACGGCTTCCGTGAACTCGTTGGCGATCACGGACGCCATGGAGTGGGCGGGAGCGATCAGGTTCGCGGAGATCTGGGGGTTGTTCCCGATCACCATGGTCACGGCCATGGTCTCGCCCAAGGCGCGGCCCAGTGCCAGCATGATCGCGCCCAGGATGCCGTTCTTCGAGGAGCCCAGGACCGCCAGGCGCATGGTTTCCCACCGCGTGGCCCCGAGGGCCTTGGCCGATTCCCGGAAGATGTCGGGAACCGCTTCGAACACCTCTCGACTGATGCTGACGATGGTGGGAACCACCATGATCGCGAGGATCACTCCGGCGGTCAGGAGGGAAAGACCCGTGTCGGGGGGCCCGAAGAACGGCGTCCCCAGGAACTTGATCAGGAGCGGGTCCACGTTCACCCTCATGAGCGGAGCCAGCACGAAGACGCCCCACAGCCCGTAGACGACGCTCGGGATGGCGTTGAGCATGTCGACCATGAACGAAACCGGGGATCGCGCCTTCTGGGGGGCGAGTTCGGTGAGGAACAACGCGAGGCCCAGCCCCAGCGGCGTCGCGATCAGCAGTGCGATCGCCGACGAGATGCACGTCCCCCAGATGAAGGGGAGGGCTCCGAAGACCCCGTTGACCGGATCCCAGTCCGTGCCCTTGACGAATCCCCAACCGAACTTGGCGAAGGCCGGCTTGGAAGCGACGAACAGCAAGCAAGCCACCGCACCCGCCCACAGGAGCAGGGAGGAGGCGAAGACCAGGGTGATGGTCCGGAACAGCCGTGCCGAAAGGAACCTGGAAAGGCGGCTACCCGTTTCTCGCACGGAAGAGGGGATCTCCCCGCTCGTGGCGGGGAGATCCGTGGTCTTAGTTTCCAAGATCAGATCTTGATCTGGTCGATTCGGGCTTCGATCTTCTTGATCAACCCTTCGGGGAGCGGCGCGTAGTACAAGGCCGAAGCCATGGACTCGTGCGCGTAGGCCCACTTGAGGAACTGGACCAGGGTCTTGCCCTTGTCCGCGCTTGCTTCGTAGCTGGGATGGACCAACAGCCAGGTGAAGCCGCAGATCGGGTAGGCTTCGGCACCGGGGGAATTGGTGATCATCACGCGGAAGTCGTCCGGCATGTCGGCCAAGGCGCCGGCGGCGGCGGCGGTGGTGGAAGCGATGGACGGATCGGTCATGTTGCCCGCGGCGTTCTTCAGGCTGGCGTAGGTGATCTTGTTTTCGATCGCGTAGGCGAGTTCCACATACCCGATGGTCCCGGGAATCTGCTTGATCAGACCGGCGACACCCTCGTTGCCCTTGCCGCCAACTCCGACCGGCCACTTCACGGCGGTTCCGAAGCCGGCCTTGGACTTCCAATCCGCGCTCACCTTGGTCAAGTAGTTGGTGAAGATGTTGGTGGTGCCGCTCCCATCGGAGCGGTGGGCGATGTTGACCGCGAGGTCGGGGAGCTTTTCACCGGGATTGAGTGCGGCGACCTTGGGGTCGTTCCACTTGGTGATGGTGCCCAGGAACATGCCGGACAGGACGTCGGCATCGAGCTTGAGGCTGGCGATTCCGGGAATATTGTACGCGACGGCCACGGCGCCCATCACGGTGGGCAGGTGGAAGACTCCGCCCTTCACGGCGGCGATCTGCTCGTCGGTCATGGGAGCGTCCGAGGCGCCGAAGTCCACGGTGCCTTCGGTCATCTGGCGGATGCCGCCACCCGATCCGATGGACTGGTAGTTGATCTGGTTGTGGGTTTCCTGGTTGAACTGGAAGAACCACTTGGAGTAGATCGGGTAGGGGAACGTGGCCCCCGCACCGTTCAAGTCCACGGCAATTGCGGGAGACATGGCTCCCAAGCCGAGCAGGGTGGCGCCGGCGAGAACCAATTTCGACATCTTCATTCACATCCTCCTGGTTTGCGAAGACCTAGGGACGGTCTCCGGTCGTATCAAGCGGACGAAAAGATGCGGTGGAGGTTGGATCGGGGCGATTGCGGAGATGTTGCAGAATTGTTGCAGGGAGGAGGAAGCCGCTCCGATTCAGGGCAGGAAAAGCCTCCCGTTCGCCTGGTACGCACCGTCGCGCACTTCGACCTGCACGACGCCGTGGCGGTTTCCGAGGTAGGTCATCGCTTCCGAGGCAGGGAAGGCGTGGATGCGACCGGAGAGGTTGGTGATGCGGACGGAAGCCGCGGGGTGGCTGCGGAGTGCGTCGCAGAGGCTGGAGAGGGAGGTCAGAGGAGGCGTGCGTGCTTGGAGACGCGAAGAGGATAGGGAAGCGGTGCGCAAGGTGTCCGAGTTGTGGACCAGGAGGAGGATGCTTGTCTTTTGCTCCGACTGCTGGATGATGTTTTCCGAAATTCTGTCGTTGATGAACTCATCCAATCCGATACCAATCCGCATCACGAAATTGGTGGAGTCTGTCAGGTGTTGAATGCCGTAAGAAATCATGCCGATTCGCCGTCGAACGGTTTCACCTGCCCCGATCGCGAAATCCGACCATAGGTGGAGCATACCCGAGGACAACCAAGCCGCAACGCTGTCAGAGGGCGATGTGACCACCCTGCCCGTTGCTCGATCAAGACGGATATCGATCGTGGAATCCGAGGAACGCACCTTGCGTCGGATCCAACTACCAGAATCGGGCAGGGTCTCCGAGACCTGCCAAGCGATCCTTTGTACTGATGCCTGGATCGTTTGCATCGCGGTGCCGGTAACAATGGAACTGTCGGTCACCTCCCATACCCAGGATTCCCCCTGGTTCATGCTCGTTGTGGGTGCGGCAGTGGTGTCCCAGAAATGGATTCCGGACATGGGTTGCCCATCGATAGAGGTCAATCGCCAATCTTCCCTGGAAATCGTGTCTTGGATGCGTCCCCAGCCAGTATCGGACATCCACGCTCCCAATGGAGGCTGAATAGTTCGAAGACTGTCTACGTATTCGAAGCCGAACACTCGTAGTTCATCCCTCAAGTTGTAACTCCCAAAACCCCATGAGATCGAATTGTTCCAAGAAACCAAATTGCCGTTTTCCAGGAAACATGCACCAGCCGCTGAAAAATATCTGTCGATGTATGGCATGGGAATTGGACTGGGATCCCACGCCGTCAGACACGAAGGTGCCAGCCAGACCGTGTCCGTGTCGCCGCGCACCCAGAGGGTGGCGGTGTCCAGCCGGATCCTCTTGGCTCCAATCAGGCTGTCGCGAATCCCCACACGCCATAGCGCCCCGGAATCCGTGGCGGTGCTGTCCAGGATGGTGAGAGTGGCAAAGGTGGAATCGCTCTCCCAGCCGCGCCAGACCTTGTAGCCCAGGCTCGCACCCTTGCGCAGGGGAATCGCGATCGCGATGCCAGCGAGAAGCAGAAGGGCTGTGAGAGTGCGCATGGACCACCTCCGGGGCAACATTGTCCGTGCTAAAAGCATACCCGAAATTCAGGTCCGCCACTGGGCATATCCCATAGAACAACATCCGCCGGAGCCGGCTTGGAGACAAAAAAGAACCCCCGCCTGTTGGCGAGGGTTCATGAATCGCATCCCCGGTGTTGGGACGCAAAATT
>DATNIW010000103.1:0-30897 GCA_035604215.1 Fibrobacteria bacterium
AATTTGTCAGAAGCGATCCCCAAGGATCCCGACGAGATCCAGCGACGCATCGGAGGCAGTCCATGAGAAGCACCCTGGCCATTTTCCTGGTCGCCGCATTCCTGGTCGGATGCGACCAGGGCGGGACCGCACCGAACGGCAAGGGTTCCCTGGGAGCGGGCGGGGGAGGGAACGGGGGCGGTACGGGTGGAGGCAAAACCGGCGGGACGACCCCGGACACCACTTCCAGCGGACTGCCCATCTTCGACTCCGTCCAGTTGCTCGGCCCGGTGACCTACACCGGAGGAACCAACAGGGAGATCCTGTTCTTTCTGGCGCCGGACCGGAGCTTGCACATCGTCGCCTCTTCCGACGGCGCCAATGGTGAAACCACCGTGGGCCGCGAAACCATCTGGGACATCCAGATCGAATCCAGGGACTCCCTATCACCTTCATCGGTCACTAATTCCTCCGAGCCGCCTTTTCGCGACTCCATCTCCACCTGGATAGACTCGTCCATTCCGGCAAGTCCCGAGAATGCCGTCCATTTCCAACTGCACTCCATCGTCGGCGCGCCCGAGGTCAGGCTGGCCACGGCATCGAACGCCCTCCTCGCGGTCTCCATCCAAGCCGCCTCCGGAGTGAACTCGGACACGGCCCTTCCCCCGGACTCCGTCGGCTCCATGGTCCGGTTGGGAAAGAGCCAGATCGTCGCCCACACCGACAAATTCGCGATCCAGATGCCCGGCGGCGGATCCAACTGAAATCCTCGGGGACCTCGCACCCGGTCGGGAACGATCCCTCGAGATCCCCGCAAGACTCAAAGACGCATCGGAGGGTACCCATGAAATCCACACACGCCTTACTCCTCGCAGCTGCATTGCTGGCAGGATGCGATCGCGGGGGCACCGCACCGAACGGCACCGGAGCCCTGGCGATCGGCGGGGCGGTCGGCAACGGCGGGTCCGGCGGCACCGTTGCCGGGGGCGGGGGCGGGGGCGGCAACTCGGGCAGCACTCCGGGAGGCACGCCGATCTTCGCTTCGAGTCAACTACTGGGCCCCGTCACACTGACAGGCGGAACATCCCGGGAGGCACTGTTCTTCCTGGCCCAGGACCGCAGCCTACACGTCATCGGGTCTTCGGACGGAGCCAACGGTGAATCCACAGTCGGCCGCGAAACGATCTGGGACATCCAGATCGAATCGCCGGATTCGATCTCCTGGTCGAATATCGGGAACTCCTCCGAGCTGCCTTTCCGCGACACCATTTCCACGTTCATGGACTACTCCAATCCGTCCGTCCTGCAATACGCCATCCATTTCCGTCTCTATACCATCGCCGGCGCACACGAATACAGGGTGGCCACGGCATCCAGCGCCCTCCTGTCCGTTTCCGTCCAGGCCGCCTCCGGAGTGAACGACATGACCGTGGGCTGGACGCCGCCCAGGCTGTCCGGTGCCGCAACCGGACAATTGGTCAGGTTGGGAACAGCCCAGACGATCGCGGGAACCAACCTGTTCGAAGTCCAGATGCCCAGCGGCGGATCGAACTGACGACGCTCTCCCCTGGGACGCCTTGAGATACCTTTCCCCTCCTCCTCACGGGAAAGGGTAAACGCGACCATGAGCAAGGTTCCGGTCCTGGTCATCGCCGGCTACGGCATCAACTCCGAGATCGAACTCGTGGACGGGTTTCGTCTCGCCGGCGCGGATCCGGTCCGGATCCACCTTTCCGACCTGGTCGACGGACGGGCGAAGCTCTCGGATTTCCGGATCCTGGCCTTCCCCGGTGGATTCTCGTTCGGGGACCACATCGCCTCCGGACGGGTGCTCGCCGTGAAGATCCAGGCGCGACTGGGAGAACAGTTGCGGGAGGCCGTGGCCGGGGGCACCTTGGTGATCGGGATCTGCAACGGATTCCAGGTGGTGACCAAGCTGGGACTTCTCCCCCTCCTGGGAGGATTGCCGGGCCCGGGAGAGGAGTTCCGGCAGGAGGCCACTCTCACCTACAACGACTCGGGAGTGTACGAAGACCGCTGGTGTCCCCTGGTGGCGGACCCCGAATCTCCCTGCGTCTGGACCCGCGGACTGGATCGATTCGAGTTGCCCGTGCGCCACGGCGAAGGCAAGTGGATCCACCGGGACGAAACCGTGCGCCGCTCCATCCTGGACGGACATCTCGCCTGCCTGCGCTACGGCGGATCCGACTTTCCCCAAAATCCCAACGGCTCCCAGGACGACATCGCCGGAGTGTGCGATCCGAGCGGACGCGTCTTCGGGCTCATGCCGCACCCGGAAGTCTTCCTGACCGGCACGCAGCACCCGCGCTGGACCCGGGGCGAGATCGCTCCCGATGCCGAAGGCACCGGCCTCGCGATCCTGCGCAACGGAGTGCGCGCCGCGAGCTGAATCCACGGGGCGACCGGGGCGTGTGGTAGATTTTCCGGATGCACGAGACCGCTGAACTCCGCGCCCGGCTCCAGGAACTTGTGGACCAGGCAGCCGCCTCCGGGACGCGGGAGCTTCCCTCCCTCCGGGACCTGGCCGCCCAGTTCGAGGTTTCGCCGAACACCGTCAAGAAGGTCCTCCTGGAGCTGGAAGGGGACGTGCGCGTGTTCGCGGTGCACGGGCGCGGGTTCTTCCTCCATCTGCCCGGCGACCCCGAACCCGGCCTGTCGGAATCCGAGCCGGCGCCCGCCAAATCCCCCGAGGACCCGCCTCCCGAGCCGTGGCACATCCCGGTGGACGAACGCTACTCCCCGGTTCCCGAGGAGGGTCGCGCGACCCGCAAGGAGAGGCGCGGAGGTCGGGACTCCGTGGTCGTGGTGGGACAGATCCTGCGCGCCATCGATCCCACCGGGGCACCCAGCAACCGCTTCCTGCGCTCGGTGGAAGTCCGGGAGCACCTGCAGTACATGGGATACCAGCTCTCCTGGGCGCCCATCGGCTACGATGGGCGCGGACAACTGGATGCCACGGCGACCAAGGCCCTCCAACTCCAACTCGCCTCCCTGGGTGATCGCCTCGCCGGAATCCTCCTGCTGGACCCCGGCTACGGAAGATCCCAGCCCCTTTGGGACCTGGCCACGGAGGCCACCGACCAACCCGTGGTCTGGTTCCACACCGCCCCCGTGGCTCCCGAGGACCAGCCCGAGCGACTGCCGTCCAACGCCCATGTCCTGGAGCCCGATTGGGGCGCCTTGGGACGGGCCCTGGCCGACCACCTGGTCGCCACCCACGCTCCGCAGAAGGTTCTCCTCCTCCCCGCCCCCGGAGAGAAGGGACTGCCCCCCCAACTCGCGGTCCTGCGCGAGACGCTCCTGCACAGGTGGGGTCCTCGTTGGCTCGCCACCCTGGAATGGTTCGACGTCTTTCCCGAGGGACTTCCGAAGGATCCTTCGCGATCCTTCGCCGGCAAGCTGCGGCGGCTGCTCCTGGACACCGGCCTGACCCGCTACGAGCTCGACCGCTTCTTCGCGGCCGCCAGCAGCCTGGGAGCGCCGCTCTGGGTGTGCGCCGACGATCTCCTGGCGCTTTCCGCCCTGGACCATTTCGACGCGCGCAACGCGCCCAACGACCCCCGGCCCGGCGTGCTGGGATTCGGGAACCATCCCTTCTCCCTGGCCAAGGGGTTGTGCACCGTGGATCCCTCGTGGAACACGCTGGTGGAGCGCGCCATCGAGCTCTTCACGGGGTACGGTCGACGCAGCCGCCAGGCCGTCCCCCGGGTGATCGACGCGCCGTCGGAATCCGTCTACGGGGGCAACATCCTGGGCCGGAGCCAGGACCGGTGGTGAACACGGCGATCGCCGTGCCCGGGTGCCCATGAGCCGCGTCAAGCGACCCGCCTCGCGCATCGACCTGGGGGAACAGGGACGGAACGCCGTGCTGGTCTCGCTGGAAGGCTTCGCCAAGGACCAGGAACTGGATCTGTCCGACCTGCGCATGCGCCTTTTGGTGGACCACCTGGAAGACCACGTGGGACGCCTCTTCTACAACCGCGGGATCGAAGACGCCGCCACCGCCGCGGGCCAATCGGTTTCCAGGCTCCAGGACGACCTGGACCTGCTCCGGAAGATCTGACCTCAGTTCCGCGGGATCCGGCTCTGTTCGAGCTTCCGGATGCACGCGGGACAGATTCCGTGCGTGGTCTGCGTCCCAAGCTCCTCGTGCAGGAACTCTTCGACGGAGATCCACTCTTCTCCCTGACCCACCTTCCGGCACCAGGCGCAGAGGCGCAGGAACTTTTCCAGGTAGTGGAGACGCTTGGACTGCCTCCAGGACATGTAGACGGTCGGGACGGCCACCAGGAGGATGATGGAGGTGTCCACGGCGGCGTCCTGCCAATTGGACGCGTACCTCCTGCCCAGGAGGCTGCGCGCCAGTCCACCCAGCTCGTTGGCCCAGGAAATCCCGATGAACGCCGAAAACCCGACCACCTCGTACCAGACAATTCGCAAGGACGGATGGAAGAGTTTCACGAGCCCTCCGAATACAAGACAAACAAGTCTTCAATAAGATACCAGCCAAGGGGGACTGCGACACGCCGGTTATCGGGTTGAAAATTCGGAACCGACTCCATGACGCGCAAACTCTCCGCCCTCCTCCTCTTCGCTTCCGTCGCAGCCGCCATTCCTCTCCGTGAAGGAGCAACCCTGGACTACCGGGTCTGGAGGGGGCAGGAGAAGGATTCCTGCCAAGTTCGGATCACGGTGCTGGGAAGCACAAAGACGGATTCTGGGACGCTTTGGAGCATCGGAATCCGCGACAGCCTGCTGGGAGGCGACAGGATCTACCTAGACACTGCCCAGCTCCAGCAAACGGACACTTCGTTGTACTGGTCGAAACCTTCTGGACTGGCTGCTTGGTTCGCAGTTCCCTACGATTCACTCAAGGTCTCTCCACTCCATGCAAATTGGGGGAATGTCAGATGGTATGGAATGGGAGCCAATGCGACCGCCGACGCAGGTGGCCGCGACCTGAATGGGGAGTTTTTCGACCGATACACGCTTCCACGGGAGATGTGGCTTCCCGACATCGGTTGGGGTCGAATCGTGGATCTCCTAACCGGAGAACGATGGGCTCTGGAGGCCCTTGACGGAATTCCGTACGATTGGAGCTCCACGAATCTCGGAAAGTTGAGCGGAGACTTGACGGTGGGAACGAGTTGGACTTGGCGCAGGTCGTGGACTTCGAATGCTGGCTATTCCACTGTACGGACATCAATGTTGACGTGGACGCTCCAACGACAAATCCCTGATTCCGCCGGATTCAAAGGATGGGAAGTCGAGCAACGCGATTCGATCGCCGATTCCCTACCCGCTTTCGCTACGGGAATCGTACGGATCCGTTGGAGTGATGGTGCAGGAATTGTGGACACGAACCTTCTCTCGTCACCCGCTAACTGCCTTTATACGTCCTGGATCGATTCCGAGGGACAGGGGTTCGATTATCGCGGAGATTCCTCCTCTCAGAGCTTGACGGGAGTCACCTGGAGCTCTTCCTATCTGGATTCCATTGAGAAGGGAATCGGATTGGTCGGTAGCTCGAACCATTCGACGACTCGCAGCTTTGGCAGTCTTGGAGGGGGATCGATCATCACCACGATCGATGATCTCCACCTAGTAGCGATCAACGGGCGACCTTGGACGACGGCGATTTGCAACCGTGCGATTGACCCTACACAACCCGAATTTTCCAAGGTCACACTTCGCCATGCCATGCTCGACCCCAAGGCGTCGCTGCGCATCCTTTCCATCGATGGACGCGCCGTGGATCTTTCCCAGGCGAATTGGGAATCCGAGCTGGACCGCAGGCACGGATTGCTGCTGCTGGAATTGCGCACGCCCGAAGGGACGACGATCGGAAAGCTTTTTCAGCCCTAGACCTGGATCAGTTCACCCGGGTCACGCTCAGGCGCTGGCTTCCGACCTCCAGGAGGTAGAGGCCGGGGTGGGGCAGGTCCGGACGGAAATGGACCTGTCCGGCGCGGATCCGCCCGAGGAAGACGATCCGCCCGGCGGGGTCCAGGACCCGCACCGGAAGATCCCGGTCCGATGGCTCGGAAAGAAGGACTCGGTCGCCGGTCCATCGGAGTCCCGGGAGGGGCGTCCCGTCTCGCCGGAGGGTCGTGGTCGCGCCGTCCACGACGATCTCCCGGACCGACACGTCCTTCCAGATCGCAGTCTCGTTGTCCGTTCGGAGAAGCAGGGTCCCGTGCCCCGTGGTGACGGCCATGTCCGGGGTGAGGGTGGGGCATCCCGAGATGTCGGCGCCCGGCCAGTTCGTCCCGCTGTCGACCATCGCGCCCACCCGCTCCCAGTGCCCTCCGCCGGCCGGCGGTCCGTTGGTGACGTCGGAGATCGTGTCGATCCAGGTCTCGAGGTGGACCCGCGTCCCGCCCGCCGTGTCGTAGACGAGGAACTTCATCCCGATCCAGCGGGAAAGGGGGATGGTCCCCTGGGGAAAGAGCGGCGCATCCACCCCATAGGCCGTGGAATAGACCGTGCTGGCCGGGTGCTTCAGCTCCTTCTCCCAGTCCCACTTGCCGTCGTCGCGAAAGCGCGAGGCGAGCCCCGTCGCGTTGCACACGTCTCCGCCCGCGCTCGCGTGGGCCAACGGGTCCGTGCGGGCCTGGATCTCCATGCCGTCCCAGGCGCTGCCGCCGGTGGTCCTGCGCTGGAAGTAGCCGGTCGCCTCGGTGTTCAGGAAAAACTGCGGGGGGATGCGGGGAGTGGGATCGGAGCCGCTGTATTCCTCGATGGAGTTGATGTGGAAGCGCGGCCCGCTCCCGTTGATCTCCAGAAGTCCATGGCCGTCGACGTACAGGCTGTCGCCGGAGCCGCTGCTGTGGTTGTCGGTCCAGCCGGTGGGGTCGTAGGGGTCGCCGTCGTACTGGATCCGGCGCGAGATCCCGTTCCCCCAATGGGCCGAGTTCCATTCCACCGTCCCTGCCTTGGTCGGATGGAACCTCAGGATCCCGAAGGTGTCCAGCCCCGCGCCGGCGGGGCTGGCCTGGATGAGGGCGAGGACCAAGGGAACGATCGCCATGTGGAAGACATCCGCTTTCCGTCCGCGCACGGACCGATTCCCGGGCAGGATCGCCCGCGATCCTTGAAGTCTACCGCCTCCGGGACGCGCGGTGGGCGCATTCGCACATCCAGGGGCTGCCGCCCCTAGGGGCCGGCTCCAATCCGGCCCTACCCCACGGATCATATACACCTGTGCAGCATCGCCTCGAGCGGGTAGATTCCCAAGAAGCATGGAATTGAAGATCACGCCACTGGAGCGGCCGTTCGAACTGGTGTCCGATTACGAACCGTCCGGCGACCAGCCCTACGCCATCGAGGCGGCGGTGACCAAGTACCTGGCCGGCGAGAAGGACATCGTGCTCCTGGGGGTGACCGGTTCCGGCAAGACCTTCACCATGGCCAACATCGCGAAGCAGCTGGGCTGGCCCACGCTGGTGCTTTCGCACAACAAGACGTTGGCCGCCCAGCTCTACCAGGAGTTCAAGGAGTTCTTCCCGCGAAACGCCGTGGAATACTTCGTGAGCTACTACGACTACTACCAGCCCGAAGCGTACCTGCCCACCACCGACACCTACATCGAGAAGGACGCCTCGATCAACCAGGAGATCGAGAAGCTGCGGCTGCGCGCGACCACGTCGCTGTTGACCCGCAAGGACATCGTGGTGGTGAGCACCGTGAGCTGCATCTACGGACTGGGATCGCCGCAGGCCTACCTGGAGAAGGTGGTGGAACTGAAGCCCGGACAGGACCTGGAGCGCGACGATTTCCTGCGGGCCCTGGTGGACATGCAGTACAACCGCAACGACGTGGACCTCAAGCGTTCCACCTTCCGGGTGCGCGGCGACGTGGTGGAGGTGTGGCCCGCCTACGACGACCGCATCCTGCGCGTGGAATTCCTGGGCGACCGGGTCGAGCGGCTCCGGATCGTGGAGTACTTGACGGGAAACGTCCTGGACGAGCCTCCCGCCGCCGCCATCTTCCCCGCCCGCCACTACCAGACCGGCGACGCCGGGATGGAAGGCGCCATCCAGCGCATCAAGGACGAACTGGACAGCCGCCTGAAGGAACTGTCGCGCGAAGGGAAGCTCCTGGAGTACGAACGGCTCAAGAGCCGGGTGAACTACGACCTCGAGATGCTCCAGGAGACCGGCTACTGCTCCGGGGTCGAGAACTACTCGCGGCTCATGGAAAACCGCCCCGTGGGCTCGCCGCCCAGCACCTTGCTGGACTTCTTCCCCAAGCCGTTCCTCCTGATCCTGGACGAGAGCCACGTGACCATCCCCCAGATCGGGGGCATGAGCGAAGGCGACCGCTCGCGCAAGACGACCCTGGTGGAACACGGCTTCCGGCTGCCCAGCGCCATCGACAACCGGCCGCTGCGCTGGCACGAATTCGAGGAGCGCATGCCCGCGACGTTGTACGTGTCGGCCACTCCGGGCAAGTGGGAGATGGCCAAGACGGGCGGGGAGATCGTGGAACTGGTGGTCCGGCCCACCGGGCTGGTGGATCCCGTCATCGAGGTGCGGCCGGTGACGGGACAGATCGACGACCTGCTGGAAGAGATCCGCCTGCGCCACGAGCGCAAGGAGCGGGTGCTGGTGACCACCCTCACCAAGCGTATGGCGGAGGATCTCACCGACTACCTGCAGAAGGCGGGAGTGGCGGTGCGCTACATGCACTCGGAAGTGCAGACGATGGACCGGTCGGAACTGATCCGGGGGCTGCGCTCCGGAGACTTCGACGTCCTGGTGGGGATCAACCTCCTGCGCGAAGGGTTGGACCTTCCCGAAGTCTCGCTGGTGGCGGTGCTGGACGCCGACAAGGAAGGCTTCCTGAGGAGCACCACGTCGCTCATCCAGACCAGCGGTCGCGCCAGCCGCAACCTGAACGGCAGGGTGATCTTCTACGCCGACCGCATCACGGATTCCATGCGCGCTTGCATGGACGAGACCTCGCGGCGGCGCGAAGTGCAGACGGCCTGGAACGAGGCCCATGGCATCGTGCCCACCCAGATCAACCGCAAGATCCACGAACGGCTTGCGCTGGCTCCGGATCCCGTGGACGAACTCCTGGAAGGCCGGGAGCCGCCCTCGCCCCGAGGCCGCGGCGGAAAGCCGGGCAAGATGGGGAAATCCTCGTCGAAGGCGATGGTCCATGCGGTGGGTGGCCGCGACGGCGACGCCTGGGACGACGCGCGCGAACTGGAGAAGAGGATGCGCCAGGCGGCGGCGGACCTGGACTTCGAGCGCGCCGCCAAGCTGCGCGACCGGGTGCGGGAGCTGCAGGGGGAATAGGACTCCGCCGTCCGCCGACGGGCCGGAGACGGATCCCGGCAACCCGAAAGGGTATCTTTGTCGCCTCCGATGGATCAGCTCCTCGATCTTCTCGGCGGCCTTCCGCGCGTCGCGCTTTCGCCTTCCCATCTGCTGAACGGGGAGGTGACGACTCCCTACGGACAGGATCCCTCTCCCGAAGCGGTCGAGGCGGCCTGGCGCGACCTTTCGGGCGACAGGATCCTCCCGCCCTGGATCCTGCTGGGACGTCGCGACACCCCCAACGGCACGGTCTGGCGGCTGAGCTGGTGCCCCCCGCGCGGCCCCTTGCCCGCTTCCGTCGAGGTCGCCTTGCCGGAAGGACTCTGGGCCTTGGAGCTCCTGACCGGCGAATCCGGACCCGAGGGGTGGCACCTGCGGATCCTGGCTTCGCCCCTGGGAACCTGGGTGGGGCTTTGGGAGGGTGCGCGGTGCGAGCGGTTGCACGGACCCCATCCGTCGGAATCGGGAGGGGTCGATCGGGTCCGCGCGATCGCGGCCAGGACCGGGGTGGTGCCGACGGCGGAGATCCGAGGAGTCTGGAGCGTCCCTTCCGGGCAAGATCTCAGGGCGCTCGCGGGTTCGCATCCGGAATCCGACCTGCTTCCCACGACGGAATCCGTCCGGCGCGGAGGAATCCGGGCGGACCATGCGGCGTTCGCCAGGATCCTGGCCATCCTCGCCGCTTTCGCGACGGTCACCGTCGGACTCGGCCTCGTCCAGGCCGCGGCGTGGAGCCTGCGCAGGTCCCAGGACATACGGCTCGAATCCGTGCAGCCGTTGCTGGACCGCGTCGCCTCGCTTCGGAAGTCGCGGGCGGTTCTCCGGGATTCGATCTGGATGCGGAAGGACGCCCTCGCCCCCAATGCCGCCGTCGATCGGATCCTGGCCGGAATCGCCCGGAAGATCCCCGACGGAGCGAGTCTCCAGGCCCTGGCCCTGGAGAGATCGGACAGCGGCTGGCGTGTGCGCACCGAAGCGAGTCTTTCGGATTGGAACCAGGTGCAACCCTTCGCGCAGTCGCTTCGCGCCGTCCCGGGAGTCGCCAAGGTCGTCATCGCCTCCCAGGCCAGATCGGGAAGCGGCATCTCCGCCGTCCTCGAATTGGAGGGCACATGGCCCTGAATCCGCCTTCCGGATCGCGGGAATTGCTCCGCTCCTTGGCGCCCTGGGTGGCGGCTTCCATCGTGCTGCAGGTGGGATTGCACGTGTTGTGGCTGGACCAGACGGGATCCTTCCGGGCCAACCTCGCGCGCGCCGCCGAACTGCGCCAGGTCGTTCCGGAGCCGGCGGCGCTCCGCGCCCGGATCGCTTCCCTCGAGCGCGATTCCGCGTCGCTGGTTTCGCGCCTGGCCTGGGCCCGCGGAAGAGCCATCGAAAGCTCCGATCCCGGAGCGTACCTCGCCGCCAGGCTGGTACCGCTCCTGGGCCGGGAAGGCTGGAAGCTCCAACGCGTGCGCGCGGAGTCCAAGTCCGGGTGGGCGACGCTGGACCTGGGCGCCCAAGCCGATTTCGATCAGATATTGTCCGGCCTGCGCCGGATCCGGCTCCAATCCACGGCCATCCAGGTCCGCAGGTTCTCGGTGCGACCCTCCGAGCACGGTCTGCTGGAGGTCGAACTCCAGGTCGCCGGTCCGACGGGAATGGAACCATGAGGCGCAACCTTCCCGGAATCGTGGCCGCCCTGCTGGTCATCTGGCTGTTCCCCGGGTCCCAGGATCTCTCCACGGCCTGGAGAACGGCTTGGTCCGCGGGAAGCGGAGGGATTGCCACCCGGTCGGCGGACGAGAGCATCGCCCTCGGACCGGTACGCGAGGACGTCGCGACCCACTCCGACAGCGAAGCGGTTCCGGACCCGTTCCGGACCGAAGAACGTCCACCCGCGGCGAGGATGCCGGGATCCCGGACGGGTCTCGGCGTGCCGCCTCCGCCCCGGGCCTGGCAGGTGACCGGCCGCGTCGGGGAACGCGCCGCCGTCCTGGCCAATCCCGACGGCCGCGTCCTGGTGGTCTCGGTGGGCTCGGCCGTGGACAGTTCCCGGGTGGTCTCCATCGGTAGCTCCGGCGTCGTGCTGGAGGACCGGGCCGGCCAGTTCACCCTGAAGATCCCGTGAGGCGGGGAACCGGCAGCGCCATGCCGATGGTCCTGTTCGGGATGGCGCTCGCCCTCCTGATCGCGGCCGTGGGCTGGACGCGTGCGTGGACCCGGCGAACCGAATCCGCGCACCTCTGCCTGGCTTGGCAGTCCCGCCTGCTCGCGGAATCCGCCACCGCCTGCGCCCTCCAGGAAGCCATGGCCCGGCAGATTCCGACCGCGAAGGATTCGACGACCCGGGACACCACCGCGAAGAGGCGGTCGACATCGGTGCAGGACACCGCGGATTCCACCTGCGGATTCCTGGGGCCTTCGCCTGGAACCATGTCCTGGGAACCCGCCGCGGGCACGCAACTGCTCTCCGTCCATGCCCGCGGATCGGTGTTGGAATCCGGCCGACCGCTGGTGGTGGAGCTCCGTTCCGTCTGGGGCGGCGCCCCTCCCCCCGATCCCTTCACCCCCGCCCTCTCGCTGTGGGACCGGAACGCCGGCGTTCCGCGCCTGACGGGGAAGGTGCGCGGCGAGGTGCGCCTGCGCGCGGACAGCGCGGTCCCCGTCGGTTTCGTGGCGCAGCCCAGCGGAGGGATCTCCGAGTTCGTGCCGTCCTCGCTCGGGTCCGACACCGCAGCCGCGATGGACCGGATGGCCGCCGCCTTCCGGTCGGAAGACGCGCACCTGGGCGGCGCGAGGTTTTCCCCGTCGGATCCGCCCCCCGACCAGGATTCCCTGGTCTACACCATCGGGGACGTGGTCTTCGACGGGCCTTGGACGGGCGATCCATGGGTCCCCCCGGGCGGCCGGACCCTGTTCGTGGAAGGCCGCGTGGAATTCAGGGGACGCATGGCGCTGGACGGTTGGCGCATCTACGCCCGCGGGCCGGTGGTGGTCCAGGACGAGGCCGCGCTCGGCTCCACGGACATCTTCTCCCAGGGGGGCGTCCAGGTTTCCGACAAGGCCTCCGTCTCGGGTCAGATCCTGTCCAAGGGATCGCTGGTGGTGTCGGGGAACGCCTCGCTGGCCGCGCCCTCCTTCGCGGCGGTCTGGCCGGGCAAGGGGGCGGATTCCATCCCCCGGATCGAGGTCCGGGACCGGGCCGCGGCGACGGCCTATCTGGTGGCGCTCGGGGGCGCGGCCGAAATCCAGCTGGCCCCGGGGGCGGACTTCCGCGGAGTGGCGGTGTCGGGTGGCCTGCTCCGCGTCGAGGGCACGCTCCACGGAGTCGGCGTGGCGGGACGCGTGGATTGCGGTCTGCCCGGATCCAACTGCTCGGCCGGAAATTTCGACCGCCCGTCCCTACCTCCCGACTTCGCCTTCCCCCTGGGGTTGCCGGGCAACCTGGGGCTGCGACTGGTCTCGTGGGAGACCACGCGATGAGGCGCGCCTACACGTTGGTGGAAGTGCTGATGGCCTTGGTGATCCTCTCGGTGCTCGCCGTTCCCCTGGGCTACGTCCTGCAGACCACGGGGGAAGGCTCCGCTCGGGCCCGCCTTCGGGACCAGGCCCTGGCGTTGGCCCAGGAGGCCTGGACCCTTTCCCGCGCGACCGATCCGGACAGCCTGCGCGACAGCGCCTGGGACCGCGACATCTCCGGAGCCCGTTGGAGGCTCGTCCGGGACGTCTTCGATTCCGCGGACCGGGCAGCGGCGGGACTCCCCCCCATCCGGCCTTCTTCCGCGCTCCAGCCACCCGTGGAGATCTCCGTCTGCGCCCTGCGCGCGCGCGGCGAGGACGACTGGGACACCGTGCGATGCTTCCGCTGGCTGCGTCCGCGCACGAGGATCCTGCCGTGATCTCCGCCCGGAGGGGGGTCACGCTGATCGAACTCCTGGTGGCCATGGCGCTCGCCGGTCTGGTGGCGACTTTCGTGGTGGGTTGGATCGTGCACGCAGCGAAGATGTCCCACGCCTCGCAGGTCCGCGACGATCGCGACCAGAGTCTCGCCCTGGTCCGGAAGTCCCTCTTCGAGGACGGGACCCGCGGGAATGTCCTGCAGGTGTCGTCGGAATCGTGGATGTTGGAGCGCTCCCGGGGGAATTCTCCGCCGGACACGGTGCGCTGGTCGGTGGCGGATGGATCCCTGGTGCGCAACGGCGCTCAGGAACTTCCCTCGGACTCCATCCTGGATTCGAGGATCGTCCCGACGTTTTCCGGCGAGGACCTGGAAGGGGATCCCTGGAGCCAATGCGACCTGAACCTGGACGGCATCGTGGACGACGAGTTCCTGTCCCGGTTGACTTCGCTGGAGTGGACGTTGCATGTCCGGCACGCCGGCTTTCCGAACGGGGAGCCGGTCGACGACACGATCCGGCTCTCGATCCCGCTTCGAGGTCCTGGCTAACCCTCCCATTCCACGAAACGCGTGGAATGGGAACCCTAGCGGATCTCGCGGCCGGCGAGGACCTGCAGCTGGATTTCCGCGGAGCGGGCGTTCCAACGGGCCTGGATGTCGCGGGTCTTGGCCTGCAGCGCCGTTTCCTGGACCTGACGGAGATCGATGCCCGCCAGGGCCCCCACCTTGTACTGGGTGAGCGAAAGCGAGAGGGAGGAATCCGCGAGCTTGTCGTCCCGTTCTCCCAGGTCCAACGCGACCTGCGAACGCGTCCAGGCATCCCAGCCCTGGACGGCGTTGCGCTCCAGCGCCAAGGCCGTGTCGGCCTTGGCGATCTCCCCCACCCTGGCAAGCGCCTTCGCCTGGCGCCACTGCTCCGTCTGGGACCCGCTGGAGAAGAGATTCCAGGTCGCTTGCAGTCCGAAGACGGATCCCTGCGCATCGACCCCCGGAGGGGGATTCTGGTCGTGCCACCGGTCCAGGAAGGAGTAGTTCGCATATGCCGAGACGACCGGGGCGATGGCGTATGCCCCAGCGGCGTTCGCCTGGGCGGCCAGCGCATCCGCCCGTGCCCGGGCGAGGGCGAGGTTCGCGGAATGGCTCCGGGCGTCAGACAGGATCTGGTCGAAGGGACCCGGATCGTCCACCGGAATGGAATCCTCCACGCTGTAGTCCGTGCGGGGATCCCGGCCCAGCATGGTGTTGAGCGACCTGCGGGACAGATCCAGGTCCGTCGCCTGGGTCAGGAGGGCGGCGCTGTCGGCGTCCACGGCCAGTTGGGCCTGCATGAGTTCCAGGGCCGAGGACACCCCGATGGCCCGGTGCGCCCTGGCGATGTCGCGCCGGGCCCGGGAGAGGTCCACCTCCTGCCGCTGGGCGGCCAGCAAGGCCTGCTGGCGCACCACGTCGTAGTAGGCGAGGTCGATGGAGGCGGACAACTGGATCGACTGTCCCCGCGTCTGGATCTTGGATGCGTCCGCGTTGTCGGCTTGCGCCCGCCAGTTGCCGAAGGCGCCCAGGTTCAGGAACGCCCAGGAGAGCTGGAACGTGTTGCTCGCCTGCATGTCGGGAGAGACCCCGACCGGGGAGACGGTGTTGGCTCCGCTGGTCACCCCCCCGCGCGGATCGTCGGCGAAGTTCGGCCCCACGCGGGAGAGGCTGGAGGTCAAGGTCAGCGAAGGGAGCAGCCCTCCCAGGGCGGCGGCGCTCCCGGCCTCGGCGGCCTCCTGCTGCGCGCGGGTCCCCTGCAGATCCAGGTTCCCAGCGCCTCCGATGCGCAGCGCGTCGGCGTGGGTGAGCAGAGGGACGTCGACCTGGGCGACCGCCAGGGGGGGCAGGAGCAGGAGCAGGGAAAGGGTCTTCATTCGTGCACCTCGGGGCGGTGGTTCCGCGTGATCATGACGTACATCGCGGGAACCACGAACAGGGTGAGGCAGAGCGCGACGGACAGGCCGCCGATCACGGCGATCCCCATCGGCTTGCGGCTTTCGGAACCCGCGCCCAGCGCCAGGGCGATGGGCAGGGTTCCCAGGATCGTGCAGAGCGTGGTCATCAGGATGGGCCGCAGGCGCGCGGCGGCGGCGTCGATCACCGCTTCCAGCGGGGGCAGGCCGGCTTCGCGCCGTTGCCCCGCGAACTCCACGATCAGGATGCCGTTTTTCGTCACCAGGCCCACCAGCATCACCAGGCCGATCTCGCTGAACAGGTTCATGCTGCATCCGAACAGCGCGAGCGAGAGCATCGCTCCACCCAGCGCGAGGGGAACGGTGAAGAGGATCACCAGCGGCTCGCGGAAGCTCTCGAACTGGGCGGCCAGGATCAGGTACACGATCAGGAGCGACAGCAGGAAGATCTGGACCAGGCTCCCCGAGGATTCCTCCAGGTCGCGCGAACTGCCGGCCAGCGCGGTGTGGAAGGACGGAGCGAGGGTGCGGGAAGCGATCTCGCGCATCCGCTGGACGCCTTCCCCCAGGGTGTGTCCGTGCGCCAGGTCCGCCGAAACCGTCGCGGAGAACCATCGATTGTAGCGGGGGATCATGGGTGGCACCGGGACCTCGGTGGCCTTGTACAGGCTGGTGACGGGGATCATGGCTCCCGAGGAGCTTCGCACCGAGAGTTCCTGGAGGGCGTCCGGGCGGGCGCGGTGCAGGCTGTCCAGTTCGCCGATGATCTCGTACTGGCGATCTCCCTGCTGGTAGTAGTCCCAATACTGCTCGGAAAGCGCCCATTGGAGCGTCTGGGCCAGGACCAGCGGGGTCACGCCCAGGTTCCTCAGCCGGTCGCGGTCCACGGTGACGTCCAGTTGCGGCTTGGTGAACTTGAGGTCCACGTTCACCACGGAGAAGGTGGAATCCGCCCGTGCCTCCGCCAGGAAGTCCGGCAGGCGCAGTTGCAGCGAGTCCAGGTCCGAAGCCTCGATCACGAACTGCAGCGGGAGTTCCGTGCGGGTGGTGGAACGGATGCTGGGCTCCTGGATCACCAGGGCCTGGGCTCCACCGAGTTGGCTCGCGATGTCCTGGACCTTGCCTGCGATCTCCTGCTGGCTGCGATCGCGGTCCCTGGGCGAATTCAACGTCAGGGTCGCGGTTCCCGTGTTGACGGCGGACGGATCCGATCCCGTGAGAGCCAGTCTGTTCTCCAGCTCCGGGATGTCCGCCTGGAACGCGGAATCCAGTCTCCGCATCCAGCGGTCCATGTACCCGTAGGTGGCGCCCTCCTGTCCGGTCACCTGGACCTGGATGGAACTGCGGTCCTCCAGGGGAGCGAGCTCCACGGGCAGGATCTTCCAGCAGACGGCGATGGTGGAGACCGCCCCGACCAGGATCGCCACGGCGATCCACCTGCGATGGAGGAAATGGACCAGGAGGTCGCGGTAGCCCGAGGTCATCTTCACGAAGAACGGTTCCGTGACCCGGTGGAACCAGTTGCCTTCGTCCTGCTTGCGGAGGAGGCGGCTGGAGAGCATGCCGGAAAGCGTCAAGGCGACGAATCCCGAGATGAGGACCGAACCGCCGATCACCACGCCGAATTCCCGGAAAAGCCGTCCCGTGAACCCCTGCAGGAACAGCATGGGGGTGAAGACCGCGGCCAGGACCAGCGTGGTGGACACCACGGCCGCGAAGATCTCCTCCAGCCCGGCGATGGCCGCCTCGATGGGTCCGAGGCCCTGTTCGATCTTGGCGTACACGTTCTCCAGGACCACGATCGCGTCGTCCACCACCAATCCGATGGCGAGCACGATCCCGAGCAGGGTGAGGACGTTGATGGAGTAGCCGAGGATCCAGGCCAGGAAGAAGACCCCGACCAGCGAGATGGGCACGGCCAGCACCGGGATCAAGGTCGTGCGCCAGTCGCGCAGGAACAGGAAGATCACCGCCACCACCAGGAGGAAGGCGATCACCAGGGTCTCGCGCACCTCCGACAGGGCCGTGCGCACGAACCGCGTGTTGTCGAAGGCGGGCTTCACCGAGAGGTCCGCGGGAAGGTCGGCCTTCATCTTCTGGATGCGCGAATCGACCTCGTCGGCGATGGCGATCTGGTTGGCGCCCGGCTGCGGCAGGACGGCGAGTCCGATCACCGGCTTCCCGTCGGAACGCAGCAGGGTCCGTTCGTTTTCCGCTCCCAGGCGGACGTTCGCGATGTCGGAGACCCTCACCACCTTCCCGTCCCTGGCCCGCACGATCAAGTTGCGGAAATCGTCCACGCTGTGCAACCCGGTCCGGGACAGCATGGTGACGGAGGCGATCTTGCCCTCGATGGAGCCCGCGGGAAGCTCGGCGTTCTCGTCGCCTTCCGCCGTGTCCACGTCCTGGAGGGTGACCCCCAGCGCGTTCATCTTGGAAGGGTCGAAGTCCATCCGCATCGCGTACTTGCGCTCGCCCCACAGGTCCACCTCGGCGACCCCGGGCACCGTCTGGAGCTTCTCCTGGATGAGGGTGGCCTGGGCCGAAAGATCCAGCAGGTTCCGCGTCTTGCTGGAGACGGCCAGAAGGAGGATGGGGTCGGCGTTGGCGTCGGCCTTGGAAACCACCGGCGGAAGCACCGCGGCCGGAAGGCTTCTCTGCGCCCGGGAAACCCGGTCGCGCACGTCGTTGGCGGCGCGCTCCAGGTCGGTCCCCAGAAGGAATTCCACCTCGATGCTCACCTGCCCTTCGCTGGAGCTGGACACGATGGTGCGGATCCCGTCGATGCCGTTCAGGGACTGCTCCAGGGGTTCGGTGACCTGGTTCTCGATGACCTCCGCGCTGGCTCCCGTGTAGGTGGCCACCACCGTGATGAGCGGCGGATCGATGGCGGGATATTCCCGGACCCCCAGCTGGGTCAGTCCGATCGCCCCCAAGAGGACGATGAACGCCGAGAGGACCCAGGTGAGGACCGGTCGTCGGATGCTGACGGTGGCGAGGCTCACCGACGCCTCACAGGTACCGGGACGGCACGACCACCGACCCTGGTTTCACCGGCACCGCGCCGTTGCACAGGACGGTGTCCCCCGCCTTCACTCCGGAAACGATCTCGACCGCGTCGGACGTGCGTTGGCCCACGACCACGCTCGCCGCGGTGGCCTTCCCTCCCCGCAGGACCAGGACGGACGGACCATGCGCGTCGGCGGTCAGGCCCTGGGGCGGCATCAGGACGGCGCGGGCGCGGGACAGCCCGATCTGGACCTCCACCGCCGTGCCCGCGACCAATCCTTCCATGTCTCCGCTCCAACGGGCCCGCACGGCGAGGCTGCGGGAGACGGAATCGACGAAGGGATCCGTGGCGTAGATCTTCGCGGTCCGGAACTTCCGCTCGCCCCACGGACGGAACTGGAGGTCCATGCCGGGGTGGACCCGCGAAACGGCGTCGCCGGGCACCTGGAACTCCACCCGCAGCGGCTTCGTCCGGGCCAGGGACGCCACCGTCTGCCCCGCTGTCAGATACTGTCCAACGGCCACGTTGGTCAGGCCGATGCGCCCCGCGAACGGCGCCCGGATCTGGGCCTTGGCGAGCTGGGCCTCGGCGAAGGCGAGGTCGGCGGCGGCCGAGGTCTGGGCATTGGCGGCGTCGTCCACGTCCTGCTGGGCGACGGCCTCCACCGCGAGCTGCTGCTTGCGCCGCTGGAGCGTCAACGCCTGGTACTGGGCGACCGCCTTGTCCTTGTCGCGGGTGGCCGCGAGATCCGCGTCCACGAGCTTCAGGAGGAGCTGTCCCTGCTTCACCTCCTGTCCCTCCCGGAATCCGATCTTCTCCACCCTTCCCGCGATCTCCACGCGCAGGTCGACCTCGGCTTCCGGCACCAGGTTGCCCACGCCCTGGAGGGTCTGGTTCACGGTGGTGTCCCTGGCGACCCACGCGGCGATCGAAGGCGCCGGCCGCCCCGCCTTCTTGGACTGGCCCGAGTCCCGGCACGAGCAGAGCGTCGCGGCGGCGACCACCGCGGGAAGGAGGGCGAGAGTCCGGTTTCGCATCTTCATGTTGTCTCCCTTGAGGACGGTTTTCCCGCGCGGCGCTCCGCCAGGCCCTCGACCAGGGCGTACATGCACGGCACGACGAACAGCGTGAGTCCGAGGGACACGAGCAGTCCCCCGATGATGGCGATGCCCATGGGCTTGCGGCTCTCCGAGCCCGCGCCCAGGGCCAAGGCGATGGGAAGGGTGCCCAGGACCATGCAGAGGGTGGTCATCAGGATGGGGCGAAGGCGCGCCACGGCCGCGTCCAGCGCGGCCTCCCTGGGACCCAGGCCGGCGCGCCGCCTCTGGCCGGCGAACTCCACGATGAGGATGCCGTTTTTCGTCACCAGCCCCACCAGCATGACGAGGCCGATCTCGCTGAACAGGTTCAGGGTGTCGCGGAAGAGGAGCAGGGAGAGCAGGGCTCCCGCCAGGGCCAGCGGCACCGTCAGGAGGATGACGAAGGGATCCCGGAAACTCTCGAACTGCGCCGCCAGCAGCAGGTACACGATGAGGATCGAGAGCATGAACGTCTGTCCCACGCTCCCCGAGGATTCCGCGAAATCCCGGGAGGTCCCCGACAGGGTGGTGTGGAAGTCCGCGGGCAAGGAGTCGCGGGCGAGTCGCTGCAGCTCGGCGAGCCCGTCTCCGATGGTCTTTCCCGGGGCGGGGTCCGCGGAGATGGTCGCCGAGACGTACCGGTCGTAGCGGTAGAGCTTGGGCGGGACCTGCACTTCCTTCATCTGGACCAGGGAACTCACCGGAAGGCTGGAACCGGTCCTGGTCTTCAGCTGCAGCGTCTGCAGCCCCTGGGGGGATTCGCGGTGGGCGCTGTCCACGCTCCCCAGGATCTGGTACTGCTTGCCCCCCTTCAGGAAATAGCCCCACCTCTCCTCGGAGTACCCGTTCTGGAGAAGCTGCGCCACCTGGTGGGGTGTCGTTCCCAGCTCGCCCAGCTTGTCGCGATCGACCGTGAGGTTCAACTGGGGACTGGTGAACTTGAGGTCGATGTCGACGGCGGAAAAATCCGGATCCTGGCGGACGTGCCCCAGGAATCGCCCCAACGCGCGGTGCATCTCGTCGATGTCGGGGGCCTGGAGCACGAACTGGATCGCCATGGAGGAGTGGTGCCCCACCTGGATGCTGGGGTCCTGGATCACGAAGGTGGCCGCCCCGTCGAGCTTGGCCACCACCTTCTGGAGGACCTGGGCGATCTGCTGCTGGGTCCGGTGCCGCTGCTGCGGCGGCACCAGCATCAGGCGGATGATCCCGTTGTTGGGCGTGCCTCCGTAGGACCCCGTGACCTGGAGCAGGACGTCCTTCTCGGGCACGGCGGAATCCACCGCGCGCGCCAACCGCTGCATGAACTCGTCCGTATAGGCGAAGGTGCTGCCTTCCGGGCCCGTCACGCTGAGGAGGAGAGCGCTCCTGTCCTCCAGCGGGGAGAGTTCCTTGGGCACGGCCTTGAACGCGGCCACGGCCACCAGCAGGGTGGCGACGATCACGAGCACGGCGATCCACGCGCGGCCCAGCGCCCAAGACAGGATCCGCCGATACAGGTCGTTCATCCCCTTGAAGAACGGCTCCGTGGCGTGGTGGAGGCGGTTCTCCATCCCGTGCGGACGCAGCAGCCGGCTCCCGAGCATCCCTCCCAGCGTGAGGGCGACGAAGCCGGAGATCAGGGCCGATCCCCCGATCACCACTCCGAATTCCCGGAAGAGATGGCCGGTGAAGCCGGGGAGGAACAGGAGCGGGGTGAACACGGAAGCGAGGACCATGGTGGTGCTCACCACCGCGGAGAAGATTTCCTGCACCCCTGCGATCGCGGCGGCGCGGGGACTCATCCCGAGCTCGATCTTCGAGTAGATGTTCTCCAACACCACGATGGCGTCGTCCACCACCAGTCCGATGGCCAGCACGATCCCCAGCAGGGTGAGCACGTTGATGGAGTACCCGAGGATCCAGACGACGAAGAAAACGCCGATCAGCGAGATGGGGACCGCGATCACGGGGATCAGAGTGGTCCGCCAGTCCCGCAGGAAGGCGAAGATCACCAGCACCACCAGCAGGAAGGCGATCGCGATGGTCTCCCGCACCTCCAGCAGCGCCTTGCGCACGAACCTCGTGTTGTCGAAGGCCGTCCCGATGCGCATGTCGGGCGGCAGGGAGGGACGGATCTGCGCCACCCGCTGCTTGACCTGGTCGGCGATGGCGATCTGGTCGGCACCGGGTTGGGCCATGACGGCCAGGGCCGCCATGGGCACGCCGTTCGCGCGCAGCAGGGTGCGTTCGTTTTCCGCGCCCATCTGCACGTCCGCCACGTCCTCCAGGCGCACGATGGAACCGTTCCGGGCGCTGACCACCATGTGGCGGAAATCGGCCACCGTGGAAAGGCCCGTCTTCGACTCCACCGCGATGGAGGCGCCCTCGCCCTCCAGGTTGCCGGCGGGCAATTCCACGTTCTCGTTCAGGAGCGCGGAACGCACGTCGTTGACGCCGACGCCCAGCGCGGACATGCGCGTCGGGTCCACCCGGATCCGCATGGCGTATTTCCGCTCCCCCCAGATGTCGACCTCCGCGATGCCCGGGATGGTCTGGAGCTTTTCCTGGATCCGTTCGGCCTGGTCCGACACGCCCAGGATGTCCCGGCTGTCGCTCTGGACCGTGAGGAGCTCGATGGGGCTGCTGTTGGCGTCGGCCTTGGAAACCACGGGCGGATCGATGCTGTCGGGGAGGTTCGCGCGCGCGCGCGACACCCGGTCCCGCACGTCGTTGGCCGCGCGTTCCAGGTCGATCCCGAGCTGGAATTCCACCGACACGTTCGCCGCGCCGTTCCGACTCTGCGATTGGATGGAACGGATGCCGTCGATCCCGTTCAGGGACTGTTCCAGCGGCTCCACGACCTGGTGCTCCACCACCTCGGCGCTGGCGCCGGGATAGGTGGCCTGGACGGAGATCAAGGGAGGGTCGATGGCGGGATATTCCCGCACCCCCACCTGGCGCAGGCCGATGATGCCAAGCAACAGGATGAAGATGGACAGGACCCAGGTCAGGACCGGTCTCCGGATGGAGATCGAGGCCAAGCTCACGAACCGCACCTGGAACAACGGATGCGACAACTCACTCTTGCGATCCCCTGGACAACGTGATTAGCGATTTTACCCGCCGTTCAATAACGTACTAAGGGAGACGCGCCACCGCCTCTTCCGATTCCCCTCTATTCCAGGATCACGTGCGGCACGAATCTGGAGCTGTCGCGGGTCACCGCGGTGTCGTCCTCCCGCATCCCGATCCCCGTGGGCCGGTCGCCCACCACCCAGCTCCCCACCAGGGCGTGGCGACCGTCGAAATTCGGGAGCGGGTGGTAGGCCTGGAGGATGGCGGGACCTTCCCCGTAGGGGCCATCCACCTCGATCCGCTCCCCTCCCGGCGTGCGGATCCGTATGTTGGCCCCTTCGCGGGAATGGAAGGGCTTGCGAACCCAGCCTGCGGGAAGACCGGCGGATGGTTCGGCTTCGAAGAACGCCGGAAGCAGGTTGGGGTGTCCCTCGTGGGCATCCCAGAGCAAGGGCAGGATCCCCTTGTTGGAGAGGACCGCCTTCCAGGGCGGCTCCAGCCAGAGCGTGGGACTTTGGGACAGATACCGTCCAAAGTCGTCCTCGAAGAGCCATTCCCAGGGGTAGAGCTTGAAGGCCCAGCGGATCACCTCGTCGGCGGAATCCGTGAAGCGTCCCAGGGGATCGATCCCGATGTCCTCGACGTTCTCGAAGCGCGTGCGGAACCCGGCCTGGGTCGCCAGGTCCCGCAGGTATTCCGCGGTCCCCCGGTCCTCCTCCGAAGCGCGCACGGCGGCGAAGACGAAGGCCGAGTCCGTGTCCGCGCCGGTGGCGCCGGTCAGAGCCCTCAGATGCGCGAAGACGTCCAAGAGATCCTCCTGGATGGTGTTGTACTGGTCGGCGGATGCGGGAAGCTGGCCGCGTTCCCTCATCTGTTCCAGCCACACCCACTGGAAGAAGGCCGCCTCGTAGATCGACGTGGGCGTGTCGTAGTTCAATTCCAGGAGCTTGGCCGGTCCCGAACCGTCGTAGGAGAGATCCATCCGCCCGTACAGGTGGGGATCGCCGCGTCGCCAGGAATCGGCAACCAGGTCCCGATGCGCCGCGGGGATGGCCAATCGCTCCATCAGTTCCTGGGAGCGCACCACGCGGTCCACCAGGTCCAGGCACATCAGGTGCAGTTCCCCGGTGGGATCCTCGAGATCGTCCTCGATTTCCCTCAAGCCGAATTCGTACCGGACCGACTCGTCCCAGTAGGGAGAGCCGTCGATGGTGTGGAACCGGAAACCGCACTCGGTCGCGGTCTCCTTCCAATCGCGGCGAGGTGGAGACGGAATCCGCCTCAGGAGCCGCCCCAGCCGCCCCGGGCCATGGCTCCGCCCCCGAAACCTCCGCGTTCCAGGGTGGAGGTCGAGATCCGACCCGAACCGTCCCCGCCGCCGAATCCGCCGCCGCTCCAACCCGACCCGCGGGTCGAATAGGAACCCCCGCCCCAACTGCTCCAGGTCCCCCGCTCCCAGTCGTCCTGGGTGCGGTACAGAGGTCGGGGTGCCCAATCGCCGGTGTTCAGGACGTAGGGCCGACCGGAGGATCCGTAGCTGGAGGACCAGTGACCGGCCAGGAATCCCGCCATCATCGGAAGCCAAAAGGAGGTGCCTCCCTGCTGGTAGCGCACGCAGTTACCGTACTGGTCCTCGCATTCCCCCGGTGCGTAGAAGCGGGGAGCCTGGGCGAGATGCTGCCCCATCGCCTGCTGGTAGGCGGTGGAACAGGCGGAGGCCTTGACCAATGTGTCCTTCAGGCAGTCGTCCAGCGACTGGTAGGTCAGATCCTCTTCGCTGTTGCAGGCGGACAGGACCAGCGGAGCGATCCCGAGAAGGGTGAGGCGGAGTTGGCGCGACCTCTTCATGTCTTCACCAGACCAGGCAGGCGGCGTTCAACAAGCCCACCGAGAGGAAGAATACTGCGGCGATGGTGGCCACCCCGCGGTGGTCCTCCTCGATCTGACGGGGAAGCCGGGGCAGGATCAGCCAGACGCCGAAGAAGGCGACCAGTTGCACGATGAGGGCCACGAACCCCCAGACGACCGTGTCCAGGAGCGACACGGAATGGGCGATGGCGGAGGCCAGGGGAATCACGAAGCCCAGGAGGGCTCCGCCGAAGGCCAGCGACGCGGAGATGTTCCCCTCCCGCAGCATCTTCCATTCCGCCTGCGGGGTCACCGCGGTGTAGAGGATGGAAAAGAGGATGGTCAGGCCAAGGGCGGTACCCAGATAGGCCAGGAAGTTCGGCAGCGTCGAGAGCAGATGGAGGATGGGATTCATGGGTGCTCCGTGTGGTGGGTTCGGGCCTGTGGACTCAAAACTAGGAGGCCCGACCCCCGTTGTCGTGGGGACGCAACATTTTGCGTCCTTACGGGATCTCCTGGCGGAGTTCCTTCAGGTCACCTCGATGTCCGCCGCGTTCAGCGCGATGCCCACGCTGTGGACCACCGACACCTCGCCCTTGTCGTCGGTCTCCACCGACACCAGCAGGAATTCCGGTCGCTCGGAGCCGGCGATGGCCCGGCTGTGCAGCATGTCCTGGTGGCGCACGCCGTAGGACGCCTCCGTCGCGGGGTACACGCGCTCCTGGAAATCGGCGGTGGTGGCGAGTCCCGGTCCGGATCCCCACAGGCGGTCGTAGGACTTGTCCGCGTAGGCGTAGGAAGGTCGGCCGACGAGCGAGGCCATCTCCTCGAACTGCGCCTGGCTGGAGGGGGTCAGCACGTCGCCGAACCCGAAAAGGTGGATCTCGTCGATGCCCGCGTCGGAATCCGTCAGGACCGCGCCGGAGGACTTCACCTGCAGCCACCAGTCGTCGTCCAGGTAGAACCGGTGGAGCTTGACGCCTTCGCCCAGGTCCACCTCGCCCTGGCTCTCCACGGTCAGGAACTTGCCGGATTCCGGCAGTTCCAGCACGTAGCGCCCGTCCCCCAGCACCTTGGACAGCACGGAGTCCAAGCGCACCGCCGCCCCGATCCTCAACTGCAACGGCGAGGGAAGCCCTGGATGCCGGGGCTTGGGGGCATCTTCCTTCTTCGCGAACAGGCCTCCGAACATCCCGTTCAGGCCGCAGGCTTGCGGAAACGCGCCAGGACGTCCTGGGCGCTGGCGCCGCCGGGCGCGAGACCCGCGGCACGAAGCTTCTCCTCCAGGCTCGCGTCGGTGCCTTCCTGGGCCAGTTGGTTGGCGGCGTTGATTTTGGCTTGCTGCTCGGCCTGGCGGGCCTGCAACCGGTCCAGGCTTTCCAGGGCCGAACCGACCTTGGAGTTGGCACCGGTGTTGGCCTGGGATGCCGCCTGCGAAGCGCGGATCACGTGCTCGCGGGCCTTCACCACATCCACCTTCACCTTCATGCGCTTGATGCGGTCTTCCGCCTCGGTGATGGATTTGCGCAAACTCTCGATGGAATCGTCGTACTCCTTCACCAGGCCTTCGTCGGTGGCGATCTCCCCTTCGAGCTCCGCGATCTTCCCCGCCACCTCGGTGGCCAGGGCTTCGTCGTTCTTCGCCAAGGCGGCCTGGACGTATCCCGCGTACTCGGTGTTCTTGGCCTTCTTGCCGGCGAGCTTGTCGGCGGTCACCTGGCGCTTGGCCATGACCGAGGCCAGGTTGTCCCGCGATTTGCGCATCTCGGAATCCGCGTCGCGGATCTCCTGGTCCAGGATGGTGAGCGCGTTGGCGTCCACGATGGCCTCCCCCGCTTCGGAGGCGTGGCCCTTGACGGCGGTGAACAGCTTGTTCAGGATTCCCATGTCGTGTCTCCTCAGGCTTTCAGGTGGGGACGGAAGGTTTCGGCGATGTCCAGGACGCTGTGCGCCAGCGCCTCGATCTCGTACGCGATGTCTTCGGGGGTGGATTGGGCGCGCAGGGCCCCGTAGGCCACGTAGTGGATCTCTCCGTCGGGTCCGCGATCCAGGGAGATGTTGGCGAGCCCGAACAGCTTCTCGGAAAGCATCACCTGGCGGTTGAAGAGGGCGGTGTCCTTCACTTGGCTTTCGGGCCAGAGCAGGGCCTGGGCGATGATGACCTCGCCCGCGATGGCCACGGTGACGGCCAGGTCTCCATGGTCGCCCAACACGAGCTGGATCACCGGGTCGACGCCTTGGACGAGCGTCACTGCCACGGGTTTGCCCGCGAACTGGGTGGCCAGATGGTCGCGAAGGGTTTGCGCGTTCTCGATTTTCTGCGCCATGGTCGTGGGTCCTTCTTGGATGAGGATGCGGGTTCCCGGTTTTTGCAGCGCCTTGGTCACCGCGAAAAGTACCAGCGCATGTTCCGGTCGAATCCAAGCATCCTTGCGCACCAGCCCTTGCGACGCCATCCGATGGCGGAACAATTTCTGGATTTCTGCGCCAGTTGCCTTTCTTTTCACCGGATCCATGTTACCGGTAGTATATACCGGTAATCAGAAAAGAGCAAGTCTTCAGGTGAAAAATTTGGAACTCCCCACCTACCGGCCCTCCTCGAGTCTTCCATTCTTCCTTGCGCGATTCCTTGTGCGGACCTATAATCCCCTTGATATGCTAGAGACAATCCTTGCGATTGGCCTTTTGGCCGTCGCCGCGCCGGCAAAATCCTCCCACAAGCCCACCCCGGCGCCCATGGGCGATACGGCCAAGGCCGTGGTGTCCGAACCGGATTCCCTGTTCTACAAGATTTCCGTCTCCAAGGGCCAGACCCTGAGCTGGATCGGGCTTCGCCACCTGGGCGCCTGGACCCCCAAGATCGCGGCCAAGGTGGTGGAAGACAATCCCGGCCTGACTCCCGATTTGCTCGCCGAAGGCCAAAACCTGCGCCTTCGCCGCAGCTTGGACCAGCGCGCGATGCCCCCGGCCCAGCAGATCGCCTCGGCCTCCCGCACCGCGGTGGTCACGCGCACGATGGGCCCGGTCCAGGTCGTCTTCGCCGACGGAACCTCCAGACCCTTGGCCGCGAACCAGTTCCTTTCCGTGGGCGACCGGATCCGCACCGGGGCCGGCGGGGTCGCGGAACTGATCATCGACAACCAGAGCGTCCTGCGGGTTCGGGAGAACAGCCAACTGGCGCTCGTCTCGATCCAGGACACCGCCAAGATCCAGCAAGGCCACGCCGGGACCCAGGTCTCCCTGGAGATGGGTCGGCTCTGGACCAAGGTGCGCAAGTGGGCCGGACCGCTGGTCGGCTTCGAAGTCCGCTTGCCCAACGCCATCGCCGGCGTCCACGGCACCATCTTCGAGTGCATCGTCCATGCGGACTCCTCGGCAGAAGTGGACGTCTACGACGGGGTGGTCGGGGTCACCGGGACCAAGAAGGCGGTGGAAGTCAAGGTGGCGCGCGGCGAACTGACCTCCATTTCCCCCGATGGCATGGTGGGTGCCCCGACACGGTTCGCCCCTCCACAGGAGAAGGAGACTCCCGCCGAGGATCCCGCCGAGAATGCACAGAGCGATTTGGAAGACGACGTCGGCCAATCGGGGTTGCTGAACACCGTAGCGCACCTGCCGACTTCCCCCAATTCCTCGAAGGGACCACCTTGCAAAATCGGATGCACTGGCGATTGAAGTCCTGTAGGCACTGAATTCCCCATCGTCGGCGGGAACGGACAGGCCAGTGCCCCCGCCACCACTGTCCTTCGCGTCCCAGAGGTCGGTGAATTGCTTGGCATGGGCATCGCATAGTACCCGTCTCGATGGTCAACGGACTCTACACTTCGGGCAACGCGATGATGCTGGGCCTGCGCCAGCAGGAAATCACCGCGAACAACATGGCCAACGCCCAAACACCGGGTTTCAAGATCTCGAGACTCGTCTCGCGGGACACGGTGGATACAGGCCGGGACGTGGACGACTACATGCGCCAACGCGAACTCCAGAGCGCCGACGAAGTGCACGTGGACTGGTCCGCAGGACCTCTGGTCCAGACGGGAAATCCATTGGACGTGGCCTTGCGCGGGGACGGTTTCCTGGCCATCTCCACTCCGGAAGGCGACCGCTACCTGCGCACCGCGAGCATGAAGACCACCGATCAGGGAAACCTGGTCGATGCGACCGGTGCCCCCATCCTCGACCAGTCCGGACAGCCCATCCACCTGCCCGGCGGCAAGACCGCGATCGGCCCCGACGGACAGATCACGGCGGACGGAAAACCCGTCGCCACGCTCAAGATCGTCGATTTCCCCAAGCCGTACTCCCTCAAGCAGGAAGGGAACGGCCGCTGGGTTCCCTACGCGGCGAAAAGCGGCGACCCGGTGCCCGAGCCCAAGCCCGCTTCCTCGAACACCGCGGTGGAACAGGGCGCCATGGAAGGCCCCAACGTCAACACCGTCGCCGAAATGGTGCGCATGATCTCCCAGTTCCGCGATTACGAAGCCGACAGCAAGGTTTTGCACTCGGTGGACACCACCCTGGACCACGCCGTCAACGAAGTCGGCAAGGTCTGAAAGGATCGAACCCATGCTACGCAGCCTCAACACCGCCGCCGCCGGAATGCTCGCCAACCAGCTCATGGTGGACAACATTTCCAACAACATCGCGAACATCAACACCACCGGGTACAAGAAGAACTCCGTCTCGTTCCAGGATCTGCTCTACCAGACCATGATCGAACCCGGCACCACCTCGTCCGACGGGACCCGTCTTCCCGGCGGCCTGCAGGTGGGAATGGGGGTGAAGGCGGCGGGAAGCTCCCACGACTTCACCGTGGGCCCGGCCAACAACACGGGCAACCCGTGGGACCTGATGATCAGCGGAACGGGATTCTTCCAGGTGACGATGCCGGACCAGACCGTCGCCTACACCCGCGACGGCTCCTTCAGCCCCAACGCCGACGGGATCCTGGTCACCTCCGACGGACACCCCGTGCAGCCCCAGATCCAGGTGCCCCCCAATTCCACCAATCCGGTGGTGGGTTCCGACGGCAAGGTCACCGTGCAGCTCCAGGGCCAGAGCACCCCCACCGAGATCGGGCAGATCCAGACCGCCACCTTCTCCAACCAGGCCGGCCTGCTCGCCACGGGACAAAATCTGTTCCAGGCAACGGACGCCTCCGGGGAGGCCGTGGAGGCCACTCCGGGCACCAACGGCACCGGCACCGTCACGGCGCAGTACCTGGAGGGCAGCAACGTCCAGATGGTGGACGAGATGGTGAACCTGATCATGGCCCAGCGCGCCTACGAGATGAGTTCGAAGGCCATCACGACCTCCGACCAGATGCTCCAGACCGCCAACAACCTCCACTCGTGACCGTCTGCGGCCTGCTTCTGCTGGTGGCGGGTCTGCGCGCCGACGGGATCCGCCAGCGGGCGGACTCCATCTACCGGGCCTTGCAAACGCCTTCGATGCGCGTGGTGGCCGACACGTCGGGCCTGCCGGGATCGGTCGCGGCCCCCCCGGGAGCCGTGGGCTGGGAGCTGGTGCGGGACGGCGGTCCGCGTCCCGAGGGCACGGAAGTGCTCTGCCTGGACTGGACCCGATCCGACGGTTCGGTCCTGCACCGCGCCTGGTTGACCGTGCGCGTGCGGCGCGAGGAACTGGAAGCCGTCGCGCTGCGCAGGATGGAGCGCGGGGAGATCCCCGACAGTTCGAGCTTCAAGTGGGAATGGCGCGAAACTTCCGGGAGCGTCCCCCCTCCGCCGGACGCCGCGCGGATCGGGCATCTCAGGCTGCGGATCGGAACGGGACCGGGTCAGATCCTGACCTCCCGGCAGCTGGAACCTCCCCCGCTGGTCTCCCAGGGCCAGGAAATCACGGTGCGCAGCTCCCAGGCGGGAGCCACGGCATCCGTGGAGGGCATCGCACAGTCGGATGGTTCCGCCGGATCCAGGATCCTGGTTCTCAGTCCCTGGGGGCGGCGCATCCGCTGCCTGGTCCTGGACGACGGGTCGACGCGCAGCCTGGAATGAGTTCCCTCCGGGTTCTCCGCCCTGGAGTATGATTCTCCTGGAAGAGGGGGGAGTGCGGACGATGGCCAAGGACTTCGAGCACGGACGCGATCGGCTTCCCCTCAGGGAAGTGGCGGGACAGGTCGAGAGCTACCGTCGTCAGGCGGAAGAACTCGGCCGGATGCAGGTGGGAAGGCCCCTCCTCGAATGTCCCTCCTGCGGCCTGTACGAGGACGAATTGGCCGATCTGCGGTTCATGGTCTGCGCGGAGGACAAGCCGGGCGTGGACACCGGTCTTCGCTTCCTCCCCATGGACGGCGGGGACACCTGGATGTGCCCGGCCTGCCACGGGGTGGTCGGACTCCAGACGGGATCGGACCCTTTCAGCGCAACTTGAATTCCAGGACCGTGGCGCGCAGGACGGCCGCCATCCGGGACAGCGATCCCGCCGTCTCGCGGACCTGTTCGGAGGACTGTTCCACCGCCCGGTTGTCGTTGCGCACCGCTTCCACGTCAGCGGCGATGGATCGGGCCGTGGTGGCCGCCTCGGCCACGCAGCGCGTGACTTCCTTCACTCCCGCGGAGGCCTGTCCCACGTTGCCGGAGATGTCGCGGGTCGCGATGGACTGCTCCTCCACGGAGGATGCGATGGTCACCACGTTCCCAGCAGCCTCGTCGATCATGCGCCGAACCCCGCGGATGCCTTCCACGGCGAACCGGGTGGACTCCTGCATTCCGCCGACTTGCTTGCGGATCTCCTC
>DATNIW010000104.1:0-60261 GCA_035604215.1 Fibrobacteria bacterium
CATCGCCACCGTGGTTTCGGTGCTCCTCACCCTGCTCATCATGCTGGGCGTCTTCCGGAGGGCGGGACCCATCCTCCTGGTGCTGGGACAGGCGATCGTCTCTTGTGCGCTCACCATGGGCTTCGCGACGCTGGTCTACGGCCGGCTCAACCTCTACACCGTGTTCGTGATCGCCATCCTCTTCGGCATGGGCACGGACTACTCGTTCTACCTGGTCGGCCATGCGCAGCGGCAAGTCCGCACCGGGGCATCCTGGGAGGACGCCCTGGCGCGGTCCTTCCGCGACCTGTCGCCTTCGCTCGGGCTGGCGTGGCTCACCACGGTGGCGGGGCTTCTCGTCCTTCTCCTGTCGAAGTTCCCGGGATTCCACGAATTCGGCGTGATCGCTTCCGTGGGGATCACGTCCAGCCTGGTCCTCACCTGGATCTTCCTTCCCGCGGCCGTGCTCCTCGCCGACCGGATCTCCCGGCATCCCGCCGCGCGTTGGCTCTCCCCGGATCCCGCTTCCCCTTGGCGCGGATTCGCGATGCGACCATGGATGTCCGCCCTGCCGCGCGATCTCGCCATCGCGGCCACGATCGGCGCCGCCTGCGCGCTGCCTTTCGCCTTCCGCATCGGCTTCGAATACGACTTCGCCCGCCTCCAGGAATCCCCGGACGGATCGCAGAAGACACTTCCCGTCCAGGAGGCGTTGGGCACCAAGCTGACCTCCAGCCAGCCGGTCGTGGTGCTGGTCCGCGATCCCGCGACCTTGGACAGGATCCACGACACCCTTCTCCACCGCCTGGGAGTGGAACACGACACCCTGCTCGCCGGCTTCCTGACTCCGCGCTCCTTCCTGCCCAAGCCGGATCTGCAGGCGGCCAGGATTCCCCACCTTCGACGGATCGCCGAAATCCTGGAGGACACCGTCTTCGACCGCGCCGCGGGAGCCGATTCGCAGGCCGTCGCCAACCTGCGCGACATGGCCAAGGCCGACACCTTCGGATGGACAGGACTGCCCGAATGGGCCCGGGACCTGCTGCGGGAACGGGACGGGAGCACGGGCCGGATCGGATTCGTCTACGACAGGATCACCAACTCCGACTCGCGCGACGCCGAGAGGTTCGAGCGCCGATACGGGCATTTCGGCGGGGTGGGGGACTCCACGACCTGCTTTTCCTCGAGCTTCGTGTACGCGGATCTCGTGCGGCTGGTGCGGGACGACAGCCTGCGCATGACGCGAGCGATGGTCCTGGTCCTCTGCCTCCTGATCGTCCTGGTCTTCCGCAGGTGGCGACCCGTCCTGGTCTGCCTTTCCGGCATGGCCGTCTCCCTGGCGTGGATCCTGGGCCTCATGGGCATGTTCGACATCCGGTTGAACGTCTTCAATCTCATCGTCATCACCACCTTGCAGGCCGCGCTGACGGATGTGGTGATCTACATGGTCCTGGCCTGGGAGCGTCAGGGTCGCGTGGGGATCGGGCAGCTCTATTCCGGAATCGGAACCTTGATGACCGTCGCGATCGGCACCACCATCTCCGGATTCGCCGGGATGCTCTTCACGAGCCATCCTGGAATCCGCAGCATCGGATCCTTCGCCGTGGTGGGTCTGGCCTGCTGCCTGGCGGCGAGCCTGGCCGTCGTTCCTTGGCTGTGTTCCCGGCTGTTGACTCCGCCCCCAGCTCCGGATCCGACTCCGTCCCCGCTCTCGCCCCCCCGCCCGCGGACCCTCCCCGAAAGCCCGGAATGAAGATCGCCATCGTCACGGACCAGTATTGGCCTTGCGTCAGCGGAGTCAGCGTTTCCATCGATTCGTTCCGGTCGGAGATGGAATCGATGGGACACGAGGTCCACATCCTGGCTCCCGGATACGGGGAGGACGGTGCGGACGCGGACGGAGCGTTGGACGGCGTGCATCGGTTCCGGTCCAGGAAGGTCCTGTTCAACGACGAAAACCGCCTGGTTCGCCGGTCCGAGAGGAAGTCCGTGCACCGGCTCCTGGAAAGCCTTTCTCCGGACATCGTCCATGTCCAGACCGAATTCACCCTGGCCTCCATGGCCGTTTCGTGGGCTCGACGGAAAAACATCCCGCTGGTCATCAGCGCCCACACCAACTGGGCCGACCTGATCCACATCTACCTGCCGATGATCCCCTACGGCATCGCGCAGCAGCTCTGCCACTGGAAGATGTTCCTCGCCTTCCGGCGTGCGGACGCCATCGTGGTCCCCACCGCCCTGATGGACGCCCTGATCAGCTCCTACTGGATCCGCAAGCCGGTGCGGGTCATTCCCACCGGAATCCGCGACGACCATTTCGTCTTCCTGCCCCACGAACTGGAACCGATGCGGCGGTCGGTCCTGGATGCGCACCCCCAGCTCCGTGGAAGCCGGGTGATCCTCTACGTCGGAAGGCTTGGAACCGAAAAGGACATCCCCTTCCTGTTCGAGGTCCTCGCGCGACTGCTTCCCGGGCACCCGGACCTGAAGCTGGTCGTGGTGGGAGAAGGACCTGCGCGCCGGGAGATCGAGGAGAAGGCGTCTTCGATGGGGATGGAGCCCAACGTGGTGATGGTGGGGTTCATTCCGCACGACAGGCTCAAGGCCTACTACGGCCTCGCGGAGGCGTTCGTCTTCGCCTCCAAGGTGGAAAGCCAGGGCCTGGTGGTCCTGGAAGCCATGCAGTGCGGTCTGCCGGTGGTGGCGATCGGCAAGATGGGCACCCGCGAGGTGATGGGCGGCAGCAACGGCGGTTTCATGGTCGACGACGACCTGGACGAATTCACCGCGGCCGTGGCCTCGCTTCTGGACGACCCCGACCTGCGCGAGCAGAAGCGTCTGGAAGCCATGGCCCACGCCTCCAAGTGGACCATGCGCTCCCAGGGACAGAAAATGGAACGATTCTACCAGATCGTGTCCAGGTGGAAGGGGATCCGCGGCTGAGGGCCGGTCAGCGCAGGTCGTCCCTGTCGATCCCGTGGATGCGGATGTCGTCGAGCCAGAGCTGGGACCCGCCCTGGACGAGGAACGTGACGTAGTTGACGGAGTCCCTCACGCCGGTCCACCCGATGTTCCCGGAAAGGCCATCTCCGGAATCGAAATCGGCGGGGGCGAGGCTGATCCGCTGCCAGGAGGTGTCGAGGACGTGGGAAGCCCAGGCGCGCTTGGGTTGGAGGCTGTCCAACTTGCCTTGCTGGATCAGGAGGAGCTGGAGGCTGTCCATGTGCTCCAGGGAGACCCAGACGGTGCCGGACCCGCGGGCCCAGAACTCCAGGGAGTCCATGGAACGCAACGACCTGGGGGAGGATGCAAGCAGGGTGGCCGCCAGGAGCACGCGTCCGGTGTCGCATTGGCCCGTGGCGCAGACGAGCTCCAAGGCGTTCCCCGACCGACCCGAACCCGCAGCCGCGAGTCCGGACTGCGGAAGCGCGCCCCCGATGTACCAGAACGAGGAATCGGGCAGCCTGTTGTGCAGGGTGCTGCCTCCTTCGAAATCGTCCACCAGCACGGTGTTCAGGGACAGGGCCTGGGAGTCCGCGATGCCGGCCCATACGGCGGACGGATCCGATCGACGGGAAAGCGGCTGGTTCCAGCGGAGGAGGAATCTCGCCCCCGGCACCAGAAGCGGACCGGAGATCCTGACGTCGAGCCTCCCGCGGGCCGCCACGCGGTCCCAGTCGACGATCTCGAACGGGATGGGGTTGCCCTGGTAGGTCTGCACGTCGATGTCCCGTCCCGAATCGTCGGTGCGGGTGAAGTCGAAATTTCCGGCGTCGAACCGGAGCACGGCCACGGTGGGTCCCGGGAAGGTCAGGTCGCCGGAGTCCACGACGGAGTCCACCAGGATGGACCGCGCCGACACGGCGTTCTCGGTCTCCGTGGACGTCCCGGCGGACTGGTCCTCGAAACAGCCCGCGAGGACGAGGAACGGCAGGATCGCCAGGAGTCGCGCGGTCCGCTTCATCCGATCCTCCCGGGGATGGCCGCGGCGGGGAAGAAGGCCATGGCCAATTGCATCACCCTGTCCGGCGAACTCGAATCCTCCACCCGCTTCTGGATCTGGCGTCGGCATTCGCGGATCAGCTCCCGGATCTCCGCGAAGGCCCTCTCGTCCATGGACAGGGTGAGCGTGGACACGTCGCGCACCCCTGGGGGGAACCTTTCCAGCGACTCGGAGGCCAAGGACAGGATCTGGCGTTGAAAGCCGTGGACGGCCTTCGCCTTCGCCGGGCCTCCCGCGGTGAGGTGCGCCTCGGAGGGCAGCAGCCTGCCCGAACTCGCCTTCTTGACGAGCTTGAGCTCCTCGAGGAGATCCAGGGCGGCCCGGACCTCGTCCTCGTCGACCGGCGGGAAGAGCTGGGCGGCCAGTTCCTTGGGCACGGCCCTTCCCCGGTTGACGTCGAGCAGGGCTCGCACCGCGGCCACCCGCCAGTTGGCGAAGTAGTCCAATTCCCTGTTCTCCAGGGGTTTGCGCGAGACGTCGCGCAGGGCGAGGGCCTTTTCCAGGATCGCCCCGCGGGACCTCGAGGACTTCTCGCGGGCGTAGGCGATGAGGAGCTGGAAATACTCGGCCGACCTTCCCGACAATCCGAGCACTTCGAGCGCGCGGCTCTGGCATCGCGCCGGCAGATGGGCCTCGCCGTGGAGGATGCGGAACACGTTGCTCGGAAACAGCCCGAACGATTCCGCCATCACCCGGTAGGAATAGAAGGCCGACTCGGACTTGCGCTCCTCGTAGGCGTCCTTCAGGTAGGCTCTGTAGTCCAGGTAGTCGAAGATCGGTTTCATGGGTCCCGGCGGTGATCGTACCGCTTCCGCGGCTGGATTTCGGCCAACCTCGTCTATCCACCAAATCTCGCAATCCCACCGCTCCACCAGCCGATTTCCCGGAAGTCGAGGCGTTACAGTTTCGCCAACACCGTCCGGTCGGGATCGGCGGAAAGTCGAGCGGACGCGGCATACCTTCGGAGCACGACGGAGTTTCCGGTGGCGGCAAGGCGGGCCCTTCCGAACCGGAATCCTCCTCCCAGCCACCCTCACAGTATCCTGTTCCAAAGGCGATGCACGATGAGAAATCCAAACATGGGCGAGATTTCGATGCGGAAGGCGGTCGCGGCCTCCGCGGTCCTGGTGGGTTGCATGATCGGCCAATCCTGGGGATGGAGCGCGTCCGGCACGGTGAAGAACATGTCCGGCACGGTCCTTTCGGGGGTCGCGGTGTCGGTGCAGGATTCCAGCGGGATCAGCGTCACGACTTCCGCCGCCGGCGTCTTCTCGATCGGATCCACCACCGGGCTGGTCGAGGATCCCACTTCGGGTTCTTCCTGGGGCGTTCGCGCATCGGCAGGCGGACTGGAGATCCAGTCCCCGATGGACGGAACGTTGCTTCTTTCCCTGGTCGACGGATCGGGCAGACAGCTGTGGACGGGTTCCGCGCGGGCCCAAAACGGCTCGGCGTTCGCCAACCTGCCCTCCGGGATGCGCAGCGGAGCCGCCATCCTGCGGGTCCGGCACCCGGGAGGGGAGTTCGATGCGGCGGTGACGACGGGACCCGAAGGTGCGCGGGTGGCATCGCACATCGCCGCCGCCAGGGCGCTGGCCGCGAATCCGGTGCTTCTGTTCTCGAAGGCCGGATACCGCGACACCTCCTACGCCATGACCATGGCCACGGCCACGAACCTGTCCATCACCATGGGCGACACGGGCACCGTCGCCATGACCTGTCCTTCCGCCAAGCTCGCCTCCGGCGACCAGACCAAGACCCTCACCGTGAAAGGCGTCGCACGGACCTACATCCTCCACGTCCCCTCCGCCTACACCGGCAGCAGCAGCGTACCCATGGTGGTGGACTTCCATCCGATCGGGGGCTCGGCGTCCGGGGAAGAGAGCGGTTCCCCCTTCAAGGCGCTGACGGATGCGGAAGGGGTGGTCACGGCCTACCCGAACGGTCTCGCCAGCCCCAACCTGGGCCAGGCTTGGAACGTGCAGGGCTGCTGCACCACCGCCGACGACACGGACTTCGCCAGGGCCGTGGTGGCCGACGTCGAGAAGGTCGCCTGCATCAACACCAAACGCGTCTACGCGGTGGGCTTCTCCATGGGTGGGGGAATGACCCACTTCTCCGCCTGCCACCTGACCGACATCTTCGCGGCGGCGTCGCCTGCGGCATTCGACCTCACCCAGCAGAACGAGACCGACTGCCAGCCTTCCAGGCCCATCACCATGGTCGATTTCCGGAGCACGGGCGATCCCGTGGTCGCCTACGCGGGCGGGCACTCCGCGCTGGTCACAGGCATGGCCATCGACTTCCTGGGCGCGGTGGGCACGTTCCAGAAATGGGCGGCTCTAGACCAATGCACCGGATCGCCCTCTGCCGCCGATGCCAACGGCTGTTCCACCTACTCCACCTGCGCAGGCGGCGTCCAGGTGACCCTCTGCACCAAGCAGGGCGGAGGCCACGACTACGGCAACGCCACGGTGGCGTGGCCCATCCTCAAGATGTACACGCTGCCCTGACCTGACATCGGGCGTCCCTCCGCACCGGCGCGGAGGGACCCGTTTCATCCGGGGCGGAATGTTCCCGGTCTTCCACTTCCCCCCCTTTGGCTGCGCGAGTGCCACCGCGGTTCTGGACAAGAATCCGGATGTGGTGCGTCGTGAAATTTGGCGTTTCGACCAAAACATGCTGCGCAATCGAGCGCCTTTTCCCTGATACCTCGGCTTAAACTGGAAACAGGGTCGGCATCCCAGGCGAACTGCGGATTCCGACCATTTGGCCACGTTTCTTCGAGGTGCGACCAGGATGAAGGCGGAAAACATGAGAACTGCATCGCTTGCCAATGGTACGGGTACGATCGGGAGCGGAGAGAAAAGGAAGTCCGGGAAGGCCGGACAATCCGTGGTCGCGGCGATCATCGGTCTCGCTCTGATGCCCTTGATCGGTCGATCGATGGTGGCCGATGCCACCGACGTCACGGTCAACGCGAACTCCCTGCACCAGGTCATCGACGGCTTCGGAGCTTCCAGCGCCTGGTGCGGGACCATCCCGAGCGTGGTGATGAACTCGCTCTACGGCGACTTGGGATTCAGCATCCTGCGCGTCCGCATCGAGGAAGGGATCGGAGACGCCAACTGGCCGAGCGGACCGTACACGAGTTGGGCGCCGGAACTCGCCAATGCCCAAAGCGCCACGTCCCATGGCGCCATCGTCTTCGCGACCCCGTGGAATCCCCCGCCCGGTTTGCGGCTGACGGGAGGTGGTGGGGAATACTCGATCGACACCACCAAGTGGTCCAGCTACCGCGACTACCTGAACGCCTACGTGAAGTACTTCAAGACCAACGGCGTGAATCTCTACGCCATCTCCATCCAGAACGAACCGGACTACTCCTCGAGCTGGACCTACTGGAGCCCCGCCGAGGTCCACAACTTCGCGCTCGAGTACGGCGCCTCCATCACCACCAAACTGATCTCCGGCGAGTCGTTCACCTTCAACAAGCCCTACTACGACCCGATCCTCAACGACACCAAGGCGCTGGCCAACGTGGCCATCTTCGGCACCCACATCTACGGGACCTCGGTGGCGAACTACGCCTATCCCCTCTTCCAGCAGATCGGCGTTCCCGCCGGCAAGAAGCTCTGGATGACCGAGCACTACCTGAACAGCGACGACAACATCACCACCACCATCATGCCGGTCGCCAAGGAGATCCACGACTGGCTGGTCACGGGGAACGGGGACGCCTACATCTACTGGTGGATCACCTACGGAAACGGCTTGGCCACGTCTTCCGGGACCATCTACAAGCGTGCGTACGTGATCAGCCAGTTCGCGAAGTACATCCGCCCGGGCTACCACCGGGTGGACGCCACGGCGAACCCGGCGACCAACGTCTACGTGAGCGCCTACACCGGCTCCGACTCCATGGTGATCGTGGCCATCAACACCGGCACCAGCGCGGCGAGCCAGACCTTCACCCTCCAGAACGCCTCCGTTTCCCAGTTCTCCTCGTGGAACACCACCGCGAACACCAACATGGCCGCCGGATCCGCCGCCATGGTCTCCGGGGGCTCGTTCACGGCGAGCCTGCCCGCCCAGAGCATCACCACCTTCGTGGGCAAGAACACGTCGGCCTCCGTCGAATCGCGGTCGGTGGCCGCCACGTCCGCCAAGGAATTCAAGGCCAAGATCTCGGCCGGCAACCTGGTGATCACCCCGATGGACAACGACAAGACGTACGACGCGACGGTGTATGGGCTGAACGGACAGCAGGCGGTGACCAGGAACGGCAACAGGGGCGTCGTGGACATTCCCGTGAACGCCAAGGGCGTGTACGTGGTGGACATCGAGTCCGATGGCCGTGTCCAACGGGAACTCGTGCCGACATTCTAGGGGCCGCGCGGTTTCCGAACCGGGGATCGACGCTCCCAGGGGCGATCTCCGGCTACGGGGCCTGGCGCCGATAGTCCAGCAGGTAGGTCAGCGGGACAGGGAGATGGGGTGAGTTGACCGTGACCACGAGCCGAAGTTCGGTTCCGTCGTCGCTCCAGCGGTACTCGTCCCTGCCTTGTCCATCCTTGCCCTTGATGACGAGCGTCAGTCGGCCGTTTCCGCGCTCGCAGGAGAGCCGGTAGACCCTCCCGCCGCGATCCGCCCAATTCGATTCCTTTCCGTCGTTCCGGCAGGTCGCCTCCGGATCCGTGCCCTGCGAGATCGCCAGGCCGTCGATCCGGGAGACGATGGAAAGCGTTTCCGCGGGGACATTGTCCTTCTCCAGGAGAGGACGCGCGATCACCCGTTTGATGATGCCCATGCGGGAAACGCAGGAGTCGATGGCCGCGACCACGTTCGAGCTCCTGGAGCGATCCAGGGAATACCCCCCGACGAAGGTCGAATCCCCCGCCTCGGCCAGATGGGCGAGGGCCGCGAGAGCCAAGATCGAAGCCGTCCGCATTCCCGTCGAGCGTCCGTTCACCCGTTCACGTCCGGCGCGGCGGATAGCGGCGTTCGGGTTCCATCTTGGGCAGTTCCTGTCGCGAGCCGAAGGACACGTTCTTCTCTCCCAGCACCTCCCGCAGCTCCTTCATCAGGTCGGCGTCGGGCAAGGTCCTGGCCGAACGCGACTCCAGGACCCAGGCGCCCTGGGCGGTACGGACGTGGAAGAGGACGCGGCAGTGGCCGGGATGGGCGGAGAACGCCCCCTGGATGCGCCCCAGGACGGAATCCGGGATGGTCCTCGTGTCCACGTGCAGGTGCAGGGTGTCGGCGATCTTCGCGCGCGCCTTGGAGAGGGGGATCACCTTGACCCCTTCCAGGGCCTTGACCGAGGTCGATTCGTCGGAGGAATCGTCGGAGCGGTCCCGAGCCTCGCGGACGCGGGCCAGCAGCACGATCCGCGAGCCTTCCTGGGCCAGGTCCCGGACCTTCTCGCCTTCGTCGGGATCGTCGGCGTTCCAGGCGTTGGGCCAGAAGGCGACCTCCACCACCCCCGAAAAGTCCTCCAGTTCCAGGAACGCGAATTCGCGACCGTCCTTGTTCAGCCGCGTCCGGCGCGAACGCACCAGGCCGCCCACGCGGACCACCCTGTCGACGGACATCTCGGCCACCTGGTTCAGCGGCGTACAGAAACCGTCCAGGTCGTCGCGGAACGGATCCAGGGGGTGGCTGGACAGGTACATCCCCAGGACCTCGCGCTCCTTGTCCAGGACCTCGTCGAAGGGCCACGGATCCACGTCGGGAAGCTGGGGCGGAGCCGTCACCAGTCCCGCGTCGCCCATGTCGAAGAGGCTCACCTGGTCGCGGTCGCCGGAGCAGCTCGCCCAGGCCAGGGCCTCGGAGATGCCGTGGAACTGCTGGGCGCGCGTGCCGGGAAGCTCGTCGAACGCCCCCGCCATGGCCAGGGACTCCAGGCTGCGGCGGTTGATGTTCTGCGGACCCAGCCGTTTGCACAGGTCGAAGAGGTCCTTGTAGGGCCCGTTCGCCCGGCGGTCCGCGACGACGGCCTCGGCCACCGACTTCCCCACGTTCTTCACGCCGGCGAGCCCGCAGACCACCCGTCCGTCCTGCACGTCGAACTTGGGCTCCGAACGCTGCACCGACGGCGGTTGCACGGGAATGCCCAGCCGCTTGCACTCGTGGACCAGCACCACCAGGCGGTCGGTGTTGTCCAGCTCGGAATTGCAGTTGGCGGCCAGGAATTCCGCGGCGTAGTTGGCTTTGAGCCAGGCGGTCTGGTAGGCGACCACGGCATAGGCGGCGGCGTGGCTCTTGTTGAAGGCGTAGGCGGCGAAGGGGATGAGCAGCTCCCAGAGCTTCACGGCGAGCTCCTGGGTGTAGCCGCGGGCCAGGGATCCCTGGATCCACTTCCCCTCCTCCTTCTTGAGCTTCTCCAGGTCCTTCTTGGCCATGATCCGCCGCAGCAGATCCGCTCCGCCCAGGCTGTAGCCCGCCAGGATCTGCGCGATGGCCATCACCTGCTCCTGGTAGACCATCACGCCGTAGGTGGTGCCGAGGGTGGCTTCCAGGTCCGGGTGGTAGCAGTCCACCGGCTCCCGTCCCTGCTTCCGGCGGATGTAGACCGGGATTTGTTCCATGGGCCCCGGGCGGTAGAGGGCGTTCATGGCGATCAGGTCTTCCAGGGTCTCGGGCTGGAGCTGGCGCAGGTAGTTCTGCATGCCGCCCGACTCGAACTGGAAGACGCCGATGGTGTCGCCGCGACCCAGCATCTCGTAGGTCCTGGGGTCGCCGTCCTCCAGCTTCTCCGGGTCGACCACGACTCCGTGGTTTCGCCGGATGGTGCGGCAGGCCTCCTGGATCACCGACAGGTTCCGCAGCCCCAGGAAGTCCATCTTCAGGAGCCCGATGCTCTCCGCGTAGTCCTTGGCGAACTGCACCACCACCTGGTCGGGTTGGCCCTCGGGGCAGTAGAGCGGAGCGAAGTGGTCCACCTCGCGCGGAGCGATGATCACGGCGGCCGCGTGCATGCCGGCGTTGCGCACGTACCCCTCGATCTGCTTCGCGATCTCCCAGGCCTGCTGGAACCGGGGGTCCGCTTCCACGGCGTCGCGCAGCGGGGGGCTCAGCTCGATGGCCTCGTCCAGGGTGGGCTCCTTGCCGGCCACCGGAGGCGGGAAGAGCTTGGTGAGGCGGTTCACCTCGTTGTGGTCGATGCCCAGGGTGCGCGCGGTGTCCTTGAGGGCGGCCTTCGACTTCAGCCTGCCGTAAGTGATGATCTGGGCGACGCACTCCCGGCCGTACTTCTCCTTCACGTATTCGATGATCCGTTCCCGGTCCAGGTCCGAGAAGTCCGAATCGATGTCGGGCATCGAGATGCGCTCGGGATTCAGGAACCGCTCGAACAGCAACGAGTACTTGAGCGGGTCCACGTCGGTGATGCCGGTGCTGTAGGCCACCAGCGACCCCACCGCGGATCCTCGGCCCGGACCCACGGGAATTCCCATTTCGCGGGCCTTCCGCATGAAGTCGGCCACGATGAGCATGTAGCCCGCCACCTTCATGTCCTTCATCATCGCGAGCTCGTACTCGAGCCGGTCCAGGGCCTCCCGGGAGGGCTCCGCCCATCTGCGGCGCAGTCCCTCGCGGCTGATGTGGGCCAGGTATCCGTCGTCGTCGGAGAATCCCGGGGGCAGGGGAAAGCTCGGGTAGAAGTAGGCCCCGGTGGGGATCGCGGCCTTGCACCGTTCGGCGATCTCCAGCGTCGCGTCGCAGGAGGCGGGGTCGTCGCGGAAGATCTCCCGCATCTCCTGCGGGGTCTTGAAGTGGAATTCGCGGGCGGCGAGCTTGGGGTGGTCGGCGTCGGCGAGGCGCGTGCCGGTGCGGATGCAGCCCAGCACCTCGAGGGCCTCGTGCTGCTCGCGCTCCAGGCACAGGACGGAATTCGTCGCCACGGTGCGAAGCCCCAGGACCGCAGCCATCTCGGACAATTTCCGCCGGACCTCGGCTTCCTCGGGGAGTCCGTGGTCCTGGAGTTCCAGGAAGAACCGGTCCGCTCCCACCAGGTCGCGGTACCAGGCGCCCACCTCCTGGGCCCTGCGGTCCTTGCCCTCCCGCAGGAGATGGTCGATCTCGCCCTCCGGGCCTCCCGAAAGCAGGACGAGTCCCCCGTTGTGGGCCGCGAGCAGTTCGCGGTCGATGCGGGGCCGACCGTGGTAGCCTTCGATGTGCGCGCGGGAGACCAGTTTGGACAGATTCCGGTAACCCGGTTCCGTGTTCTCCACCAGCGCCACCAGCACGAACGGCTTCCGCCCCGGATCGGCGCTGGCGCGATCGCCCTGGGCCATCCAGAGCTCGGCTCCGTGGACGGGCTGGATGCGGGCCTCGGCGCAGGCCGTCTGGAACTCGATGGCCCCGAACATGTGCCCGCAGTCGGTGAGGGCCACCGCGGGCATGCCGAACTCCGCCGCCTTCGCGGAAAGGGATCGGGCCGGGCCGATCCTGGCTTTCGTCTCCTTGTCCACCTTGCGGTTGTCCACCAGGCGGCAGGCTCCCTCGAGCATGGAGTACTCGGAGCGTACGTGGAGGTGGACGAAGGACATGGGAGGGTTGGAAACCTAGATCCCGGACCCCCTGCCGGGCCAGACTTGAAAGGGCTGCCCCGAGGGTCTAATCGACCCACTCGTTCGCATCGCCCATCCCTCTTTCGCCAACCTCACCCCTCCCTCGCCTGAGGCGAGGGTCTCCCCTCTCCAACAAGTGGAGAGGGGAGAAACGCAACGAGCCCCATCTCCACTTGTTGGAGAGGGGGAATGGGGGTGAGGTGGGTCCGGCGAATGGCGAGGAGCGAAAGTCCGTTCCTCGAGCTTGGCTATTCCGCGGAGGCGTGGGCGGAGATCTGGGAAATGGAACTTTCCTCGGCGTTGCCGGGTTCCGGTGGCACCGACATCGGTTCGTCGCTCTCGTTGCCGTCTTCCAGGCCGATCCTGCGGCGGGGTCGGAAGTCGCGGGGGTCCAGGCAAGCGTCGTACATCTCCCGATCCACCTGGATCCAGTCGGTGCGGTCGATCCCCCGGAAGGTCCGGCTCGCGGTGGAATAGGGGTAGGCCGAGGCGATCTTGATCCATCTTTCCTGCTCGCGAGCCACCGCACGGATCTCGTCGGCCACTTCGGCGAAGTCCTGGTCCTGCGAGAAGACCATGGCCACGTCGAAGGACTTGGCGTGGGCCCTCTGGACGATGTCCAGGGCGATGCGCATGTCCACGCCCTTCTCGATGCTCACCGGCATCATCAAGGTGTGCCCGTCGGGTTGCCGGACGGGGCGCTTGCGGGTGCGCCAGGTGCGCCACCACGTCATTGCCCCCTGGTGCTCCAGCGCGCGCAGCTTGTTCATCCAGAAGCGGTGCCAGTATTCGTTTTCCTCGATCGAAGGCACGGAGGTGTACACGCGCACCTGCTGCAGCGCCCAACCCATCTGGGCCGAAACCTTCTGGGCGAGGAGGACGGGATCGTAGTCCGGGTAGTAGGATCCGAACGCCTGGCGGGCGGCGTGGAACAGACTCTGGGCGTCTACGAAGGCGATGCAGGTCTTTGTCTCGGGTTCTTGATACATGGAGTAGAACCTGTTTCGGGCTGGAAGGGCGCTAGCTGGTCAACTTACAGCCGGATGGCGCTTTGCGCAATCCGTTGCGCCCCCCTCAGCGCGCGGGCCGGGCCGGAATGGTGTTGGGAGGTGTCGCCAAGTCCGGTGGTCGAACCGTCCAAGCGGGGGCCGTCGTCGGGGCAGACGCGACGGAATCCCTCGGAAGCTGGGCCGGAAGCTGGATCGGATACTGGACCGGCACCCGTGCATCCGGGGGCTGGATCGGGGAGGTCCGGATGGATTGAGTCGTGTCGGAAACCATTTGACTCGTGCGGGTTTCCGGACGCATCAGGATCACTCTCGATCTGGACTCGATCCGAGAATTGGAGGAGTCGATTTCGTCGGTTTTCGTTCTGGCGGGCTGTGGGACGCCTTCCGGCACCGGCGCCAGCGGGTCGTCCTTGTGGAAGGGCAGATCCACCGTCGGGCCGTCGATCCGGTTCTCCATGATCTGCATGGCCTTGCGCACGTCCGTTCCGGTGTCGGCATCGCCCATCACGTGGGGCGTGATGTAGATGGCAAGTTCCGTCGTCTGCTTGTTGCGGGTGCGGTAGGAGAAGAGCTTCCCGATCAGGGGAATGGCCGAGAGTATGGGGAGTCCCTGGTCGGAGACCAGGTCCACCGTCTGGATGAGGCCGCCCAGCACCAGGGTCTGGCCGTCGCGGAGCCGGACGTTGGTGGAAAGGCTCCGGGTGGACGTCGAGGGCGGCTTGTTCGGGTCGCCGCTGGCGGTGGAGGAAGGCGTGCGCACCTCGGGCTTGATCTCGGCCGTGATGTATCCGGATTTTGTCAGGTACGGCGTGATGGTCAGCGTGATTCCCGAATTGAAGGCCCGGTAATCCGTCGAAACCACTCCGAGGGAGCTGGTCGAGCTCACCTGGAAGTAGTCGGAGTTCCCGATGTTGATGGTGGCCGGCTGCCCGTTGAGGGTCGTGAGCCGTGGCCGCGCCAGCACGCGCGCGAGGTCGGCGCTTTCCAGCGCGTTCAGCTGCAGCCCGAAGTCCTGGGGAAGAACTGTCACCGTGGCCAGGTCGAACGGTCCCAGCCTGGCCAGGCGCGAAGCCGATCCCGGAACCACCGTGTTGGCCACGATCGCCGGGCCGCCGATGGCCGTTCCCGGCGTGGAAGCGCCCGAATAGGTGCGGATGCCGTACTCGCTGTTCTTGTTGCGGGTGTACTCCACGATGATGGCCTCCACCACCACCTGCGGAACTTCCTGGTCCAGCGTCCGGAGGAAGGCCTTCACCTTGTCGTTGGCTTCGCTGGTCCCGGTGAGCACCAGGGCGTTGAGTTCGGGCACCGCCTGCACCGTGGACTGGTTCTTGGGCAGCAGAGGCAGGACCTTGTCGGCCCGGAGATGCCGCAGGTAGTAGATCTCGGTGTTGGCCAGCGCCTCACCCGACGCGGAGGCCGGATTGCGGTCCCCGATCACCAGGACGGAATCCTGGATGGCGAAGGTGAACGGCGTTCCCTGCAGGACCAGTTCCAGCGCCTGGCGCAGCGGAACGTCCTTCAGGTTCGCGTCCACCGTCCCGCCCAACTGCCCCCAGGTGATGGTGTTGTAGCCTCCCTGGTCGGAAAGCTGCTGGATCACGTCGGCCAGCGACGCCTGCCGGAGATTGGCCGTCACCAGGCCCTTGCGCACCGAGAGGTCCACGCGTCCGGACCGCGGTTGGAACCCCATCGGTCCCTGCGGCTGCTGGTTGTCGGTGGAAGACACGATCCACGCCTCCCCTTCCGTGCGCAGATCGAAGCCCGAGGCAAGGAGGATCGCCTTGAGGCCGTCGATGGGATCCACGTCGCGCAGGGTTCCGGAGACCTGCCCCTTGGCGTTGTGGTCCACCAGGATGTTCAGGCCGGTGCGGCGACCGTATTCGTCCGCGAACTGGTGGATGTCCTGGTTCTTCACCGTCATCGTGATGGCGTTGCGGCCCATTTCGATCGTGCCCTGGATCCGCTGCTGGGGTGGACGGACCTGGTAGGCTTCTCCATCCCAGGCCAATTCGTAGCCGAGCGGTTCCACGATGTTCCGAAGCGCGTCCAGAACCGGCATCCGGTTCAGGGACACCGTGACCTTTCCCTTCACCTCGGGGTAGGGGAAGATGTTGAGGTCGTAGGCCTTGGCGATGGCGCGGAGGACGTCGCGGATGTCCTGGTCGACGAACTCCGTGGGCTCCATCTCCTGGCCGCCGTGCACCGAAGTGTCGGCCTCGCCGACATGCATCGCGTTGGAAGGCCGTCCGCCGCCGTACGGGGCCGCCGTCGGTGCAAGGCCCGCTCCATTCGAAATTCCCGCGAGGAAGCCGATCGGGGCGAGGAAGAAAAACGCGCGACGCATGGTCGCAGCAATGTAGTAGGGCGAAATGGAGATGGCCCGAATGGGGGAATCGCCTCATCATCCCCACCTCACCCCCATTCCCCCTCTCCAACAAGTGGAGAGGGGGCTCGCTTCGGTTCTGCCGGCTCCATTGCAATCCACCATCGCAGGTTCTACATTTGCTCCCCTTCGCACCCTCACCGCCCAATTCCGGGCAACCGAGGATCCATCGGGCTTCGCTTTTCGGGCGGGGACCGAATGTGCGGGACACAACGAAGGAACACGCAATGGCCCAGTTGCTCTACGGGACCGAAGAAGATCTGCTCGAGATCGAAGGCAAGATCTCGCACCTGACCGAGGAGGAGAACGAAGCCCTCCTGACCGCCTACTCCGCCACCCTGGAAGGCGTCGAGGAAGGCAAGATCGTCGCGGGGACCATCCTCCTGTTCGACGACACCAACGTGATCGTGGACATCTCCTTCAAGTCCGAAGGCGTCATCCCCCGCCACGAATTCAAGAATCCCGAAGAGCTGGTCGTGGGCGCCCATGTGGACGTCTACATCGAGCAGATCGAGGGCGACGACGGCGCCATCGTGCTGTCCAAGCAGCGCGCCGACTTCATGAAGGTCTGGGAACGCATCCGCGACGCCTTCGAGACCGGCGAAGTGGTGGACGGAACCCTGTTGCGCCGCATCAAGGGCGGCATCGTCGTGGACCTGTTCGGCATCGAAGCCTTCCTTCCCGGATCGCAGATCGACCTTCGGCAGATCCCCGACATGGACGCCCTCATCGGCCAGGCCATGGGCTTCCGCGTCATCAAGGTGCACAAGAGCCGCCGCAACATCGTGGTGTCCCGCCGCATCGTGCTGGAAGAGGAGCGCTCCCGCCTGCGCGACCAGATCATCGACACCCTGGAGCGCGGACAGGTCCGCGAGGGCGTGGTCAAGAACATCACCGACTTCGGCGCGTTCATCGACCTGGGCGGCGTGGACGGCCTGCTGCACATCACCGACATGACCTGGGGACGCATCGCGCATCCCTCGGAACTGGTCCACATCGGGCAGAAGCTCACGGTCAAGGTCCTGGACTTCAACGACCGCAAGGAGCGCATCTCCCTGGGCCTCAAGCAGTTGCAGGAACACCCCTGGAAGACCGTCGCCACCAAGTATCCGGAAGGGACCAAGGTCAAGGGCCGCGTGGTCTCCATCACCGACTACGGCGCCTTCATGGAGCTGGAGCAGGGCGTGGAAGGTCTCATCCACATCTCCGAGATGAGCTGGACCCAGCACGTCAAGCATCCCTCGCAGGTCGTGAAGGTGGGAGACACCGTGGACGCCGTGGTCCTGCGCATCGACACCGAGAACGAGAAGATCAGCCTGGGCATCAAGCAGATCGAGCCGGATCCGTGGAGCACCATCGAAGCCGACCTCCCCCTCAACACCGTGATCACCGGCTCGGTGCGCAACCTGGCTCCGTTCGGGGCCTTCGTGGAGATCAAGGAAGGCATCGACGGCCTCATCCACGTTTCGGACATGAGCTGGACCAAGAAGGTCAACCACCCGTCCGAGGTCCTGGCCAAGGGCGACACCGTCACCTGCATGGTGCTGTCGGTGGATAAGGAGAAGCGCCGCATCAGCCTTTCGCTGAAGGCCATGGGCGAGGATCCCTGGAAGGTGGTCCCCAACAAGTATCCCCTGGGGCAGCAGTTGGAAGCGCCCATCGTGCGGCTCCTGGACCGCGGCGTGGTGCTGGAGCTGGAAGAGGGCATCGAAGGATTCGTGCCCTTGTCCAAGCTCACCGAGGAGCCCATCCGGGTGCCCTCCGAAGCCTTCCGCGTGGGCCAGACCCTCAAGGTCACCGTGGTCGAGCACGACGTGGACAGCCGCAAGCTGACCCTGTCGGCCATCGACACCGCCGGCGACTGGCGCGCCTACGTCTCGGGCAGCCGTCCGGACGAAAACCGCACCACGCTGGGCGACATCTTCCGCGCGGCGCAGGACTCGCAGCAGTAATTCCTTCCCCGCTGGAACAGGATCGGAAGCCCTCCTTGGCCATCGCGCCGGGGAGGGCTTTTCGTTTTCTGCGACCGGTTAACTTTCCCGTCCATGTTGGACCTGGAAGCCCTGTCCGCCTTCGTGGCGGCTTGCGAAGACGGATCCGTCAGCCGCGCGGCGCAGCGCCTGTTCCGTTCGCAGCCGGCGGTGACGCGCCAGATCGCGACCCTGGAGAGCGAATTGGGCACGGCGCTCCTGGACCGTTCCTCCAAGGGGGTGAAGCCGACGGCCGCGGGCCGCGAAGTGCTGGAGCGGGCGCGCCGCCTTATCCGGGACGCCCAGGCCCTGCGCCAGGCGGCCGGCGCGGGAGGGGAGATGTCGGGCACGTTGCGCATCGCCTGCAGCGACACCGTGGCGCGCTACTGGCTGGCCCCACACCTCGGGAGCTTCGCCGCTCGTTTCCCGGAGGTTGGCCTGGAGCTCGATCTTTCCGTCTCTCCGGAGATCGCCGACCGCGTGGCCCATGGACTCTCGGACGTCGGGTTCGTGTTGCTGCCGCTCCAGCATCCCTCGCTTTCGCAGCGGGTGGTCCTGCGCTACCGGCACGTGGCAGCGTTCGCGCGCGGCGCCGCCCCGAAATCGGAAGGGGCCGTGGCCCCGCAGGATCTCGCGGGCTCGACCCTGGTGCTCCTGGGGAAGCGGACCCGTTCGCGCCAGCTCATCGAAGACGGATTCCGTCGCAAAGGGCTGCGCCCCGACCGGATCGTGGAGGTGGGGAACGTGTCGGTCCAGAAGGAACTGGTTCGGGTGGGATTGGGCGTCGGTGTCCTCCCGGACTACGCCTGCGTCCGGGGCGACGGGCTGGAGTACCGGCCCATCGCCGACGCCAGCGTGCGCGAGGTGGCGCTGACCACACACAAGACGGATTTCGTGGCCGGCCCGGCAGACGCCTTCGTGCGGATGCTTCTCGAAGAGGTGGCGGACGGATGTCCTACGGACCTTTCGGGTTCGCCAGGGAGCGCAGGAAGGCCAGCAGGCGGTCGCGGGATTCGCGGTCGGGCATGGCGTCGTACAACCTGAGCAGCTCCAAGCGGTCGGCCGACAGGCCGGGTGCGCATTCTGCCGCCATCCAGTCGTCCTCCGGGAAGGCGAGCGAGGAAGGCGAAACCCCCAGCGCCGCGGCATAGGAACGGATGCGCTCCAAGGGGAGAGCGTTGTCGCCCCTCTCGTACTTCTGGATCTGCTGGTGGGACAATTCCAGGCGCATCGCCAACTCACGCTGGGAGAGACCGGCGTTTCTCCGGAAGGCCCTCAGCTTGTCCCCGACCAGTTTCTGGAAGTCTTCTCTGTTTCCCGCTCCGCGCACTGGGATGACAGGTAGAATCCATCCACCCTTCCGGTGAGCCACGTTCGGTTGCCAAACTCCCGGGGAAATGGCTATCTTTGGTTGCCAACGATGGACCAACCCCGATTCCACCTCCTTCCAAAGGATCCCGCATGCATTGTTTCCTCGTCCTGTGGCCTATCGGCGACCCGGATTCCCTAGCGGACTTTCTGGAGGAGGCAGAAAATCACGGACATCGGGTCCATCGCCCAGTGGTGTCATCCGATCCCTGCGCCATCGAAACCACCGATCCCGCCCTGATGCTCGGTGCCATGCCCGAGAGACTTCGCGAACATCTGCGTTCGGGCGAATGGAAGGGCCAAGTCCGCTTTTACGGCGAGGGCGACCTGGACGTCCCGCCGCGATTGATCTCCGTCTGCGCGGAGCTGGGAGTGGGAATTTCGGTGTGGAGGTCGATTCCGACGTTCGGGTAGGAATCCCATCCCGCCGATCCCACCTCCCCCCCGATTCTCCTACTTTCCTCGGACATGGCACCCAAGATCCGCAAAGGCAGCGGGGGGACCTCCGGCACACCCTCCCTGGAGGAACTGGAAGCCGAGCTCGAACGCCGACGCAGCCCTGCGGCTTCAGCCTTGTCCGAAGCGCGGCGGCAGGCCCCGCCCAACGAACTCCGTCTGCGCTACTCCGGAGTCGGGAAGCGACTGAAGGCGAAAGTCGTGCGCGACGACCTCCGGTTCGGGTTCCCCTTCCTCTCCTGGGACGCTTGGATGGTGCTCCTCCACATCTCCAGGGAACCGCTGGAACACAACCGGGACGGTTCCATTCCCGCGCGCTGGATCAAACCGCTGGAGCGTCGGCTGGTTCCGTTGCCCTCGTGGGTCGGGATTGAGGATTCCATCGGTCGCCGCGTGCCCCACGCCCTCAACCTGCTCCTGGACCTCAAACTGCTCTCCTCCCGCCGGGGACCGATGCCCGAAGTCCCGAACCTGGGGATTTCTCCCGGCGGCTCGGAGGTGGTGAAGGCCGGGCGTCCTGCGTTCTTCGAACGCTGCATGGATTGCGAAGAACTCCGCTCCTTCGACCCCGCTCGGGATCTGCTGGGCGCGGCCAACCAAGGCAGCATCGACGTGGTCTGCTGGAGGATGGGACACGAACCCGATGAATTCGAAGGTTTGGGACGCCGCCTGGCCCAGCGGGTATTGGAGGTCCTTCCACCGGTCGGGGCCGTGCGGATGTCCGACATGGAAAGAGCCTTCGCTCCCTCCCATCCCCACGACTTCGTCCGCGGCGTCCCCATGATCGAGCGCAGGATCGAGGTCTCCTCGGAGGATTTCTTCGATCGCATCCAGGAATCCTCCGCCAGGGCGTTGATGGTCGGAGCCCTGATCCACCCCTACTTCCTGGGTCTCGTCGCCCGCGGCATCACCGCCGAGGGAGCCATCACATGGAGCTTGACGGAGTCGGGCAGGAACTGGCTGGGGCTTCCGTCCGACCCCCATCCCGCCGCGCCGCGCCACGCCAAGGTCACCCCCGCCTTCGACCTCTATTTCGGGCGCGTGGACCCGAACCTCCTGGCCGAGTTTTCGCTCTTTTCGGATCTCACCTCGCAGGACCACGGGATCGTCGGACGGCTCACCCGTTCCAGCGTGCAGGCGGCCTCGACCTTGGGACTGTCCGCTGCCGAGATCCTGGCCTCGCTGGACGGCCATGTCGCGAGTCCTCTGCCCGACAACGTACGCCTGACCCTGGCGGATTGGAGCAGGGGTGCGCAGCCCGTCCGCGTCCTGGAAGGCTTGGTCCTGGTCTGCCCGGACGAGTCCAGCGCATCCACCTTGGAACGCTTGGCCAAGGGATCGGCGGAACGACTGTCCGAAGCGATCCTGCTGCTTCCCGATCGCAGCACCCTCGCCGCATTGCGCCGGAAGGCGGCCGAATCGGGCATCCTCCTGTAGCGGCCCCCGCTTTCCTATCCGGGCTTCCTCGCGTCGGCGATGGCCTGGAGGAGGGCCGGTTCCTCCGCTCCCCCGGTGAAGGACCCGCGCACGATTCCCTTCCCGTCCAGGACGTAGACCTGGGGGATCTCCTCCAATTTCAGGTCGTAGAAGAATCCGTTGGCCCCGACACCCACGGGGTAGGGGATCTGCAATCGGTCCACCAGCAGGGGCACCGCGGCGGGGCTGTCGTCCACGGACAGGCCGATGATCTTCAGTCCCGAAGGGCCCTCCTCCTTCAACACCCGCTCCAGGGTGCCGACTTCCTCGCGGCAGGGTGCGCACCAGGTCGCCCAGAAGACCACGATCGAGGGCGAACCCAGGAGATCGGTGCTCCGGACCGAATCCCGGCCGGGAATGGACGCGAATGCGAAGCTGGGGAAGGGGTGGTTCAGCAGGTTCTCCGGCGACGGGCGGAGGTGGATGCCGGGGATCCGGCATCCGAACAGCAGGAGGATTCCCAGGATCGATGCGGCGAAGGGCTTCATGGCGGACAGAAGATAGAACCGCGGGTCGGCGCCGCGATCGACACCAACGAAAGGCGAGCCGGATGTAAGTTTACCACCAGTCCTTTCGCCCGGAGGTTCCATGCGCATCCGCCTTACGCCCGTCTTGTTGGCTTTCGCCGCTGTCCAAGCGGTGGAGATCGTTCCCCCCTCCCCCTACATGTCCTCTCCGCCACCGGTGCAGGCGGACACCAGCGTGATCGATCCCGGACGGTTGCCCAAGGTCTACACCGTGGAACCCGGCATCAAGGAACAATGGTTCTCGGGCTGGAACCTCACCAGCGACCATCCCCTGTCCGCACCCTTGGGGATCGAAGCGCCTCAACGGGACAAGGTGACCTTCCATGTCGCATTCAACGACCATGGGTGGCCCACGGACGTGAACTACTTCGACGCCTCCGGCTCGCCCCGCTGGACCAAGCTGTTCCGGTATCCCACCAAGATTCCAGGCGGGCCTGGAGACGTCTCCTTCACTTCGACCTGGATCAATTCCAAGGGCGAGGCCGTCTCGATGTCCGACATCGCGTCCACCTACAAGGCCACGAGCTGGAAGTTGGGCCTGAAGAAGTACAAGGTTTCCGATCTCCTCGGCGAGCCCATGCTGGTGGACCGTTCGACGGGATCCGGCGTGGTCGCGGAGGTCTGGAGCTACCTGGTGGACGGGCAGGAAGTCCGTTTCTCCTTCGACAAGGACAACAAGCTCGTGGCCCTTCCGGCCTACGCCGAAGTGGCAGCGCCGGTCGACGAGGCCAAGCCCGCGGGGACCTCCACCAAGAAATAGCGACCAGTCGGGTCCCGGCTCCCTTCCAGGCGGTTCCGGAAGCCGGGCACGGGCACGGAGATCAGGTCAATTCCTGACCCAGGGGAAGACCTCGAGTCCCGAGACGAGGCGGGGACCCGATTCTCCCCACTCCATGGGGCGAGGCAGCAGGTGGCCGAGCTCCCGGCTTGTCGTGAGTCGTCCCGCCCGTTTGAGGGACTCCAGGAGCGCCACCATGGTCCGGAAGGCGCGCCCGGGCTCGAGCCGAGGGTCTCGAACCTCCCATTCCAGGGGATCCAAGCGGACCTGGGCCAGGGAATCCAGTCCGTTCGCTGCGCAGCAATCGACGACCAGGGCGCTTTCGTAGCCCCCTGTCAGGGCCAAGGGAAGCTCGCGGATCGCGGAAGTTCGCAACGCCAGCAGAGGCGTGGTGGGATCGACGACCACGGCGAGGTCGGGATGGAGGGCCGAAAGAACCGGCCGCGTGCCCAAGGCCGACAGCGGGCCTCCGTCGATCTGCGATGCCCCAAGGCACAGCTTGACGTCCGGATCGTCCAACAGCACCCGGACCATGGTCGCGATCCCGGCCACGTCCAACCGGATCAAGTCGGCCGGCAGAACCAGAAGGATGTCGGATTTCGTCTGCTTCAGGGCGCGGGCGAGACCGTCCCCGTCGGCGGAGGGGTCCAAGGCTGCGGCGAGCCGATCGGCGGGCTCCAGGATCGTGGCTCCATGCTCCCGTCCGATCTCCAGGGTGGTGTCCGTGCTGCCCAGGTCGGCCACCAGGATTTCGGACCACGGGGCGGTCCCCTTCGGCCAGCCGTGTTTGAGCAGGAGCAGATGCCTGCCGAGAGTGGCGGCCGCGTTTCGCGCCAGGATGCACAGGTCGATCCGGACCTCCGACCCCCGCAGTCGGGATGCCGCGTCCCGCGAGGGCAGGAACGAGTTGCGGAAAAGCCAGGCTTCGGGCGTCATGGGGTGTTCCGCCCCGCCACCTGGACGAGCACGGCGTAGGCCTGCCGCAGCCCGAGGGGAAGGCTGTCCAGATACAGGGTCTCCATGTGGGTCTCCAGACCCACCACGCTCGCCAAACCGATGGTCACGGCGGCAACTCCGTAGTGCAGGCAGACCGATGCATCCGAACTCGACGCTCCAAGACGCGGGACCAGTCCCGCCCAGCTCTGCGCCTCCCGAGTTCCGATCACCAACGGGTGGTCGGGGTACAGTCCGGTGGCATGGCGGAACCCCTTCTGGGACAGTTCCGCCCGGCAACCCGACAATCCCTTGCACAGGGTGCCGGCCGCGCGCTGGGCTTCGCGGATGAGTCGCTGCAATTCCTCTTCCCCGTCCGACCGGAGTTCGAAGCGCAACACCGCCTTGGAGGGAAGCGTGTTCCACGCGTCGCCGGATTCCAGTTGGGCCGGGTTGTAGAGGGTTCTCGGGAATCCGGGCTTGTGGATGGCTTCCATCTGGCTGGAGAATTCCATGGCCAGACGAAGGGCGTTGGGACGACCCGAATCGCGCCAGCAGTGGCCTCCGGGAGCCCAGACGGCGAGTTCCCCGCGGTAGGTCCCCACCGACCAATGGTCCAACCGGCCCAAACCCGGTCCCTGGAGGCAGACCACCCGTTCGGCGACGGTGGGAAGCCATGGGAACAGATGGCAGATGCCGCGCAGATCGCCGGACATCTCCGAACCCACGGTGGCGACGAACCAGATGTCGCCCAATCCCTGGACTTGACGTTCCCGGAGGGTACGGGCCAGGGCCACCAGCACCGCCAAGGCGATGGACTGGCCGGCGATGCCGGGTCCCGTCAGGCGGTCGGGTCGGACCTGGATGTGGGGGTGGTCGATCGAGTCGTACCAGGAATCCAGGGGCGCCAGCACCACGGTTCCGGGTCTGCCCTTCGTCCCTGCCAGGACCGAGGCCACATTTCCCGCCTGGTCGACACGGGCCATGCCCAGCGCTTCTTCCAGCAGGTAGCGGACGCTTTGGGCCCTGGCTTCCTCGAAACCGGTCGGAGCCGGAATCTCGGCCAACTGGACGGCTTGGGCCACGATGCGCGGGACCTCCGACTCCAGCAGGGTCAGGCCCATCCAGAAACCGGGTCGACTGGAGGCTTCCGGAATGCTCAGCAAGGGGAAACGCTCAAGTCCGACGAGAATTCGACCGATGGGAGCAACATGGACCCTTCTTCCGTTTCCATGTCAGCCAACGGCAGTGGCTTGGTGGGCCAGATCCAGGTTTCGCTCCTCAAGACGAGCCAGGACCAGCAGGCCAGCCAAGTCGCGCAACTCCTCCAGTCCGCCCAGGTGAGTCCGGCGAATTTGGGAAAAGCGATCGACGTCACCGCCTGAGCTCCAGCGGGCTCCTTCCCCCCCGACTTCCACCCCGCAGTCCCGGGGGTGGGGAGAGGATGACCTGTGCCAGGACCAGATCGCGCAATTCCGGAAGGATCGTCTCCGGAAGGCGTGGAGTGGGATCCGCGGGAATTTCCGATAACGCGGAGATCGGTTTGTAGGCGATTGGCGGCGTGGACCCGATCCCGCGCCGGATCGCCGGGATCGGCACCGTTTCCGAACCGGTTTCCCGCGAAGGCAGGGGTTCCGGAACCGGCTGGGATTCCAGGACCGGCTCGGGTCGAGGCTCCCACCAGGAATTCTCCGGCTGGCTTTCCGTGGCGACCGGCCCCGCGGGTCGCGGGTCCTGGGTCTTCGCCTTCTTTCGCCAAGCCTTGACGACCTGGTATCCCACCACCGCCACCAGGACCAGGATCTTGAACAGGCCGACGGAATCGTGCATCCGCTACACCTTGGGCGGAAGTTCCTTGCCCTGCGACAAGGATTGGCGCATTTCCGTATCGGCCTGGAGATTCCGGAGCCCGTAGTAGTCCATCACCCCGATCTTGCCGGTGCGCAGCGCCTCGGCCATGGCCATGGGAATCTGGGCTTCGGCCTCCACCAGGCGGGAGCGCATCTCCTGGATGCGCGCCAGGTTCTCCTGCTCCAGGGCGATGGCCATGGCGCGGCGCTCCTCGGCCTTGGCCTGAGCGATGTTCTTGTCGGCATTGGCCTGGTCCATCTGGAGCTTGGCCCCGATGTTCACGCCCACCTCGACGTCCGCGATGTCGATGGACAGGATCTCGTAGGCCGTGCCCGCGTCCAATCCCTTGCCGAGAACGGTCTTGGAGATCGAATCCGGATGCTCCAGCACGTCCTTGTGCGATTCGGCCGACCCGATTGTGGAAACGATGCCTTCGCCCACGCGGGCCAGGATGGTGGCTTCCCCCGCACCGCCGACCAGGCGGTCGATGTTGGTGCGCACGGTGACGCGTGCCAGGGCCTTCACCTGGATGCCGTCCTTGGCCATGGCCGCGACCACCGGGGTCTCGATCACCTTGGGGTTCACGGACATCTGCACTGCTTCCAGGACGTTGCGACCGGCGAGATCGATGGCCGTGGCCTGCTTGAAGTTCAGGGGGATGCTCGCCTTGTCCGCCGCGATCAGCGACTGGACCACCCGCATCACGTTTCCGCCGGCCAGGAAATGGGCTTCCAGCAGGCCCACCGGGATCTCGATGCCGGCCTTCACGGCCATGATCTTCGAGGTCACGATCAGGCGTGGATTCACCCTCCGGATCCGCATCCCCACCATGGACAGCAGGCCCACGTGCGCTCCGGAGAACAACGCCTGGATCCAGAGTCCCAGGAAATTGAAGACCAGGACGACGACGACCAGGAGGAGAATGACGAGGACGACGATCAGGGCGGTGGAAATGTCAGGCATGGGACCTCCGGTGGGGGTTGACGAGCGGACAGGAAGCTACCAACCGCGCGTACTACGGCAAGGGGCGAACCAGAAGTCTCCCTTTTTCCTCTCCCACCACGCGCGCGGTTTCGCCGGGCTCCACGAAGCGTCCGGTGGACCTCGCTTCGTGACGGATCCCGTCCAAAACGACGCGCCCGACCGGCCGCAGGCCGGTCTCGGCGACGACGGCCTTCCCGATCACGGAGGGATCGCCGGGATTTTCGCCGCTGTCCAGGTGTTCCTGGAGAGCGAGTCGCGATCTCGCCACCTTCCCCACCCCCCACCAGCCCAGCAGCGGGAACAGGACCAGGTCGGCCAGGCCGAAGGTCCAACCCAGGCCAGCGGAATGCCCGAACGCCACGGCCAGGGAACCGATCAGGGTCCCGACGGTGGCGATGGCCAGAAGGCCTCCGGAGGGAAGGAAGATCTCGGCGAGCAGGAGCGCCGCGGAGACGATCTGCAGGACGGTGGCCAAGGTGGCGTCGTTCACGCGTCGGCCACGGGTTCCACCAGGAATTCGGTGCCTCGACGCCCGGTGATGCGGACACGGGTTCCCGCCACCAGCATCCCGGTGATGGAGATGGCCGGGAATTCCCGACCGTCGATGTCGATGCTGCCCACCGGTCGAAGGACGGAACGGACCGTCGCGAGGCTGCCGGTCAGGGCGTCGGGAGGTGGGGAGATGTCCGCTGGCATGTCGGCCAGGGTGGCCTTCAGGTAGGGGCCCTCGTGCAGGGGAAGCAAAGGAACCAGCCATCGCACCGCCGCGATGCTCAGCACACCTGCGCCAAGCGCGCTGGCGAGGACCGTGATCAGGCTGTGGCGCATCTGGATGGCCTGCCAAGGGAGTTTGGGGTCGGGGAGAGCGAACCCCTGCAGGGAAAACACCAGCGCCACCAGCAGGCAACCCAGTCCCGCGAAGGCCAGGACCACGGTTCCGGGAAAGAGCAGGATCTCCACCGCCACCAGCAGGACGCCGATGCCGGCCAGCACCAGCGCCGTGTAGGAGGCCATCCCGAGCAGGAATTGGGAACCCAGGGCCAGGGCCAGGAAGAGGGCGCCCGCGACCCCGAAGATCGCGGTGCCCGGCATCTTGTACTCCAGGTAGAGCCCGGCGAGACCCAAGACCAGGAAGATGCCCACGTAGTTGGAGAGCCATCGAAGCGAGGACTCGCTCCAGGTGGGATCCAGTCGCTTGGCCTCGCTCCACCCCAGGGCCTTTTCCATGGCGGGAAGGTCGGCGTAGGTCCCGCCCGAGAATCCCCATTTGGCCGCTTCCTGGTCGTCGAAGGTCAGGAGCTGACCTTCCGGCACCACCGTGACGGGGTCGTGGTAGCGGGCGCGGGCGGAATCGTCCAGGCCTTCCCACGACTGCTCGGTGAACCAGGCGAGGTTTCCGTCCCGGTCCTTGGCGCAGAGGGCGGACAGGTCCTTGGACACCATCTTCTCGGCGAGTTCGGCGGGCAGGTGGGAGCGTCTCGCCAAGGCTCGGAAACGCGCCCTGAGGGGGCTTTCGACCTTCTCGCCCACGAAGATCGGGCCGGTTTCCGACTGCACGATGGGAGCGCAGTCGCCGATGGTGGCGCCCGGGGCCATGTACACCCGCTGGGTGGAGAGCGCGATGAGGGCGCCGGCCGAAATGGCCTTTCGGGCCACGAAGGCGGCCGTGGAACAGGTCTTGATGGAGGTGATGGCGTCCGAGATCTCGAAGGCGGCGTCGAGTTGTCCGCCCCAGGTGTCGATGTCGAACACCACCATGTCCGGGTGCGCGGCCACCGCGTCCGCGATGGCCCGTTTCACGAAGTGTTCCAGGCCTCCGTCGATCTCGCCGTGGATGGGCACCACCTGGATGGTCCGGATCCCCGGGAGCGGACCCGCAGGAGGGGCCGAAGCGGCGGAGACGGAGGTGCCGCCCCATCCGAGGGCTGCGGCGAGGAGGAACGGCTGGACGACGGCACGGTGGTTCACGCCCTGGAAGATACCTCCGCGAAGGGGACCCGGGCCCTGGGGATCTCCGTCAACCGGCGAACGGCAGGACCCCCACCAGGATGGACAGGAAATGGCAAACGCTCCCGCCCAGCACGAACAGGTGCCACACCGCGTGGCCGAAGGCGAGCCTCTTGTCCAACACGTAGAACGCCGCCCCGAGGGAATAGGCGAGACCCCCGGAAAGCAGCAGGACCATCCCCGCCGGAGGGAGCGCGGCGGCCAGCGGACGGACCACCGCGAGCATGGTCCAGCCCATGGCCAGATAGAGCAGGGTGGACAGGATCTTGAACCGACCGGTGAAGAACGCGTCGGCCACCATCCCCGCTCCGGCAAGCCCCCAGACGATTCCCAACACCGTCCAGCCCAGCGGGCCGCGCAGATTGACCAGCATGAAGGGGGTGTAGGTCCCGGCGATCAGCAGGTGGATCGACATGTGGTCCAGGATGCGCAGGATCTTCCGGACCCCGGGCCGGTGGGCGGCATGGTAGAGGGAGGACGCCGCGTAGAGGAGGACCAGGCAGGTCCCGAAGATGCTGACGGACACGATCTTCCAGGGATCGCCGCCGCGGCTGGCCAACACCACCAGGACCGCCGTCCCCGCGACGCCCATTCCCGTCCCGGCGGCGTGGCTGAGGCTGTTGGCCATGTCCTCCAGGTCCAGCAGGGCGGAGGATTTCGCGACTCGTGCCTCCATGGAAGGAATCAACCTTCCCGAAGGCGTCGGGGGAAGTAAAAGTTTGTCACATCTCAGTGCAGGGCCCAGACCAGGAGCCCGATCCCCAGCGCGAGCCTGTACCACGCGAAGGGGATGAAGCTCCTGGAGCGCACGTAGCCCAACAGCCACTGGACCACGAAGAAGGCGACCACCGTGGCCACCGCGAAGGCCGCCAGCGAATCCGGTGCAACCAATTCCTGTCCAGCACCCTGGCGGACCGCCTTGAACAGCTGGTAGCCGCCGGCCGCGAACATGGTCGGGATGCCCAGGAGGAAGGAAAATTCCACCGAGGACGAGCGCGAGACCCCGATCAGGAGCCCCGCCATCACGCAGGCCCCGGATCGGGAAGTCCCGGGAAAGGCGGCGGCCAGGAGCTGGGCCGCGGCCATCACCAGGGCGAGATCCCATGAGAAGCCGCGGGAAGGGCGGTCGCGGATCGCGCGGCGCTCCACCAGCAGGATGACGGGCACGCCCACCAGGGTCGCGATGGCCACCGGCAGGACGGATTCGGGAAGCTTGAGGCCCATCTTCTCCAGGGCCAGTCCTCCGATCCCGGTGATCACGAAGGACAGGAGGATCTGGAAAACCTCGGCGCGCACGGCGGGATCCCAGAACTTCAGCGCCCAATTGGCCAGCCGATGGCGGAACACCAGTGCGGAAGCCAGGATGGGCCCCACCTGCACAAGGACGTTGAAGGCGTCGCTTCGCTGGTCGTTCAGCAATTTCTCCGCGATCAGAAGGTGGCCTGTGGAAGAAACGGGGAGAAATTCGGTGGCGCCTTCCACGACGCCCAGTATGATGCTGTTGAGCATGGACCCGGGAAGATAGGTTTCCCGGTCATGGTACGGATCCTGGTCCTGGGCGCGAACCCCGCCTGGCAGAAGAACGCCACCTGCACCGGGTTGCGCACAGGTTCCGTGGTCCGGATGCGGACCGCCGAAGGGGGGGCGGCCGGCAAGGGCTTTAATTGCGCCTTGGCATTGGGCAGGTTGGGAAGACCCGCCGTCCTGATCTCCGGCATCGGCACGGACGGAGACGCCTGGGAACAGGCCTGCCGCGAGGAAGGGATCGCCTTGCGGGGATTCCCCCTCTCGGGGCCCGTCCGCCGCGCCACCACGCTCCGTGACCTGGAGACGGAGGAAGTCACGGAGCTCGTGGAGGAGGGGCCACCGGCGGCCGAAGGTGCCCAACGCGCGGTGGAAGAGGCGCTGGGCTCCGATCGTTCGGCTTCCGTCTGCTGCTGCGGCACCCTGGCGCAAGGCCTGGATGCCGACCGGATTCTCGCGTCGCTCTCTGCTTGGACGGAAAACGTCATCATCGATTCCGTTCCTCTCGTGCGCGCCGCCATCTCGGGAGGCGCGGTCCCCGAACGGCTCGTCCTCAAGCTCAGCGGAGCGGAGTGGACGGACCTTTGCGGTCCCGATCCGGAATCCTCCCTGGCGATGGTCCGGGCCGTCCTGCCTCGCGCCTTCCTGGTGGCCACGGTCGGGTCGCGCGGTTCCCTGGCGGTCCCGCCCGACGGTCCCCTCTTCCGGGTGCCGGCACCGGCCATCGCCGCGGATGTCCGCGTGCATCCCATCGGGGCGGGCGATGCCTATACCGCGGGCATGGCGGCGGCCCTGGCCGGTGGGCTGGAATTCCCGGATGCCTGCCGGTGGGGCGCGGCGGCGGCGCGGGCGTCCTGCCTGGATCCGCTGCCCTCGCGGTTTTCCCGCCGGGATTTCGAGGAATCCCTGAAGCTGGTGCAGGATGCCTGAAGGCGTGCTCCAGCCGGTCGGCCGGGTGCTCTGGGTGGCGGCCACCCGGGCCGAGCTCGCGGGGCTTCCCGAGTCGGCATGGTCCGTGACCACGGGTTGCGGCCCGGCGGCGGCGGCGGCCGGTCTGGCCCTGGCCCTGGCGGCGGGACGACCGGACCGGATCGTGGGCGTGGGGATCGCCGGTGCCTATCCATCGTCGCCATTCCGGCCTCCCCAGGTGGTGCGGGTGGACGAGGACGCCTTCGCGGACCTGGGTGCGGAAAGCCCGTCCGGATTCCTCGACCTCTGGTCCTTGGGCGTCCCCGACCCCGGAGTCGAGAAACGTTATCTGTCCGAGGTCCCCGCCTTCCTGTCCCACCTGCCCGGCGCCCGCGGCGCCACCTGTTCCACCTGCACCGGAACCCTCGCCACGCAGCGCCTGCGCGAATCCACGGGGGCGCAGATCGAGACCATGGAGGGTGCGGCCTGGGCCCTGGTCGCGAGCCGCTGTTCCATCCCCTTCCACCAGGTCCGGGCGATCTCCAACGCGGCCGGGCCCAGGGATCGCGGTGGGTGGAGGATCCCCGAAGCCCTGTCCGCCTTGTCCACCTTCCTGGGGAGTCTCCCGAAATGAACTTCCGCCTGGCCATCAGTCCCTGTCCCAACGACACCTTCCTCTTCGAGGGTCTGGTGGGAGAACTGGGCACCGGCGGCGGTTCCGTGCAATACCTGGACATCGCCGAGCTCAACGCACTGAGCGCGAGCCCGGATCCTCCGGACGTGATCAAGGTTTCCTGCGCGAGCGTCCCGCTCTTCCTTCCGCGCTTCCGGATCCTCCGCTGCGGGGGCGCCTTCGCGGACGCCGTGGGTCCGCTGGTCCTTGCGCTTCCCAGTCCCGGCGGGGAGGGCGTCGTCCTTCCGGGGTGGCGCACGAGCGCGCACATCCTGTGGCGCCTGTGGTGCGAACGCACCGGTCTCGAAGTGCCGCGCGAGGAATTCGAAAGGTTCGACCGGATTCCCTCCGCGGTCGCCTCGGGACGTTTCCGGCGCGGAGTGGTGATCCACGAATCCCGGTTCACCTACCGCGAACTGGGCCTGGTGGAGGAAGTGGATCTGGGCGCGTTCTGGGAACAAGAAACCCGGACCCCCGTCCCGTTGGGGTGTCTGGTGGTCCGGGCCGACCGCGGCGAAGCCTTCGCCCGCGAGGTGGCACGGTTCATCGTCGCCTGGGCGGGAAAGGCCATGGAGCGGGAGGATCCCGTCACCCCCTTCGTCTCCTCGCTCGCCTCCGAGATGGAGCCCTCGGTGCAGAGGATGCATATCCGGACCTACGCCACCCGCCGGTCCATCGACTGCGGGGATGGGGGACTGGAGGCGATGGGGAACCTCTGGGAAATCGCCGAAGGCATCTCCCCCTGGCAGGTCGGGAAAAGCGAACGCGACAAGGCGTTGAAGGACGCCGTCGGAGGTCTGGCTTGAAACGGACCTGGTCCCTGTTGTTCGCCGTTCCAGCGCTGGTCTTCTCCGGTCCGCCCTTGTCCGAGGTGGATCCGGTCGCGGTGCGAACCCTTCCGACCTGCCTTTCCATCAGCCCCTTCCGCGCGATTCCCGCTCTCGGGCGCGGGCCCTCCGGTCCGGAAGACCTGCGGGACCAGGTTCTGGAGGCCTTGAACCGCGGAGGTGATTCTTCCTGGATCGCCCGCTCGGCGGGGTCCTGTCCGGAATCCATGGCCGTGCTGGACATCTTCCAGGCGGCCTCCGACGTCGTCGCCGCCCCCGAGGGTCCCACCTTGCGCTTCCGGCTCGAATGGCGCCACCAACCCGGGCAGACGGAATTCTTTCTTCCCTGCCCGAACCGCATAGCGCCTCCGGTGGACTCCATCGCCCAGCAACTGCGCGCCGTGGCGCGGCAGATGTCGGCGCAGGTCTCGGTGCGATCCACCCCCGAAGGCATCCCGTTTCGGGTGGAGGGGTGGTCGGGATCCGATCTGGATCTGGTGACGCCCTTGGTCCTGAAGACGCCCCCGGGTGCATTCTCCGTGGAATTCAGCCGAGGGGGATTGGTCCGGCGAGTGGACACGGTCGTGTCCACCGGTGGTCTCTACGAGATCGACGCGGATTTCCGGACCTCGCGCATCGACCCCAAGGTGGTCGGGTCGATGCGCAGGACCTGGCCCTGGTGGGGCGCCACGGCGGTTGCCGCCGCCACCACGATCTTCTTCGAATGGAGACAGACGCAGGCCCAGAGCGCCTATTCCGCTTTGGGTCCTGGAGATCCTCCCGGTCGCTTTTCGGCCAGATGGAGCGATCTCCGCGAAGCGAACCTCCTGCGCAACGGATTCCTCGGCCTTACCTTGGTTCTGGGAACGGGATCGGCTTGGCTGGAATGGGGCCGAAGTCGTTGACGGGGAAGTCGTTTTCGGTTTCCTTGGGTGGAACGTCCATTCACTTTCCGCAGGCGCGATGAACCCAACAGTCCAGCACGGCGACACAACCGGCATGACGGCCAGCGACGAAGATCTCGCCGCGAAGGCCGCTGCGGGGGATGATCGTGCCTTCCTGGAACTCTACAGACGCCATCGACGCTATGTCCTCACCTTGGTGGTGCGCACATCCGGCCGTCCCGAGGACGCCGAAGATCTCCTCCAGGAATGCTTCTACCAGCTCCACAGGAGCCTGGCGTCCTTTTCCAGACGGGCCGCTTTCCGCACCTGGTTCCACGGGATCGTCGTCCGGGTCTGCCACAGCGCGACCCGCAATCGCCTGGCGCAGCGTCGGCGGGGCGACGCGGACGCCGAACACATGGACGAGGAACGCCTGGAAACCGAGGCCGGCGGCGATGGCCGCGACCTGGCCCGCCAGCACGCCCTCCGCGACTGGATCCAGGGTTGCCTGGACAAGATGCCCCTCCTCCATCGGCTTCCGCTGGTCCTGCACCTGTACTCCGGCCTGGAACTGGCGGACATCGCTCGGATCCTCGCCATCCCGGAGGGCTCCGTGAAGTCGCGGCTCTTCCACGCCCGCAAGCGCATGGCGCTTTGCCTTCGCGATCGCGAGGAGGATTGATGTCCACCCACCGCGATTGGGAGCGCACGCTCAAGGAAACATCCTTCGATCTTCCCGAGGATCGTTGGCTGCGCCTGGAAAACGACATGCGCGGCTGGCTCGCCGGAGAGGCCCGGGTCGCGAAGGCACCGCGCCCCGGATGGGAGCGTTTCCTGGAAGGTTTCCGCGGATGGCACCTGGGATTGGCGGGTGCGGCCGCCGCTTGCGCCATCGGCTTGGGTGCCTGGATCTGGGCCGCGGCTCCCTCCCGGGAAGATCGCCTGTCCTGGTCCACCGGCCAGGTCCTGGACACCCGGGGCAGGGCGGATTGGAACTGGGTGGACGAGAGTTGCCGCATCGAGGCGAACGACGCGCGGCTGCTCTTGTCCTACCGCACCGACAGCTCGGTGGGGATCCGGATCGAGCGCGGAGAAGCCACCTTCCATGTGCGGCACCGCCGCCCCGGCGACTCGTTCGCGGTGGAAGTGGGGGACTGCAAGGTCCATGTGGTCGGGACCGTGTTCACCGTGGGAGTGGATTCCCTGAAACCCTGGGTGGCCGTCCAGGAAGGCAGGATCCGGCTGGAGGGTTCCCGCGACCAGCGGTTCGTGGGCGCCGGTCGGAAATCGACTTGCAGCGATGGCGGTTTCGCGGAGACGTCCCGGGACCCCCAGGCGGCGGTGCCGTCGGGAAAGCCGGATGCAGCGGCGGTTGGGCGACCCCTGGTTCCCGCCGTTTCGGCCCAGCCGGCCGCCACGCCGAGCGCGATCGATTCGGTGGCCGTGCCTTCCTGCCAGGAGGGGTCGAACTGCGTGAGGACCCTGTCCGAATTCGTCTATCGCCACCCCAAGCATCCGGCCACTGCCAGTGTCGCCATGCGGTGGGCGCGACTGGCGGCCAGGGAAGGCGACGCCCGGGATGCGCTCGTGGCCTACGGCTTCGCTTCCGCTTCGCCCGCCCTGGCCGATCCATCCCGATTGGAATCGCTTCGCTTGCGCGCCGAGGGCCTGTCGCAGGAAAAAGCCGTCGCCGATTCCCTGGATGGATGGATTCCTCGTCTCGCCGAAGGCTCCGCCACCTGGCACGCCGCCTGGATGCTCCGGGAGGAGGTCGCTCGACGCCTGGGAGACGCGGGTTCGATGGCCAAGGCGCGAAAGGCCTTGCACGAACCGGTCACGGCCGAAAGCGGACCGTGAACCCGGTTCCGGGGCGGGGATGAAGACCTGGGGATTGCTGCTCGTGGCGTGCCTATGGGGGTGCGCCGAGAGGGACAACCCCTACGACCCGGCGAACCTGGTGTCCCGAGCCGTGGACACGGCGGCCAAACTGCCCGTCCCGGGGGAGGGAATCCGCGTCGTGCTTCCGGATTCGGCCGGAAGGGCCTCGGCCTACTACGGCAACATCCAATCGGCCCTGGCCGACCTGAACCCCGGCGACACCCTCTGGGTGCAGGGTGGGATCACCTATCCCACCATGGGGCTGAACCTGTCCCATGGCGGAGCGCGACTTCTGCCGGTGGTGATCCGATCCTTCGGGGGGGAGGCGCGGATCCTGGCGCGATCCACCGTGCCCAACTGCCTGATCATCAGCCAGGGTTGGGCGAAGATCACGGGTTTCGCCTTCGTGGGGGCCACCGGCCCCGCCGTGCGCACCGTCGGAGACAGCACGATCACGGGAGATGTCTGGATCGATTCATCCCGCATCGACAGCAGCTACACCGCACTGGACCTCCGCAACCTCGCGGGTACGGCGCATCTCCTGGACCTTTCGATGACCGCGGATTCCCTGGTGCCGCCGGTCTATTTCCAGAACGTCTCCGCATTGGACACTTCCCAGATTCGCTGGTGAGGCAGGTTTCCGTGCGGAGCCGTACCGCCTCGCTTGTAACTTTGCCAGCCTCCATGGACATCGACATCCTTGTCATCGGCGGCGGCCACGCGGGCATAGAAGCGGCTTCGGCCGCGGCGCGCATGGGATGTTCCGTGGTCCTGGCCACGCAGGATCTGTCGGCCATCGGACGCATGAGCTGCAACCCCGCCATCGGGGGGGTGGCCAAGGGCCAGTTGGTCAGGGAAATCGACGCCCTGGGAGGCCTGATGGGCCGCGCCGCCGACGTGAACGGCATCCATTTCCGCATGCTGAACTCCAGCCGGGGCGCGGCGGTGTGGGGCCCCCGCGCCCAGCAGGACATGGACGCCTACTCCCGCTGGATGCGCGACGCGTTGGAGCGGCACCCGGGGATCTCGCTCCTGGAATGCGAGGTGGTGGACTTGGATCCCGTGGACGGCGCATTCCGTCTGCGGTTGTCGGATGGACGGATCCTGACGGCCGCCAAGGTCGTGGCCACCACGGGGACCTTCGCGCGGGGAAGGCTTTTCCGGGGCGAGGAGGCCTGGGACGGCGGCCGGGTGGGCGAAGCCCCCTCCAAGGGACTCTCCGATTCGCTCCGACGCCTGGGTCTGGCACTCCGACGCCTGAAGACGGGCACGCCTCCGCGGCTCCGGCGTGATTCCATCGACTGGTCGCTGGCCGAACCCCAGGAGGGCGACGTCCGGCCCTGGCCCTTCTCCATTTTGACGGATTCCGTCCAAAATCGGATCCGGTGCCACATCGTGCGCACCGGTCCGCCCACGCACGACCGGCTGCGGGAGGGGTTTGCGCGAAGCCCCCTGTTCAACGGAGCCATCTCCGGAACGGGGCCGCGGTACTGCCCCTCCATCGAGGACAAGGTCGCGCGCTTCCCTGAACGCGACGGCCACCAGCTCTTCCTGGAGCCCGAGGGCCTGGAGAACGACCGCATCTACGTCAACGGCTTCTCCAGTTCGCTCCCTTCGGACGTCCAGGACGCGGCCCTGCGGACGATTCCCGCCCTGGCCGGATGCGAGGTGATCCGCTACGGGTACGCGGTGGAGTACGACGCCGTGGACGGAACCGCGCTCCACCCCACGCTCGAGGTGCGCGGGATACCCGGCCTCTACCTGGCCGGTCAGACCTGCGGGACCTCGGGCTACGAGGAGGCGGCGGCCCAGGGATTGGTGGCGGGCGCCAACGCGGCGCTGTCGATTTCCGGCAAGGATCCCTTCGTTCCCGAGCGGACCTCCAGCTACATCGGTGTCCTGGTCGACGACCTGACCAGCATCCCCCTGGTCGAGCCCTACCGGCTGTTCACCTCGAGGGCGGAGTACCGGCTGCATCTCCGCCACGACAACGCCGAAGCGAGGTTGACCCCCCTGGGACGCGAACTGGGGCTGGTGGACGACCTCCGCTGGGAGCGGCTCGTGGAGCGGGCGCGCGCCTGCGAGGGACTCCGCGCCGGGTTGGCCGCCCGCAAGCTGGAGCCCGACCGCCTCCGCGGTTTCCTGGAGTCTCGCGGGGAGTCCGTGCCGGAATCCGTCGTTCGGGCGGAGGCCATCGCCAGGCGCCCCCGCGTGGAGCTGGAGGACCTGGTCGCGGAGCTGGAGTTCCCCGACCTCCCCGACCGCATGGGCATCCTGGAAGTGGAGAGCGGTCTGCGCTACGAGGGCTTCTTCCTGCGCGAAGAAAGGGACATCGAGAGGGTGCGACGCCTGGGATCGAAGCCGTTTCCCGCCGATCTGGATTGGTCTTCGCTGGAGGGCGTCTCCATCGAGGCTCGGCAGGCATTGGCCAAGGAACGCCCGCTGACCTTGGCCCGCGCCGCGAAGCTGCCCGGCGTGCGTCCCGCGGATGTCGCCGTGCTGATGATGCGGATCCATTCCTAGGTTCTCCGGCACCATGCTCCGGGAATTGCCTCCCGTGCCGCGCCGGATCGCGTGGCTCCACTTCCTGAACGACCTGAGCCTGGATTTCCTCACGCCGCTGCTGCCCGCCGGAGTTGGGGTGGCGTGGATCGGAATCATGGAAGGTCTGGCGGACGCCACGGGCCAACTCCTGAAGGTCGCGTCGGGGAGGCGTTCCGACGCCACGGGCCGAAGGGTCCTCTGGGTCGGTTCCGGGTATGCGGCCAACGCGTTCGCGCGGCCATTGGCCGCCGTCGGTCTGGCGCTGGGCTGGCCGTTGTGGGTGGTGGTTTGTCGGATCGGCGACCGGGTGGGCAAGGGTTTGCGCGGTTCGGCCACCGACGCCTTGGTGGCCGATTGGACCGAGGGCCGGATCAGGGAGCAGGCCTTCAACGCGATGCGCGTGCTGGACAACCTGGGCGCCACCGTCGGCGCGCTGCTGGCCGCCCTGGTGGCTTGGCTCGCGCCCGCCAGGATTCCATGGGCGGTGGGCTTGCTGGTGGTTCCCGCGCTTTGGGTGGCGTGGCTGTGCCGGGGTCTGCGCGACGCGCCGGTGATCGAAATGGACAGGTCGAAGGCCGCTGCCCCGCCGACTCCAGGCTGGTGGCCGCGTTCGAGGGCATTGCAGATGCCGCTCCTGGCGCTCGCTCTCTCCTCCGCGGGCACGAAGTTGAGTCCACTCCTGGTTCTCTTGCCCGCGGTCGGGTTGTCCGCCGGTTCCATCCACCGCGCCCCGCTTTGGGCGCTCTGCCTCGGATGGGCCGCGTTGGGGTTGGTCCAGACCCTGGCGGCGACGGCGGCCGGTCCACTGCTTTCCCGACTGGGAGCGGCATGGCTTCTGCGGGTCGGATGGATCTTGGGGGCGGTGGCCTTCGCGGGTTTGGCCTGGGGCCACGGGGCCTGGTTGTGGTTGGCGGCACTCGGATGGGGCACTCTGTCGGGCGCGACCGAGGGGGCCGAAAAGGCGCTGCTGGCCGAACTCGCCCCGGCGAGCGAGCGAGCGCTGTCCTTTGGTGCCTTGGCACTTGTCTCCGCCCTGGGCGCTCTTGCCGGCAGCGGTCTTTGTGGTTTGGGCCTGGATCGGTGGGGAGCGGAGATTTTTTCGGTTCCCGCTCTATTGCTGATAATAGGATCTATAACTATTGTGTAAAACTGTATCGATTCTCCGTTTCCGTTTTGGCCATATTCAAACGGATCCCTGCCGCAGGTTCTCCGGCAAGAAGTTTTCTCTGGATTCCCGAGCAAATGGCATTTGGACGTTTGGAGCGTATCGGACTTGAATCCGAGTCCGAAAAGACGTTAAATTTTTGGGTGATTGCTCAGCCAAGGATGTTCCCCGCCTGCCCTGGAGGCCGTGTACTCGCGGTGCGAACGTGTTTTCCACCAATGCTCTGCGCGAGGCCCCTGCGAATTTGATGCGTGGTACTTTCCAGGTATCGTTGCTCCCACGAAGGATTATCCAAATGTCGCCAAACAGAGATCCGATCAGCCGGGGGGGAATCATCCCAGTTCTCCTGTTCTCTGGGGTTGCCAGTTTCTGTTGGGGGGCGACAAGCGTTGACCTGAGCCAGTTCACGCCAGCGAACAGCATCATCGGCTATTCCGTGTACACGTCGGACTCGATCAACCTCCCCAACCAGTCCGGACTCGCCGACGGAGGACTGTTCGGTTCCGGGGGAGGGATCATCCTTGGTTCCGGGATGAAACTCCGCGCGCCATATGTCGGAGCGGGGCACAATCTGTCCATCGGTCCGAACGTCAGCGACAGCTTCAACCTGCCGAAGACGGATGTGGGGAACAATCTGTACCTGGGGAGCTCGACGTTGTCGGACTCGCTGATCCAGGTGGGAGACACCCTCTCCTTCGGGGGACAGCCCATCGTTCTTTCCGGCGCATCCACCTCCGCGGGCACCTTCGCCAACATGGTCGCCGGCGACGCAGTGACGAACCAGATCCACACCTCGAACATGGGGCCTCCGCTCCAGGTGGCCAACACCTCGCTGCCGGGGTACACGATCGCCGGGTACGCTCCTCCGACGACCCCGCCGAACCTGGACCTCTCCGGACCTGCGACCACGACCAACCCCGTGGCGACCTTCCTGTCGCCGACCTCCACCACGGCGTACTACTGGAACTGTTCGACCGCGGGACTGCCTGCGGGTTCCTGCCATGGTGACACATTGCTTCCCGGCTACTACGGAGACCTGAACGTCACCGGGAACCAACAAGCCATTCTTCTGACGGAAGGGTTCTACTCCTTCACATCCATCGAACTCAGCGGTGGGAACGCGATCATCGCCGCCCAGCCCACGGGTGGGCGTACGGTGGTCTACGCCTCGGGCAACGTGACGGCCAGTTCCTCCCACGCCTTCATCGGCCCCGATGGTGGTCGTCTGGCCACCGCCTTCGGGAGCGGGCCGGGCCAGTTCCTGGGCGGCACGATGATGCTGGCCAGCGGAGGAAACATCGTGATCCCCAGCGACAACCGCATCTGGGCCACCATTTCCGCGCCCAAGGGCGACGTCCACCTTTCCAGCCAGGTCACACTGTTCGGACAATTGTTCGCGAAACGGCTGTTCGGCGACAACAACATCGATTTCGGCGCCGGAGCCTTCATCCCCTTCCGGGGTCTGGTGCCCACGCTCATCGGTCTCACCAACTTCACCGTCAAGTCCAAGACGGACACCTCCTGCCACGACGCGACCGGCAAGCCCTGCCGGGACACCACCCTCACCGTGTCCATGCCCAACACCACGGCCTATCCGGTGATCTTCGAATGGTTCACGGTGGCGATGCCCGCAGGGATCGGCCACGCCGGACCGGGTCTGAATTTCAAGGTGGACAGCGGCTGGGACACGATCCAGCCCCAAGGACTCACCGCACCCGTCACTGTTCGCATCTACAACGACTCGTCCTACGCGCCGCCGGAAAGCCTGTGGGTGGTCCTGACCAACGCCACGGCGGCCGGTTTCGCCAACAAGAGCGGCGTCCTGGACACCACATTGAGGGCCGACACCGTGGTGGGGGTGATCGTCAACGACAACCAGCCCCCCCTGATCCGCATCCAGAGAGCCTCCCCGCGCGACTCCTTCCCCGAGGGGAATTCGGTCACGAGGCCGGAAGCCTTCACGGTGACCTTGCTGGACCCGGTCACGGGGCTTCCCCTCACCTCCAGGCTGGCGCCCCAACTGCCCGTCCTGTTCGAATGGGGAACTTCGGACGGGACGGCCACGGTGGCGAACAACGACTATCTCCCGGTGTCGGGTCGGTGGGACACCATCGCCGCCAACGCGGTGTCCACGACGGTTTCCGTCCAAGTCGTGGGAGACACCGTCTACGAGCCCGACGAATGGTTCCTGGTCCACATCGACTCCCTGGTGCACGCGATCAAGACCAGCGCGAACGGACACCGGAGCCTGCTCTCCGACACGGGCTGGATCACCAACGACGACGTTCCCCCCGTCTGGATCTCGGGCGACACCGTCCAGCAGCCCGCCAGCGGATTCGTGAACGCCCGCTTTCCCGTCCACCTCGCGGGCCCGAGCAAGGTGGCGACCTCCTTCGTCTGGCGCACCGCCCCGGGAACGGCGGTGCCCGGCCTGAACTACACGGCCGTCGACTCCACCGTCGTGGTTCTTCCTCCGGGCACCACCGACACCGCGTTGGTTGTGCGGGTCCTGGCGGACTCGCTGGCCGGCGAGGGCGTGCAGACGTTCCAGGTGGTCCTTTCCCACCTGAGCGGGCTCACCTTCGGGAACGGAAACGCGACGGGAACCATCCTCCCCGCGCACGGGTCGCTCTCCCTGGCCTTGGATTCGGTGGGACGCGTGGTGGAATCCGACACCACGGTCCATTTCCATCTGAGCCTGGACTGGTATCCGGCGGACACCGTGCGGGTGGTGTTCCACACCGTCTCGCTCGGGGCGCATCCGGGCGAGCAGTATCGCGACACCACCGGCGTCCTGCTCTTCCTGCCCGGACAGCGGCTGGATTCCATCCCCGTGTCCATCTTCCAGGACACGGTGTGGGAACCCGACCTCTCCTTCGAGTTGCGCCTGGATTCCGTGGTTTCCCGCATCCCCCTGGTGACGGATTCTGTTGGGCTGGCCACGCTGACGGACGGAGGCCCGATCCCCACGGTCCAGTTCACCACCCGCGACACGGCCCTCTACGAGCACAAGGCCGGCACCGTCCAGGTCCAGGTGGCGCTCTCGCGCCCCTCCGGCGTCGCCCTCTCCACCCTGATTCCGGTGCTTCCGGCCAGCACCGCGGCCCTCGGGACCAATTTCACCTTCTCGAAGCTCGCGGGCGACACGCTGACATTCCCGGCCCGTTCCGAGACCGGCCTGTTCGCGGTGGTGGTGATCCCCAACGGGGTCCTGGGTCCCGACCGCGAGGTGGTCCTGGGCCTCTCCCCCTTCGCTCCGCTGGGCAAGGGCGCGGATTCCGTGTGGACCCTGACCATCATCGACGACAACGCGATTCCAAACGTGAAGATCACCTCGCCTCGCGACAGCCTGCGCACCAGACAGATCGTCCAGAACATCTGCTACACGGTGGACGGCGTGGCCCAGCCCTGCAAGGATTCCACCTTGACTCCCGGGTGGGACACCATCACCCGCTGCTCCACCAACCAATTCGGGAACACCGGCTGCGACACGGTGCACGTGTGGGTGGACACCACTCCTCCGGTCCTGCAGGTCTTCAAGATCATGGGACCCAACACCCACAACCCCGCCCTGGACACGACCTGGTGGGGAAAGACGGCCCGCACCCGGTTCGGCGTGGACACCGTCTGGTACTGGGTGCGCGACTCCATCGAGAACCCGGACCACACCTGGCGGGTCCTGGTCGACACGTTCAGCATCCCCACGAACTTCAAGGGCGACGGACTGTACCCGGTACCCGCCCGTTACTGCGATTCGGTGGGGAACTGCGCCGAGGACACGGGTTGGATCAGCCTCAAGCAATCCCTCCCCATCGTGGACATCGTCACGCCGCCGGAAGGAGCCGTGGTCCAGATCGGGGAAATCGGGGTGATCTGGACCGTGGACAATGCCGGCCCTCACCTGCAACTGCAGGACACCCACGACGTGACCACGCCCGGCGTGGACACCGTGACGCGCTGCTACACGGACGACGTGGGAAACACGGGCTGCGACACCCACCACATCCTGGCCAACCCGATCCAGGCCTTGTCCGGATACTACCTGGACACCAACGGAGACGGGCGCATCGACGCCCTGGTGGTCAACCTGAGTTCGCCCTGGACACTGCCCCTCCTGCCGTCCTTCACCGCGCCCCTGGACAGCGCGGTGCGCACCGGCCAGTCGCCCGACTCCGCAAGGCCCTTCTACAAGCGGCCGGGGGCGGTCCTGGTGGACAGCACCCGGCTCCTGGTCCCCATCGATCCTCCCTTCGCCTACGGAGTCACCGGCTTTCCGGTGCAAACGGGAATCATGCAGGAGATCTGGAGCTCCGGTCTTGGAAACGTGGTGTTCAAGGACTCGTTCCCCATCTACGACAGCGTGCCTCCCGTGATCCGCTCGGCGACCATCCACCGGGTGGAGAACTACACGGACCCGGACACCCTGGTGGTTGTGCCTTCCGAGCCGTTGGACCTGTCCAAGGCGAAGGACTGGCTCCAGGTGGGCATCTGCAAGAACGACTCCGCGACCTGCCCCGATTCGCTCCTGGCCTGGCACACCGTCCCAGCGGATTCCGTCCACGCGATGGGTGATTCCGCCTGGTGGTTCCTGGTGCCTCCCGGTCAGCCCGGTTCGGTGTCTCCGGGATACAAGCTGCGCTTCCTGGCCGGGGTGACCGATTCCCTGGGAAACCAGGTGGACACGGCCAACCTGCACTGGGCCACCGTGGTCCAGGGACCTCCACGCCCGCCGCTCCTGCAGGTATCGGAGCCTGGGAAGATTCCGTACATCCCGTCCAGCGAGCAGAACCGGTCGGGACCCGGCGGGATCCTGCTCCAGGCGACCGACGGCTCGGAGAACGCCGATTCCACGAACCTGCAATGGTGGGACCCCAACCGGGGATACCTGACCAGCTCCGACCCCCAGGTGCAGGCCGTCTGTCCGGACGACGGGAATTATTGCAACGGTCCCAGCCTCTACCTGAACTACCCGGTCCGGATGATCCTGTACATCTACGACCACGAAGGAGTCTTCGTGATCTCCAAGACGGTTGACATCACGCAGGCAAACCTGGATGCCCTGAAGGGCGACAAGATCGGCCGGGTGCGGATCTCGCTCCGGTGGAACCACCGAACGATCGCCGGCCAGGTGGTGGCATCCGGGGTCTACCATTGGCGCGTGATCAGCTATGTGCACATCCCCGGAAATCCGGTTCCGGTGATGGACAACGAGTTGTTCAACCTGGGAGTGAAGGTGCAGTAGTTCGCGAACCCGGCCCCGGTCTCCCGAATATCGGAGAATGGGTTCCGTGAGTGGGATCGCTGAGAGCTTCAACCCGAGGTTCCTGTTCGAGGAGAACCCTTCCAGCCGACGTTCGATGGTCCGGCTCCTCTACGCCATATTGATCCCGGTTTCGTGCATCGCACTCGGTCTCAGGACGCGAGGCCCCCATGTGGATTGGACCCCCGTCGCCGCCATCCTTGGGCTCGCGCTTTCCATGCTCGTCCAGTCCGCCCTCCGCAAATCTCCGACGACGTTCGACTGGATCCTGTCCCTCTCGCTGGTGCCGGCGCTCTGCGGGGCCATCGTGGGTCTGGCCACCGGCGAATCGGGAATGCTCTTCCAGGCCTTGCTGATCGGACCCATCCTCTTCGCCGCGGTCCAATTTCCGGTTGCCGTCTGCTGGACCACGTGGAGTTTCGCGATGGCGGTCGTCTTCGGGGTGGTCTGGAAGGAAACCGGGGACCCGATGTCCCTGGCCGCCACGACGTTGCTGTTCGGAGCCAAGAGCGGCATCGTCTGCGGTGTCGTGTTCTCGAAGGCGGAATCGCTCCGCCGCCAGTCGGCCTTGTTGCGCGAACGGGACGCCCGTTGGAATTCGCTGTTCACGGCGCTGTCCGAAGGCGTCGTCTTCCACGACGCGTCGGGTCGGATCGTCGAATGCAACCTCGCTGCGGAGAAGATCCTGGGGATGGACAGGGACCAGGTGCTCGGGCGCACCTCCGTGGATCCCCCGTGGCGCTCCGTCCGCGAGGACGGGTCGAACCTCCCGGGGCAGGAGCACCCCGCGATGCGCACACTGGCAAGCGGAAAGCCGGTCCACGACGTGGCGATGGGCATCGAGAAACCGGACGGCACCAGGACGTTGATCCGGGTCAACGCGGAGCCCATCGTCGATCCCGCGAGCGGGAGAATCACCTCCGTGGTCACTTCCTTCCACGACGTGACGGAACAGAGGCACACGCGCAGGCAGTTCGAACAGGTGTACCGCAGGAATCCGACGGCGATGCTGCTGACCTCCAAGGCGACGAGGGCGTTCATCGACGTGAACGACGCCTTCACGGAGCTGTTCGGATTCTCCACGGAGGAGATGGAGGGGAAGACCAACGACGACCTGGGCATCTTCTCGCCCGGCGCCGACCGCCAGCGGTTCTTCGAACAGATGGAGACGAAGGGATCCCTGCGGGACATGGAGATCGGCATGCGCGACAAGGAGGGACGTCCGATGGACGTTCTCGTGTCCAGCGAGGTCCTCTACCTGCTTGGCAAGCCGGTCATCCTCAGTTCGATCGTGGACATCACCGACCGCAAGCGGATGGAGCGGGAGCTGCAGGAGGTCAACCACCACCTGGAAGCCCAGACGGCGCGCGCCAACGCCATGGCCGCCCAGGCCGACGAGGCGAACCAGGCCAAGAGCGCCTTCCTGGCCACGATGAGCCACGAGATCCGCACCCCCATGAACGGCGTCATCGGGATGGCCGATCTCCTGCTGGCAAGTTCCCTCGACGGCCAGCAGGAACACTACGCGCAGATCGTGAAGAGCAGCGGCGAGTCCCTTCTCTCCCTCATCAACGACATCCTGGACTTTTCGAAGATCGAGGCGGGAAAGCTCCTGTTGGAATCCATCGAGTTCGATCTGCACGAGGTCCTGGACGGCTGCGTGGAAGCGGCGGGCATCCAGGCGGGGGCGAAGGGGCTGTCCTTGGACCTCGCGGTGGATCCTCGCATTCCGCGTTCGGTGTTCGGCGATCCGGTCCGGCTGCGCCAGATTTTGACAAATCTGGTCGGGAACGCGCTGAAGTTCACCGAGAAGGGAGGGATCGGCGTCTCGTGCGGCATCGTGTCGCAGGGGGCGGACTCCTGCGTCGTGCGGATCTCGGTGGCGGACACCGGCATCGGAATCCCTCCCGACAAGCAGGAACGGCTGTTCCGCAAGTTCAGCCAGGTGGACGCTTCCACCACCAGGCAGTATGGCGGAACTGGCCTGGGACTCGCCATTTCCCGGCAGCTCGCGGAATTGATGGACGGGGAGATCGGGGTGGAAAGCGCGGCCGGAAGCGGCGCCACCTTCTGGTTCACGGCCGTTTTCGGGATCCGGGCCGGGAGCGACGCCACAACAGGTTCGTCCCGCGAACCGGAGCCCTCGCCGGAGTCTCCGCACCGGGAGGCTCTGGGGGCCAGGATCCTGCTCGTGGAAGACGTTCCGGTGAACCAGGAGGTCGCCGTCGGGATCCTCCGCCACCTGGGATTCGATTCCGTGCGGGTCTGCGGCAACGGCAAACTCGCGATCCGCGCCTTGGAGCGGGAAATGTTCGATCTGGTCCTGATGGACGTGCAGATGCCGGAAATGGATGGACTGCAGGCGACGCGCATCATCCGGGATCGGGGCTCCGCGGTTCTCCAGCACTGGATTCCCATCGTGGCCATGACCGCCAACGCGATGTCCGAAGATCGCGCGCGGTGCCTGGAGGCCGGGATGGACGACCACCTCTCCAAGCCCATTTCGCCGAACGCCCTGGCGAGGCTGCTGGACAAGTGGCTGGTCGGCAACCTCGTCGAATTCGGAAAACTCGCGGTACCTCCGGCCCGGCGGAGTCCGGTCGACCCGGAGAATGCGGCGGTATTCGACTATCCGGCGATGCTGGAGCGGGTCATGGGCGACGAAGATCTCGCCAGGGCGGTCATGGACACCTTCGTCCAGGAAATGCCCAGCCTCCTGGAAACGCTGAAGCAGAGCCTGTGCGATGGCGACCTCGGGAGGATCGAGCTGTACGCGCACTCCATCAAGGGAGCGGCGGCGAATCTCGGAATGGACAGGTCCAGCAATGCCGCCTGCCGGATCGAAGCCGCGGCGAAGGCGAAGGATCCGGCTTGTGCCGCCGCGGGACTTCCCGAACTGGAAAGGGAGTTGGCGTCCGCCTTCTCCGAGATCGGCAGGATGAGATCCTGAACCCCGGTGCGGGCTCTGCTACTCCGGAGGGAGAAGCCACCAGAGCAGCAGGTACGCGACCACCACGGGAACCGTGGCGGCTCCGGTGAAGGCGAGAACACCTGCGGCGACCCTGACCCACAGAGGGTCGGTCCCCCACGACTCGGCCAGTCCCGCGCAGACGCCGGCGATCTTCCTGTCCTTTGACCTGTGCGGTGCGCTCATCGCACGAAGTTAGATCGTCTCAGCCTGGCCGCGAGTTCGATCGGGTCCGGCCACGACGCGTCGGGATGGACCCAGATCGAGAAACCGGAATCGTCGGCGGGAGGAATCCATTGGGCGGCGCGGGTGCGCAGGAGTTCTTCCACCGACGGAAAGTACTCCTGCGGCATGGGTCTGGGCAGACGCGAGGTCTCGAACGCGTGGGGTTCCACCGTGGCGACGCCCACGAGGCCCCGGGCGTTGTGGCTCTCCGGATAGGGCAGGACGAGTTCCTCCAACCGGTGCGAAAGCAGTTCCGCGAACCGGGCGGCCCCGGCAGCCCCGGTGTGCGAAAGCAGCAGGAGAAGCTCGTCCTGGTTCCCACGACCGGCGAGATCGGATCCCCGGATGGAGCTGCGCAAAAGATGCCCCACGTGCTCCAGCGAGATGTCGGCGTGCCGGGGATTCATGGCGCGCATGTCGCCCATCCCCTCGATGGACACCATCGCGAAACTGACCGAGTGGCCGAATCGGAAGGCTTGTCGCAGTTCGCGAACGGCGATTTCCCGCCAGAACCGACGCGACTGCAGTCCCGTCACCGGATCGAGGGTCGCGCCCTGGCGCACCAGGCAACCATTCGCGATCTGCAGGGCCAGGAAGGAGAGGATCTCGGCCTGGGGCGAATCCGGCAATGGGGCGGGACGCGCCAGGATGCAACCGAGCCACCGGCCGTCGGCGCGCAGCGGCACGACCCCGAGACCGTGCGCCAGGATGGTGCTTTCCGTTCGCGGAGCGCGCGCCACGGCTCGTGCCAATTCGTGGCCGATCTGCGACTCCAGGCTGTCCTCGCGGCTCCACGCCCCCTTTGCGGCCACCACTTGGAGGTCTTCCGGACCTTCGGGCCCCTGGGGATCCCAGAAATCGGATTCCTCTTCCAGACGGGAAGGGGGGAGGTAGGTGGGCTGGATCGGGGCGAGCGCCACCAGAACGTCGTCCAGAGCCAAGGTTTCGGAGGCCTCGGCGAGGATGGCTTCCATCTCCATTTCCAAGGGCATCTTCTCGTCGGGGCGAAGGCAGCTTGAGATCACCTGGCGCAGCCCCTTGGAGGAAGCCTCCAACTGCCGCACCACGGCTCCGTGTCGCAGCGCCAACCCCACCCAGAGGAGCAATTCGTCGGGACCCCGGCTCTTGTCGCAGTAGCCCTGGATGTCCAGTCGGTCGATCAGCTCCCGGGGAGGACTTTCGGAGGAGTAGCCCGTCAGCAGCACCACCTGCAAGGTGGGATCGCGCACCTGCACCAGGATGTCCGGGGCCGAGAGTCCGGGCATGAAGTAGTCCAGGAGCAGCAGGTCGACCTGTTCCGATTCCAGGGCGGCCAGGCACTGGACGCCGTCCAGGGCGGTCAGGACCCGGTGACCTTCCCGTTCCAGGAGCGCTCGGGTGGATTCCAGGAATTCCACCTGGTCGTCGACGCAGAGGATGGTGCGTCCGGTCGAGGGCCGGTTCCCGGAATTCGGTCGCCGGCCCATCTCACTGCTCCTCGCGGGACAGCAGGGTGGAGGCGATGGAAGAATCCTGCGAGGCTTCCCACAGGTTCGGGTCGGGCCAGTCGGATGTCTCGTCGAAGTGGAAGCAGTGTCCTCCGCACTTCTTCGATGCGTACACCATGCGGTCCGCGCGGGAAAAGGTCATGTGGAGCACTTGCTGGAAGTACCCGTTGGGGATGGGGCGGGGCAGGGTGTTCATCTCGAAGGAATGGGGCAGCAAGGTGGAAAGTCCCATGCTGGCGCGCAGGTCGTACGGGCCCATGGTGCCCTGCATGTCCTGGCGCTCCATCTCCCGCAGCACCCGGTTGCAGAACACCGTCGCTCCCTCCTGCGAGGTCCGCGGCAGAGCTGTGACGAACTCGTCTCCGCCGTACCTGCCCACCACGTCGGACGACCGGGAGGATGCGCGCAGGATCCGGCCCACGGTTTCCAGCGCCTTGTCGCCGGTGAGATGCCCGTGGTGGTCGTTGATGCTCTTGAACCGGTCCAGGTCGAAGATGGCGAGGGTGATCGGATGGCGGAACCGGAAGGCGGTGCGGATCTCGCGCAGCGCCATCTGCTCCCAGAACTTCCGGGCGTAGACCCCGGTGAGGGGATCCAGCGTGGCCATCTGGTAGAGCTGGGCGTTCTGCACGGCCACCGCCGCCTGGTTCGCGAACACGTTGAGCATCTCGATGTTTTCCGGTGCGATGCTCGGGACGTCGTCCAGGTAGATCACCCCGATGGTCAGCGCCCCGATCCGGAGCGGGACGCTGGTGCTCCGGGCCGCCCGCATCAGGGCGCCATCCTTGAGGGAATGCCGCACCTGCTCCAGCGCGTCGTCCTGCAGGGCCACCTCCACCCGTTCCTGCCCCTCGAAGCGGCCGATCCCGGCGTGGATGACGAGTTCCCGCTCCTCTTCCACCATGGCCAGGAAGGCGTCGGAGGCGCCGTCCTTGCGGTCGGTGCCGGCCTGGACGGCCACGAACGAGTGCACCGCTCCGACCAGGCCCGCGATCTGGTAGAGGATGCCCTGAAGGAGCTCTTCCAGAGGTTGGATCCGGTGGAGATCGGGAGTGACGTCCAGGATGTAGCGCAATCCCTGGCGGCTCATGTCCAGGGTGCGGACCTGCTTGGCGAATTTCAGCCCCACGTCCACCCAGAGCAGCAGCTCCTCGGGCCCTCCGCTCTTGTCGCAGTATCCCTGGATGTCCAGCCGGGCCAGCATCTCCCTGGGCGGGCGCTCGCTCGCGTATCCCGTCTGTAGGACGATCTGGACGCGGGTGTTGAAGGTCCGCAGTTCGTTCACCACCTCTTCGCCGGTCATGCCCGGCATGAAGTAGTCCAGCAGCAGCAGCTCCACGTCCTCGCGCCGGAGGATCGCCAGCGCGTCGGGACCGTTGTCCGCCACCAGGACGGTGTGTCCCTCGCGCTCCAGCAGGGCCACGGTGGAATCCAGGATCTCCTGGCTGTCGTCCACCAGGAGGATGGTCCGTCCCGTGCCTTCGCGCCTCGCGTTGGTCTTTCGCGCCATGGTTCAAGCCTCCTGGATCGCGGGCAGCCGGACCGTGAAGGTGGTTCCGTCGCCGATGCGGCTGTCCACCTCGATGCGGCCGCCGAAGTCGCCTTGCACGATGTCGTGGATGATGGTGAGCCCGAGGCCGGTTCCCTTGCCGACGGGCTTGGTGGTGAACAAGGGATCGAAGATGCGGCCCATGTCCTCGTCGGAGATCCCCGTGCCCTGGTCGGAAACCAGCACGCGGACCTCGGACGCGTCGGCCTGGACGGAAATCGTCACGACTCCGCCGCCTCTGCGCTCCATGGCGTCGATGGCGTTGGTCACGAGGTTGGTGACCACCTGCGCGAAGCGGTCGGGGATCCCCAGCACCGAGGCCGGTCGCGACCGGAAGTCCGTGCGCACTTCGCACTTCGCGCTCCGAAGCGTGTGGGACAGGAGGAGGACCGCCTCCTCCACGACCCGCACCAGGTCGAAGACCTGCTTGTCCTTGGCCCCCATGTCCCGGGTCTGGCTCTTGATGGACCGGACGAATCCGGCCGCCTTCTCGCTGGCGCGGGAGACGATGTCCAGGGTCTTCAGCATGTCGCCGGCGATCTCGCGGTGGTCCTTCTCCTCCACGCCCGGGTCTCCGATGGAGTCCCGGTACTCCTCGACGAGCTTCCTGAGCTCGTCCACCGATCCGCGCACGGCGGCGAGCGGGGTGTTCATCTCGTGCGCGATTCCCGCCGTGAGCTTGCCCAGGCTCGCCATCTTCTCCGAGTGGACCAGTTGGCCCTGGTTCTTCCGCAGGTGGTCCAGAGCCTCCTCGAGCTCGTGGGTGCGGGTGCGCACCTCGCGCGACAGCCGCTCGCCCATCAGGGCGGCCGATATCTGGGTCCTGAGGGCGTCCAGGAGAACTCCGCGGCGCGGCGCGAGCTCCATGAGGGCGAACCCGAGAGGCGTCTCCTCGAAGAACAGCGGCTCCATGGCGAGGGAGGCGCGCACGGGCGATTCCCCGACCAGTGACCGCAGGAGTCCGCGGATGCGGACCAACCGGCCTTCCGGAGGAAGCTGGGCGCGCACCCCCCTGGCCCAGGAAAGGATGAGGCGGAAATTGTCATCGGATGCGCCGGTCCGGTCCACGTCGCCCTCGGTCTTCTCCCTGAGCAGCAGGTGGCAGCTCGAGAGCTGCAGGAGAGGGAGGTCGGTCGCCAGGTTCTCGATCAGGTTCCCGACGTCGAAGCTCGTGATCAGGTGTCCGCCCGTCTCCTGGAGCTGTCGCGTCCAGCGTTCGATCTGGAGCGACTTGTAGGCCGACCTCTGGACCACGCGCTCGTGCGCCAGCAGCCGCAGCTGGTGGAAGATGCCCTCCACCGAAGGGGTCTCCGGTGATCCGGGGGGCAGGAAGGGAAGCGTCGCCTTGCGAAGCCGCGATACCAGGATCTGCCATCGGTCGGAATCGTCCGCGAACCCGGCGCTCTCGTCCAGGAGCGCTTCGAAGGAGCGCAACGAGGCCTCGCCTCCGGAGCCGGCGCGCGCATCCGAGGAGATCGCCGCGACCAGGGTGGAGAGGGCGGGGGATTCCGCGAGGGCGGGATCCAGGGACTCCAGGGAAGACCGCACCGCGGCGAGGTGTCCTCCCGAGCCCAGCGACGGCTCGCGCGAAGTCCCGTCGCCGCGGGGCCGACCTTCCTCGATGGAGAAGGAATGGCAGCCGCAGGAGCCGCGCGCCACCAATGAGGCGGCCTGGAGCGTGATGTGCGGCGCGGTGCGGCCCGCCATGAGGTCGAGAGCCAGCCGCATGCAGGTGCGCCCCTGCTCCACCACGGGTTGGCGCACCGAAGTGAGCGCGGGAGTGGAGAACATCGCGTCCTCGATGTCGTCGAATCCCGTCACGACGACGTCGTCCGGGACCCGCCGACCCGCCGCCTTCAGGGCTTCCATCGCTCCCAGGGCCATCTCGTCGTTGGCGGCGATCACGGCGTCGAAGGGAACGCCCCGTTCGAGCAGTTCTCGGATCCGGAGCCGCCCCAGGCCGAAGTCGAATTCACCCACCAGTTCCAGCTCGGGGTCGAGAACCAACCGGTGCCTTTCCAGCACGGCGTGGAACGCCTGCCTGCGTTCGATGGCTTCGGGGTTGCGGACAGGTCCTCCCAGGAACACCGGCCTGCGGCGACCGTGGTGCCCCACCACGTGCTCCACAACCGATTCCATTCCCGCCGCGTTGTCCACCATCACGCAGGCCGAACCGGGGATCTCCATCCCGGCGACCACCACGGGGACGGCGGGAAGCTTCCCGAGGAATTCGACGACCTGGTCGGGCGACAGCGAGTTGGCCACCGCGGGGGCCATCAGCACCAGGGCGTCCACGTCCTGGGCATCCACCAGATGGAACGCCTGGTTCCGCATGCGCTTGACGAGGTCCGTGGATCCCACCTCCCCGCCGTTGAAGCTGATCAGGTCGCATCCCGCCGCGGTGGCTTCCGCATCGAGCCCGAGCCAGTGGCCGTACTGGTAGGAGCCCACCAGGTCGTTCACCAGCAATCCCACCACGGGACGTGCTTCCATGCCTATTTCTCCTTGGCGGTGTGGATTCCGTCCCACGAGGACGGGGGTGTTTCCATGTAGGAGGCGCAGCGTACGGCGAAGACCTCGCTGGGGTTGGTCTTGGCTCCGGGCTCCCCTCCGTTCGGCTCCAGGTCCAGGCACGCCAGGAAGCCGTCGCGCGCGCTCCCGAATTCGCCGGCCTGGTAGAGGGCGCGGGCCTGGCCAAAGGTCCGGACGCATTCCACCCAGGTCCCGGGTGCGTTCTCCTCGAGTCCCAGGATCTCGTGGACCACGACGGCCTCTTCCCTACCCACCACGCGCAGAAGATCCAGCTCGCGGGACAGGATTCCGCTTCCGGCCGCGTCCAAGGTGGACGAGGTGGTCAGGATCCAGACGCCGTACTGCTTGGATGCGCCCTCCAGGCGTGCGGCAAGGTTCACGTCGTCCCCCATCATGGTGTAGTTCATCCGCAGGTCAGACCCCATGTTGCCGGTGACGATCCGACCGGTGTGGACGCCGATGCGCATGCGCATCCGGTGCACGATCTCCGGCCATCTCGGTGCTTCATTCTCCCATTTTTCCCGGAGACGGGCCAGCCGCTCCTGCATGGCGATGGCGGCGAGCAGGGCCTGGCGGGGGTGGTCGGGCAAGGGAATCGGGGCGCCGAACATGGCGACGATGGCGTCCCCGATGTACTTGTCCAGGCAGCCTTGGCGCTGCGTCAGGATGTCCGTCATGGCCTTGAAGTACTCGTTGATCAGTTCCACCAGGTCGGGAGGGGAGAGGACCTCCGAGAAGGTGGAGAAGCCCTGGATGTCGCTGAAGAAGGCGGTGATCTCGCGTTCTTCCCCGCCCAGCCTGGGGAGCATCCCCGAGGACACCATCTGGTCGATCAGTTCGGGGCTGATGTAGGTGCTGAACGAGGTGTGGAGGAATTTCCGCTGCCGCTCTTCCAGGACGTAGCGGACCGCGAGGACGGCGACCAGGGCGAAGGGCATGGCGAGCATCGGACCCAGTTGCCGGATCCAGAGTCCGCGGTCGAAGGCCATGGTGGAGCCCGCGAAGAACGCGGGAGCCAGGAGCAGGAGGGCGAAGATGGCCCATCCCGGCGGCAGGAGGATGGTGGCGAGGCCCATGACCATGGCGGCGGCCAGGACCAGGAGAAGGTCCACCCAGGCGGGAACGGGGGCCAGCGAATCGCCCCAGGCCAACGCCAGCGCCTCGGTGGCCTGGAGGTTCACGCCGGGATGGTGGCGTTGGATGGGGACGTCGATGAAGTCCGCCAGGGCCGGCGCGGAGGACCCCAGGACGAAGATCCGTCCCGGGATCTGGTCGGGATCGTACCGGCCTTCCAGCACGTCCAGGTAGCTGACATGCCGGATCCACGCCTGGTCGGGTCCCCGGTTCTCCCATTGCGAAGGCGCCTGGAAAGGGACGTACGCGGCGCCGCTCCCGTCCAGGGGAACGACGATGGGATCGCCCAGGGCCAGGGTGTCGCGCGGTCCCAGGGATTCGACCCGCAGGGGATCCAGGGCCAGGAGCGCATCGAGGGAGCTTCCGCGCAAACAGGGGATGGACGAGGCCAGGCGGCGGCGCACCGGATCCCACCAGACTTCGATCCAGTTCGAGATGCGCACTTCGGAGTCCGGGGGGAACCCCTTCCATCCGTCTCGGGACAGGTCCATCAAAGGCTTGCGGAGCCGTTCCAGGGTGGAGGAATCCAGGGCCGGTCCGTCCACGAACGAATCCCTCGCGACGCGTCGCGACAGGACGAGCCCGTCGGGGGTCATGGAGGCTGCGACGGAATCCGTCGGCATCGTCCGGCCCGGGGCCGGTGGAATCCCGGCGGGAAACGCGCCGTCGCGCAGCAGGACGGCCAGGGCGCGGACCCGGGCGTCGTCCAGGCTGTCGGGGTAGGGGAGGGCCACCCGGAGCCTGCCCGCGGAATCGCGATCGATCCAGAGCTGGCGCGTGGGTTCGAGCACCCCGGCCCGGACCCGCCGCAGGCTGTCCAACGCGGATTTGGAGGCGAGAAGGTCCCGGCACATGGGCCAGGTCAGTTCGGGGGCCGAAGTCTCGATTCCCGCGGTGCCCTTCCAGATCCTGAGGGGCGCTCCCAGCAGGAGACGATCCCCCTCCAGCCGGAATCCGTCGGCAGGCCTGCCCAGGAGGACCAGGGCGGAGGAGAGGGAAAGGGCGGGGTAGGCGGCTTCCCGGGCCTGGGAAGTGTCGGGCGACGCGTCGATCGAATCCGGAAACCGCCACAGCAGCTGGACGCGGCGCACGGTGCCGTCGGGGTCGGGTTCCACGTTGGCGAGACCCAGGCGGGAGGCGGACCGGGCGAGGTCGGGGTAGAGGTTGTCCAGCGTCGCGCGTGCGCGCAGGCCGGCGAGGCACGAATCGGGAAGGGAGATCCCCTTCCAAAGCGAATCCTGCCACGAACGGGTGGCCCGGGGGATCCAGTCCGAGGGATTCGGGTAGTCCAGCTTGTTCCCCAACTGGGCGGCCACCACCGCCCTCGGGGAGCGGCGCACGGCGGTTTCCAGGGTCCGCGACCAGTCCAGGCGACGACGGAGCCTTTCGCGGGACTCCGCGGAAGAGGGGACCGGCCATCCGGCTTCCCTCAGGTCCTGCAGCGTGGACTCCAGCCGGGCGGCGCCGGAATCGGAGGTCTTGAACAGGATGTCGAAGACCACGGCGCCGGCACCGTGCCGCGAGAGACGGTCCAGCACCGCGGCGTGCTGGACCCGGTAGTTCTCCCCGTAGACGCCCAGGGCGCGCAGCGAGCGTTCGTCCACGTCCACCACCGTGACGGGAGCCGGAACGTCGTTTTCCGTTGGTCCGCGGACCACCATCCACGTCCAGTGGCGGAAATCGTCCAGGACTCCTTCCAGGCGGCTGGAGGGACCCTTGAGCGCGAACTCGACGGCCAGGGAGGCGAAGGCGGCCAGGATGGACGCGGCCATTCCCCAGGCGAACCGACGAACGCGGGGAGAGAGTCGTCTGGCGGCGGAGTCGGACATCGCACCATCTTACCTCAGGCAGGTCGGTTCCGGCAAAGCCGGGCCCGGGGGGGAACGGCGGGGCGGTGTAGATTTTCGCGGCACCGGTCCGCGGACGGATCCGGTGGAGCCCGGGGAGAACGAGACATGGACCTCATACGCATCCTGGAGATCGACCAGCTCGGGGAATTCCTGCGCGGGCACGTCACCAGGGTTTCCTACGCCATGGCGACGAGCCTGGTCGTGGTGGTCTCCGGACCGGTCAACGCGCTCCTTTCCCGGATCGTCGCGCGCTGGAACTTCCTGGTCCGGACGGTCTTCTACGTGCTCCTGTTCGCGGCGGGCTACCCCTTCTTCGCCTTCTGGAGCGAGCGGATCCTGCGCCAATTCCTGTCCGACCAGAAGCCGGTGCCGCTGGTGGTCCTGACCCTGCTCGCCTTCGTGGGCTTCGGGGTGTGGGTGGGGCAGAGGAAGCCGTTCAAGTGAGGATCGCCGTCCTGGGATCCGGGGCGGTGGGCGGATACTACGGGGCCCGCCTGGCCCAGGCCGGGCAGGACGTCCGCTTCCTGTACCATTCCGAGTACGAGGCCGTCCGCGAGCGCGGGCTCCGGCTGGACAGTGTCGACGGAAACTGGCAGGGGCCGGTCTCGGCCTTCAGGGACCCCGGTTCCCTGGGTCCCTGCGACGTCGCCCTGGTCTGCTTCAAGTCGGCGCAGTCCGACCTGTTCCCGGATCTGCTGCCCGAGGTGCTGCACCCCGGGGGGACGGCGGTCTGCCTGATGAACGGGCTCGGCCACGAGGAACTGCTGGCGGGGGTGGTCGGGCCGGAAAGGGTGGCGGCGGGAGCGGCCTTCATCTGCTCCGAGCGGACCGGTCCCGGGACCATCCTCCATACCGCGGCGGGAGGACTCGCCCTGGCGCCGTATTTTCCGCAGGGACGGTCGCATGTCCGGGAGGTCTGCGAGGACCTGGCCGGTCGCTTCCTGTCGGCCCGGGTGCCCTGCCAGGCGGGAAGCGACGGCCATGCGGTCAAATGGGGGAAGCTCGTCTGGAACATTCCCTTCTCGGGACTCTCCGTGTACGCCGGCGGAATCACCACGGACAAGATCGTCGCGGACCCCTCGTTGCGCGCCTTCGCCACGGACCTCATGGCGGAGATCCTCCGCGCCGCGGCGGCCTGCGGCGTGGAGCTGGATCCGCGCCTGCCGGCCCGGAACCTGGCCCAGACCGAGTCCATGGGCGCCTACCGCCCGTCCATGCTGGTGGATTTCCTTCTCGGACGCCCGTTGGAAGTGGAGGCCATCGTGGCCGAACCTCTTCGGCGCGGCGAGGCGGCGGGGGCCCATCTTCCCCGGATGCGCGAACTCCTGGACGGGATCCGGGCGCGGATCTAGGCCGACAATCCGCGAGGGAGTCCATCGACCGCGTCCGCGGGAACGGGGACTAGTCGACCGATCTCGCCCAGCGTTCGACTTCCCGTCGGAGTCTGCCCAGTTCCACGGGTTCCCTCCAGTCGCGCAGGAGGGTCCAGGCCGCCAGCTTCGACAGGCGGACGATCCGATCGACCCAAAGGGGCTTGGCGTCCCTGTGCTGCAGGGCGAACGCCCCGACTTCGGCGTAGAGGATGTGCCACCGGACCAGGTTCATGCCCCATCCCCAGATCACGCCGCGTCGGGAAAGCCTCCAACGCTCCGCATCCTCGGGTCCGGGACGGTGGAGCCCCGCTAGGAAGAACAGATCCTCCATCCCCGGAGGGCAGGTCGCCAGGAGCTGCTGCGCCCCGGAGGTCAGGAAATGGCGGATCACCTGTTCCCAGAGCCCGAAGAAGACGTCGGGAACCACCCACTCGCGGCGGAGCTTCAGGAAGACGACCTTCCGCAAGCTGTCGGCCGGGGTTTCCAACAGCGCGGCCCCGACCAGCAGGTGTCCGTCCCACACTCCGATCCTCTCGCCCTGCCCGTCTTCCGACTGCTCCAGGAAGCCGTCCACTTCCTTCCGCTCGCCCACCTCCTCGACCTTGCGGAACCGGAACTGTCCCTCCATGGTCGAGGTGCGGAATCCCAGGTCCTGCAGATCCAGCGGTGGACGGAGCCGGTCCAGTTCCAGCCACTCCCCCAGGGCCGAAGCGAGGTCCGGATCCGGGTCCAGGATCCGCAGACCCATGCGCACGGTCTGTCCGGTCCCCGGGCGCCACCAGAGGATCTGGCATTCCCAGGACCGACCGGTCAGGAGGGGGATGTCCAGGTGGAACGGCGCTCGATGACCGGGAAGCAGGTAGCCCGGACCACCGATGGTTTCCACCTGGAAACCGAGGTCGGAGGCGATGTCCACGATCCGCAGCCGGCTCCAGACGCGGTGCGCATGGCGAAGGGGCATGCGGGCGAACAGCGAGTCCTGGGGAAGGTACACCCTGGTTCGACCGCGCCTCTCCAGGCTGGACCACGCGGAGGGCTCGCAAGGCCAGGAAAGGCCCAGCGCTCCGGACACGGGATCGTAACCGCGCACGAGCCCATCGCGCAGGACCGTGGGCTGGCCTCGGAAGGCGATGCGGACGGGGATGGTTTCGCCGGCCGGAAGCATCGAGAGCGGGGGAAGCGTGAGACCGATCCCGCCGGGGGAAAGATCCCTCAACTCGGGCATCAGGCGCGTCCCCGGGATCCTCACCCGGCAGGCGGTCAGGATCTCCGGGCTCAGCCGCGTCCAACGCCGCTGTTCGATCGTGGCTGGCATGGATCTGTCATCCAAGGTAGCTCGCGGGAAACCGGGAAGACCGCTACAGCAGCTCCCAGGCCAGATCTTCCCTCAGGAGGTCCAGGCGATCCACGGCGAGCAGATGGCGGATCTTCACGGCGAGCGAGGGCCAGGCCTGGTTCGGGGCGATCGCGACGCCCGCGTCCAGCAGGTCGTCCCGACCGGCGTACGGAAGTCCGGGTCTGGCAGGTCCGAGGAACACGGGAACACCCGCTTCCCTCGCGGCCAGCGCGAGTTCGAGGAAGGACCCGCTCCCCCCCGTCGACGCAGCCGTCCCCGAATGGTGGGCGATCTGCAGGATGGCCTTCCAGCCCCGGAGGCCCGGCAGGAGAGGGGAATGGTCCACCCCGGGGTGGGCGGGAAGGACCAGCACCCGGTCCTCGAACAGGTGCGCCGCTCCGAGGGATCGCAGGCTCCGGCCCCAGGCCTCGGGGGCGGCCCGGGAGGCGAGATCCGAGCGCGACGGGTTTCGCGGGTGGGATCCGCGGGAGAACATGCCGTCCGAGACCGTTCCGTAGGCCGCATCCAAGGGTGACCGGAATCTGTCCAGATGGGGATCCGCGGGAAGAAGCCGGGTCCCCAGGTGGATGGCGGCCGGTTCGCCGGGGTTCCGCCAGGCAACGAAGACGCCGGGAAGCCTTTCGGAGAGGGAGAACGAAATGCCGGATCGGAAATTGTCGGCCCCGTTGGAGCACGGGTCCGCGAGCGGTCGGTCGGAGCCGAAGAGCACGATGGGAACGGGCGCGCCCCGCAGGGCGAAGGAGAGCGCCGAGGCGGTCCATGCGAAGGTGTCCGAGCCGTGCGCCACGAGCACGGCGTCCAGGCGGTCCAGGGGCAGGGCCGCGATGTGCCGCGCCAGTTCCGACCAGTGCGCGCCGGAAGCGTCCTCCGACAGGATCCAGAAGGGTCGGCTCCAGGCGCACTCGACGCCGTCCGGCAGGAAATCGAGGATCGCGGGGCGTTCCGCGGAGTCCAGCGCGATGGTGCCGTCGCGATTCGCGGATCCCACGGTCCCTCCGGTGGCCACCAGGTGGACCCGGTTCACGCCGACGGCTCCCCGGTGCCCAGCAACCCGGCCAAGGTCGCCTCCTTGAAGACCACCCAGGTGCCGTCCAGGATCGCGCGGCGGGAGGCGTCCATCAGTTCCTGGTAGAAGTGGAGGTTGTGGAGGGAGGCCAACCTCAGGGGCAGGATCTCCCCCGCCTTGAACAGGTGGCGCAGGTAGGCGCGCGAATAGCCGGCGCGGCACGCCCCGCACCCGCAGCCCGGATCGATGGGACGCTCGTCCGCGGCCACGGATGCCGCCTTGTAGTGGAAGGGTCCGTTCCAGGTGAAGACCATGCCGTTCCGGGCGTTGCGGGTGGGCATGACGCAGTCGAACATGTCCACCCCCCGGTCCACCAGTTCCAGGAGGTTCCGCGGAGTGCCCACGCCCATGACGTATCGGGGCTTCGCCGCGGGCAGGATTCCGCAGCACAGGGCGGCGATGCGGTACATGTCCTGTTCGGGCTCTCCCACCGACAGACCCCCGATGGCGTTCCCGGGCAGATCCAGCTCCGCCGCCTCCCGTGCCGACCTCTCGCGCAGGCCGTCGTGGAGGGCGCCCTGCACGATGGGGAACAGGAATTGTCCATGGCCGTGCGCCGTCGGGTCGCGGCGCCAAAGGTCGGCCATGGTCCGCGTCCAGGAGAGGGTCCGGTTCCAGGAGCGTTCGGCGGTGGCGAAGTCGGCGTCGGACGGCGTGCATTCGTCCAGGGCCATGGCGATGTCCGCCCCGATGTCCCTCTGCGCCTGCAGGACGGATTCCGGGGTGAACCTGAGCCGCGAGCCGTCCAGGTGCGA
>DATNIW010000105.1:0-10120 GCA_035604215.1 Fibrobacteria bacterium
CACCGGGGTCCCGACGCGTTGGACTTCTGGAGTTCCTGGGGCTGGACCCGCCCGGCCGGAGACCTCGGTGCGAGCCTCGACGCCGACTTCCTCCAGCAGGGGAGCGCGAGTCTTTGGAGGGACGAGGATTCCCTGGAGAACTTGGTGATGCCCCTTTCGGGGGTTGTCGAACGCGAAGCCCGAGTGGCCCTTTCCACCTGGCGCCGGGTGGGCGACTGGACCTTCCGTGTGGGGGTGGGCGGTTCGCGCTTCTGGAACGACGACCACATCCCGGGAAACGACCGCTGGGTGGGGTCGGTCTTCGGAGGCGTGGGCTGGACCTTCTAGCAGACGAATTCAACGTCCTGCAAGGGAAACCACCTTGCGGGACACCGCACTAGCGGATCACGCCGAAGCGCACCCAGGCCTGGGCTTTGCCTCCGTTCGCCCAGTCGACTTCCAATCGGGCCGCGTACACTCCCGTTCCCCATTCCACTCCGGTCAACGCCACCTCGCCCGGTCCGGCATCCGTACCGAGACCGGAACGGATCAGGGTCCTGGCACCGGTCTGCTCCCAGACCGTGAGCTGGACGGAGCTCGCCGCCTGGCCCAACTCCCAGCGGAAGGTGGCATGGGCGTTGCGAACGGGACTGGGGAAGACGTGGAAATCGGTGATCCCCGTCGGCAACGGTTGAACCGAGCCGAGGAGGGAGTCGGGGAGGCTTCCGGAGCGACCGGGGTCTCCTCCCGCCCAACCCCAGATCACCCTTGCGGAACCCAGGTCGAATGCGTCCAGGGAAGATGCCGAGGAGAGCGCCAGGATCCGTGTGTCGGCCCCTGCGGTCTGGAAGGCGGTGTGCAGCCAGGGAGGGCGCAAGGTGTCGAGAGTGATCCCGCCCGCCGAGAGCGGCCAGCTGCCTGCGGCATAGGTGGGGCCGGAAGCCGCACCTGGAGTCGCCGCGACGACCGGACCCGACCAGGTCTTGCCGTTGCCGGACCAGGCGCGGAGCATGCCGTCGGAGGTCCCCAGGATCACCTCCGCATGACCGGTCCTCCCGAGGTCGGCGACGAGGGGGGAGGAGCCGAGCAGGCCGGGGTGGTATCCGGAGGCCTGGGCGACGGATTCCGTCCTGACGATCGGCACCGGCCATCCGGTCAGGGAGACCCCGGAGGCGTCCATCGCCCAGAGAGTGTCCCTTCCCGGGATCACGAGATCGGGCTTTCCATCTCCGTTGACGTCGCCGAGGGCCGCGAGGCCCGGCTCGCCCAGGCTCGAATCGCCGCGTGCGAAGGATTGCGGCCAGTTGGGAAGCGGAGCGTGCGACTTTCCGTCCAGGATCGTCGTGGTCCCGAACGATCCGACCACCGCGAGTCCCGCCACGCTGTCGCGGGTGAAATCCGCGGACAAGATCTGAAACCGCTCCCCGACATGGGGCTTGAACGGGGCGTTGGACCAGGTCGTGGCGGTTCCGGAGGAGGAGACGGTCGCCACCTGTCCAAAGGAGTCGACCGCTGCGATGGAAGCCGGCGCGTTCCCCCAGGCGCAGAGGCCCTGGATGTGGCGCAGCCCGGTCTTCACCGGAGTTCCGGCCCCGGTCGTTCCCAATGAAAGGAGATTTCCCGCGGTGTCGGCGATCCAGAATCGGCCGTTCACGACCACCGGGCCGGCCACGGCCTTGCTCCAGGTCGTCTGCCCCACGCGGGACGAATCCCGTTGGGAAGTGTCGAACGCGTTGACCAGCGGCCACAGAAGCGAGGTCTTGCCCGACGCCGACCGGACGGCGAGGGTGTCCGCCAGGACCGCCGAAGCGGCGGGTCGGCCCATGGCGACCCCGAGGCGCGGCCACGGGAAGGTGAGGGTGTCCAGGATCTGCCGCGTGGGAAAGGCGGAAGAGGTGGAATCCCAAACCTGGGGGACCTTCAAGGTGTCGACCCCGGTGAACCAACCGCGACCCGCGCTGTCGAGGACCTGGGCGCCGCCAGCGGTGTCCAGCACCCAAAGGGAGCGCGGCAGGGCGGAAGGACCGGGGAGGAGGGAAGCGCAGCCCCAGGCCGGAGGGAGCGCGACCGGGAAGGTCCAGGTGGAATCCGTGTAAGGTCCCCACAGCACCCGGATCGAGAGCGGATTCACCCCCGGCGTCCAGACGCTGTCGCCGTTCACGGAGTTGGTCCCATCCTGGGACAGCGCCGCCGATGGCCAAGGGCTGCTCAGGGTGGACAGTGTGTTGGCGCCGAGCAGGGAGCCGGTGTTGGTCCAGCCGGAGGGACCGATGGCGGTGATGGTCTGCACCTGACCGGAAAGGCGTTCCTTGTGCGGGAGCATGTCCGCTCCCGAACCGACGTCGGTTGTGGATCCCGTGGCCGATTGGAACACCTGGCCGAGCGAGGGGAGACCAGAAGCCTCCACCAATGTCACGCCCCGGTAGCGGTCCTCGAGGGTGTCGCCCAGGAACGAGTTGGGCGAACCGAAGCGGACCAGTTGCTGCAGAAGCCATTCGTTGACGTGCCAGACCAGGAGCCCGGAACCGGGCAGGGCGGCGTCAGGACTCGACGAATACAGGTACCCCTGGAAGCGCTTGGGATCGGCCTCCAATCCTGCCAGGGAGTCGGGGACGAGCTTGAACTCCACCGAGTCGGTCCCGGCCGTGTTTCCCACGCGGACGAGGACCTGGCCGCTTCCGTCGGTGCCGTAGTTTCCGGTGCGCTGGCGGTTCTCCACCAGCAGGTATTCCTGGTCCGCGATGGGCACGACCAGCACGGTGTCGTGGCCGGGACGCACCGCGGGGAGGGCGTACCAAGCGTTTCCGGCGGAAGGCAGCGCCTCCACGGGGGTGGCCCAGCCCATGTAGAGTCGAGGCCACGCCGAAGGCAGCGACGGCAGGAATCCGTTTCCGAGGGAGTAGCCGGCCGGATCCATCAGACAGAACTTGCCCATCACGGACACGCCTTGGGCCGGATCCCACAGGTCGGGCAGACCAAGGGCACGGCCCACCAGGTAGGAGACGGTGCCGCGGATGCCGATGTTGGCGCCGTCCTGGGACCCGGTCTCCGCGGCCACCAGGAGATCGCGCAGGGTGTCCGAACCGGGCTGGTGCAGCACCACTCCGGTGGAATCCCGCATGTAGCTGGTGTCGAGCAGGTGCTTTCGGTCGTCCAGGGACAGGTAGTCGCTCTTGCCCAGCGCGAACGATCCGATGTCCTGCGGAGTGTTCGCCGCGGAGGACCCCTTGAAGCCGCCGTCGGTGGCGCGATCGGCTCCCGCGTGGATCAGCATGTAGGCGCGGTGCCTGGTGGCTGCGGTGGGCGGTGGGACGGAGAAGGGACCCGCGGCGTCGGCGGCGGCGTTTCGGGCCGCGTCCGCGACCATTTCCAAGATGTCCGTGGCGTAGGTGCTGTCGAAGGAGGCGTTGGTCGCGCTCCCCTGCAGCGGGCTGCATTGGCCCATGGTCCTGTTCACGTGGTAGGGCTTGGCCCCGGGGGTTTCGGGAAAGACCCGGAAGACGACCTCCAGCTTGCCGTCCGAGGCGTCCCTCCAGTAGGAACTCACGCCCTGGAACACGCGGAGGAAGTGAAGACGGGTGGAGTCGCGGCGGGCGCGCCAGGATTCCATGGGCGTTGCCGTGGAGGAGTCCGATCCGAAGGTCCCGTTGCCGGTGATCTCGGCGTCTCCGGGCTGCGACGGGTTGAAGTCCACCAGGAAGGCGTAGACCTCGAGGGTGTCCGGACCGGCCGATCCCGTGGACAATGAACGCGCCGACGCCTGGAGCCCCACCGGAACCAGGGGGCGCCCCTGCAGGGGCGAAGGTCCGGAGAACAGGACGTTCGCGACTGCGGGGAAGGGGGATGCGACGAGGGCGGCAATGGCCGCAAACGCCGGAAAACCGGTGCGATGGAGCATCGTTAGAAGGTACACAACCCTTCTCGGGGCCATCCGACCCCCCACTTGTCCTAGGCGAACAGGATTCTCAGGTAGAAGAGCGGCGATGCCAACGTCTTCTTGGGGATGACGTTGGCGAGCATACCCGAAATCTGCTCCCGCACGTAGGCGGATCGCGACGCCTTGCCCAACACCCAGTTCAAGAGCCACTTCTTGCGGCCGATCCGCTGGAGCTTGTGCGACAGCGCGATCTCCGGTCCCAGATACTCCCAGAACCTGTCGTCGTAGCGTTTCAGGAAGGCCTCCGAGACGTCGTTCGCGGCGATCGCCTCGATGGCCGCCTGCGCCGCCATCTTCCCCGAATGCATGGCGCTGCCCACGCCTTCGCCGGTGAACGGGTCGATCAGCGACGCGGCGTCTCCGGCCAGCATGAAGCCGTTCCCGTGCATCTTGCGGTGCTTGGAGCCCAGCGGCAGGTCCCAGGCGACGGGTCGCTCCAGGGGCTTGGCGTTCTTGAACCGGTCCTTGAACAGCGGATTGGCGATGGCCTTGGCCAACAATTCCCGCAGGTCCAGCTTCCGCTCGTCGATGTCGCGTTTGAGGATGCCCAGTCCCACGTTCGCCTTGCCGTCTTCCAGGGGGAAGATCCAGAAGTACCCGGGGATGATCTCCTCCACGAAATGGACCTCGATGGCTTCCGTGAGCCCCTCGATCCCCTCCCAATACTGGCGAAGCGCCGTGACGTAGTGGTCGGGATCCACCTCCAGAAGGCCGGTGTCGCGGGCCACCACGGACTTGAAGCCATCCGCGCCGATCACCACCTTGGCCCTGTAGGTCTCCACGACTCCCGAGTCGTGCTGGGAGCCCCGCACGCCAACGACTTGGCCGTTTTCCCGGATCACGCTCTCCACCTTGAACTGGAGGCGGCGCTCCGCGGGGGTCTTTTCCACCCGCCGGTACAGGTATTCGTCGAACACCTTGCGACGCACCACGTAGCCATCCGTCTTCTGCTTGGCACCGGGCGGATTGAAGGTGATGCTCACGAGGTCGCCCTTGGGAGAGCTGAAAAGCACCCCGGTGGAATAGCCGTGTGGCCCTGCGGCCACCTGGTCCAGGATGCCCAACTCCCGAAGGATGGGGATGCATTTTCCCGCCACGGCGTCGCCGCAGATCTTGTCCTTGGGGATGGAACGCGCCTCCAGGAGGACGGTCTTGAGACCGGCTTCCGCGGCGTAGATGGCCGCGGTGCAACCTGCGGGACCGGCGCCCACCACCACCACGTCGACTTCGTGCACGATCTCGGCGGGTTCGCTCATGGCTTCTCCATCACTTCGCTGCGCTTTCTTCGGTCGATTCCGAGGAGAGCCAACCTAGAAAAGGGGCTTGCATCGCCCCGCACCCATCCTCCCGGGAGGAGCGGAACACCGGAGTTTCGAGTCCGTCGTCGTTGCGCCTGCGTTGCCGGGGTGGCGGAGTTCGAGAAAGTTTGTCGATTTCGAGCGGATCGGGGCGACTAGGTGCTGAAGGAAGTCCTTCGAGGCGAAACCACACCAACCACCAGCAGGAGAGAACCATGAAGTACCTGTGCCTGATCTACGAAGCCGAAACACTCTACGTCACGATGTCCAGGGAGGAGGGGCAGGCCATGATGGCGGAATACGGCACCTTCACCCAGGAGGTGATCGCCGGCGGACAGTACATCGCGGGCGAAGCCCTCAAGCCGGTGAACACGGCGACCACGGTGCGCATCCGCAACGGCCAGCTCTCCGTGACCGACGGCCCTTTCGCGGAAACCAAGGAACAGCTGGGCGGATTCTACCTGATCGAGGCCCCGGACCTCACCGACGCCCTCCGGATCGCTGGACGGATTCCGTCGGCGAAGACCGGGAGCATCGAGGTCCGGCCCATCCAGGTGTTCAACTAGTGCACAGTCCTGCAAGTCCAGATACCCTATTCGCCCTTCGAGGAGCCCATTCCATGGGCTCCTCGGGACGAACGGCCAATGGACTTTCTTGCAGGACGTCGCACTAGGGCGACCATGCCGGACCCGGGGCGGGAAGGAACGGACGGGATCCGCGACACGGTGGATTCCGTGTACCGCTCCGAATCGCGCCGGGTCCTGGCCACCCTCGTGCGCCTCCTCGGCGACATCGACCTGGCCGAGGAGGCGCTGCACGACGCCTTCGTGGCGGCGTTGGAACGGTGGTCCAGGGACGGCCTGCCCGCGAATCCCCGCGCTTGGCTCGTTTCCACCGGACGATTCCAGGCGATCGACAAGATCCGTCGCCGCGCACGGTTCGACGCCGTCTCGGCGGAGATCGCCGACCGGATCGAAGCGGAAGCATCCGACGAGACCGAAGCGCCTCCCGAGGGCCTGGAGGACGACCGGCTCCGGTTGGTCTTCACCTGCTGCCATCCCGCCCTCCAGCCCGACGCCCAGGTGGCGCTGACGCTCCGCGAGGTCTGCGGACTTTCCACCGAGGAGATCGGGGCCGCCTTCCTGGTCCCGCCGAGCACGGTCGCGCAGAGGATCGTGAGGGCCAAGGCCAAGATCCGCCAAACCGGCATCCCGTACCGCGTACCGATCCCCTTGGAACTGCAGGATCGCCTCGACAACGTCCTGCACGTGGTGTACCTGGTGTTCAACGAGGGTTACCTCGCGGCACGGGGGGAGACCCTGACGCGGTCCGACCTCTCCGCCGAGGCGATCCGACTGGGCCGGCTCCTCGCCGATCTCCTCGGGGAACCGGAGGTGTTCGGACTGCTGGCGCTCATGCTCTTCCAGGAATCCCGCCGCGCGGCGCGCGCCACGTCGGAGGGGGATCTGGTCCTGCTGGACGAACAGGACCGCTCCCTCTGGGACACCGGACTGATCCGTCAGGGCAGGGACCTGGTCGACCGAGCCTTCGCCTCCCGGCGGATCGGTTCGTACACGCTGCAGGCAGCGATCGCCGCCCTGCACGCCCAGGCTCCCACCTTCGACGCCACCGACTGGGCCGGCATCGCGGGCCTCTACGACATCCTGCGTCGGGCGGACCCCTCCCCGGTGGTCGAGCTGAACCGGGCCGTGGCCGTCGCCATGCGCGACGGTCCCCAGGCCGGACTGGATCTCGTCGACGCGATCCTCGGACGCGGGGACCTCCTGGACTACCATCTGGCCCATTCCGCGCGGGCCGATTTCTGTCGCAGACTGGAACGCCGCGAGGAGGCGAAGGCTTCCTACGTCCGGGCCAAGGATCTGGTCCGCTCGGAACCGCAGCGCCGCTTCCTGGAGAAGCGCATCCTGGAGCTGGACGCAGGCGGTGACCGGCCCTCCACCTGAAGGTCGCTACTTTTCGGGCGATTCGAAAGAGGTGTCCCGTGGTCGTGCAGCTGCTTCTCCTCGGCCTGGTGGCCGGAACGTTGGGTGGGATGTTCGGGATCGGTGGCGGTGCCATCATGGTTCCGGTGCTCGTGATGCTGATGGGCCAGGACCAGAAATGGGCCACGGGCACCTCCCTCCTGGCCCAGCTACTCCCCATTGGCATCTTGGGCATCGGGGTCTACTGGAAGGAGGGGAACATCGGAGTCAAGCAGGGCCTGATCCTGGCGGGTGGGCTGGTGGTGGGCAACCTGCTGGGGGCGCTGTTCGCCAACCAACCTTGGGTTTCTCCGTCCGCGATGAAGAAATCCTACGGAATCTTCCTGTTGGCCGTGGGTGCGCGATACCTCTTCCTGTGAGGACATTCCTCGGGATCGCCTGTTGGTACCTTTGAGCTCCGCAACGGACCGCCTGGACCTGATTCCGGGTTTACCTGGGAACGCGGAAGCGATAAAAGGAAGCCAATGACGAAAATCTGTTTGATTGTCGATGCCGGATTTCTGGCGAATCTCCAAAAACGATTCTTCTCCATCGATCTCCTGAAATTCAAGAATTTCATCGAAACGCGGCTGGACGGGAAGATCTCCCGCGGCTACTACATCACCAGCCTCGACGGACCGAACCAGAGCGGGTTCCACACCTGGCTGAAGTCCGCCAACGGTCCCAAGCTCGAAGTGGTCGTGAAGAGCCAGAAGTCCAAGGTCTGCGACAACTGCGGGAACGTGACCTGGATCGAGAAGGGCGTCGATGTCGCCATCACCACCCTGGCCATCAAGAACGCGCAGAAGAATCTGTTCGACACCCTGGTCCTGGTGAACGGCGACGGGGATCTGGTGGACGCCCTGGCCTATCTTCGCGACGACCTGGGGAAGGAGCTGGTGCTGATCGGGGAGCTGGAGAGCATCTCCACCGAGCTGCAGGCCATCTCCTCCGAGATCCTGATCCTCTCCGAGCACAAGGCGGAATTGGAGAAATGAAAAGGGGGAACGGCCGAATCGGCCGTTCCCCCCGTCCTGATGCTGCCTGTGCCCGAGGAGGCTCAGTCCTTCAAGCACCTCAGCGAATAGCCGAAGGTCTTGTCGTACTCGTAGCGGAACAGGCTGGAGCTGTTGTACTCGATGCTCCTGGTCCAGGCGTTGGCGGAATCGCTCGCGGTGGCGCTCCACCAGAAACCGGCGCTGCCCGCCACGTTGAAGGCCGCTTCGACGGTGTCGCCTGCCGGCAGGGCGCGGAACCCATAGGCGTCCGATCCGTTTCCGCTCAGGGCGTTGTTGGCCTTCCATCCGACGATCGCCGCCTTGAGCTTCGCTCCCGCCAAGCTGTCGGTCGGATCCACGAACTTGAGCAGGGTGGACCACTCCGTGTCGGTGGGGACATGCCAGCCGGTGGGGCAGATGCCCTGCACTTCGTTGGAAGCGGTGGAACTGGAGACCGAACCGTTCATCGCCTGGGCCCACGAATACAGGCGCCCGTACTTCGCGCAGGAATCGGAGCTGCCCTTGTAGCAGGTGCCGATGGGCGCGCTTCCGCCGCCGGCGTAGTTCAGGTTCTCGGCCATCCAGGTCTGGGAGCCGATGGCCACCGTCTTGTAGACGGTTCCGGCGGGGTCGCTCACGCTTCCGTAGACGATCCCGGTCGTGTCCCAGGGGATGAACTGGTAGAAGGCCTTGTACACCGTGCTCGAGGTGGCTCCGTTGACGGAAATCGCCTTGATCGTGTCGTTCGAGGCCACCGGGATCGCGGCGCCGTACAGGTTGGACGAACGCGTCGGCGTGCTGCCGTCGGTCGTGTAGTAGATGGTGTCACCCGCGTTGATGGTGCTCAGGGTCACGCTCTGGGCGCGGGTGTAGAGGCCCGCCACGGGCTTGAACGAAAGGACCGTGATGGTGTACGCCGCGCTGTACACGGCGCTGGTCTTTCCCGCCTTCACGGTGACGGCCTTGATGGCTTCCGTCGAGCCCACCGCGATGGCGCCGGTGTAGAGGGTCGACGAACCGGTCGGGGCGCTGCCGTCGGTCGTGTAGTAGATGGTGTCGCCCGGGTTGCCGGTGCTCAAGGTCACCTTCTGCGCTCCGGTGTAGGAACCCGCGGCGGGAGAGAACAGGAGCGGGAGGGTGTAGGTCGCACTGGACATGGTGCTGCTGATGCCGGCGTCCACCGCGACCGCGTTGATGGTCGTCGTCGACTTCACGGCGATGGCGGCGCTGTACATCGTCGAGGAGCGCGTGGGAATGGATCCGTCCGTCGTGTAGTAGATGGCGGCGTTGGGGTCGGAGCTGCTCAGTTTCACGCTTTGGGAGGCATTGTAGACGCCCGCGGCGGGACTGAAGGTGGGGATCGTGATGACGTAGGCCGCGACGCTCACCACGCTGGCCACTCCCCCCTTCACGGTGATGGCTTTGATCCGCGACGTCGCGTTCACCGGGATGGCCCCCTTGTACAGGGTCGAGGCCGTCGTGGGGACGCTGTTGTCGAGCGTGTAGTAGATGCTCGCCGTGGTGTCCGCGGCGGTCAGGGTCACGCTTTGCGCGTCCGGATAGGTTCCCGCGATGGGACTGAAGGCCACGGTCGCCGTCCAGGGCGTCGTGGTGTCCACCGGTGCCGGACTGGCGGTCGGGGTCGTCGTGTAGTTGTCGCAGGACGACAGGACGCCCGTCGCTGCCAACGCGAGGCTGGCGAAATACGCGTAGGATTTGTTCATGGCGATTCTCTCGTTGGAAGGTTTGGAAGCCCAGGGGCGGAATCGTGCGGAAGCCCGATCACATGGCCCATCCACGGGTGATGTTGAAGCCGAAGGCGAGAGTGTTCAGGTCCAGGGCGGTGTGCGGCCCGGTCTTGGTCTGGGTGTACATGCGGTCGTCGGTGAGGTAGGTGTTGTTCCCCACGTAGAGCTGGAACACGTG
>DATNIW010000106.1:0-4859 GCA_035604215.1 Fibrobacteria bacterium
CCGGTTGAAGGCCATGGCGGCGTTGCGGGCCGCGACCATGCAGCCCACCACCAGGAGCGACGGAAGCCAGCCGGGCTTCCCGTGCGAGGCCGCGAGCATTCCCGCCAGCGCGAAGGGCAGGGCGAACAGGGTGTGGGAGAACCGGACCAGCGAGAGCCAGCGGCGAAGGTCAGCCATTTTCCGTCCAACGTGGAGAGATGTCCGCGTCCAGACCCAGGAGGTCCAGGACCCTCGCGAGCACGGTGTCCGCGAGATCCTCGAACGATGTCGGGTGCTGGTAGAAGCCGGGGCTCGCGGGAACGATGCGGGCGCCGGCTTCGGACAGCTCCAGCAGGTTGCGCAGGTGGATGCGGGAGAGAGGGGTTTCGCGGAGGACCAGGACCAGCGGTCGTCCTTCCTTGAGGCAGACGTCGGCGGATCGCAGCAGGAGCGTTTCGGCGGTCCCGGCGTTGATGCGTCCCGCGGTGCCCGCCGAACAGGGCACCACGACCATGCCCCGGTGGCGGAACGACCCCGAGGAAGGGGCCGCGAACAGGTTCGCGTCGTCGTGGTGCACGACGGATCCCGGCAATCCGTCCGTGCCGGGAGGCACATCGCCGGGCAGGGGGTGGTGCTCGAAGCGGCAGACCTGCTCGGCGGTGGAGGAGGCCACCAGGTGCGACTCCAGCCCCAAGGTGCGCAGGTGCAGCAGGAGGCGCGCGGCGTAGATGGACCCGGAAGCTCCGGTGACGCCCACCACCAACCGCCGGTCGGATTCCGTCACGGAGTTCTTCGCGTCGCTCAGTTGAAGTCCCGTCTCGAGAACCAGAGCGAGGACAGGGCGAGCAGGAAGGTGGTCCAGCCGAGTCCGTGGAGCGTGCTCCAGAAGACGTAGCCGTCGGGGAGCGGAATGCCGTGCGCGATCTGGGACCGGACGTTGAAGATCTCCAAGTCGGGCAGGGTCCAGTGGGCGATCCGGGCGCACCACTCCACCAGGGGACTCGCGGGCGTCGCGCCGGGAATGTGGGCGGCGGCCTTGCGCATGGTCTCCATGTACTGCAGGATGCCTCCGGACAAGTGGCTGGCCAGGAACACCGCGAAGGTGAGCAGGGAGCTGACGACCGGCGTGGAGAAGGAACTGAACATCAGGGCCACCGCGGTGATCACGGCCATCTCCCAGAAGGTCTCGTAGGAAGCGATGAGCAGCCGGGGATCGAAGGTGTCCTGGGCCGCGCGCAGGACAACCCAGAGCGCGATGGTCATGGCCAGCACGTTCACCGCCAGCACCAGCACCAGGCCCAGGTACTTGCCCACCAGGAACTGCGAGCGGCGCACGGGCTTGGAAAGGAGGGTGAGGATGGTCTTGCGCTGGATCTCCTTCTGGATGAGCCCCACCCCGATGAAGATCGCGATGGCCAGGCCTCCCAGGGACATGACGCCCAGGCTGAAATCCACCACCACCACGCTGCGGTCGAAGACCGACCAGTCGCCCAGGAGTTTGGAGAAGGCCACCAGGAGAAGCACGAAGAAGAGGAGGGTGTAGAGGATCTTGTCGCGCACCGTCTCGCGGAAGGAAGCCAGCGCGATCCACCAGAGCTCACGCAAGTTCCACCTCCTTGGCCAGCAGGTCCTCGAGCTTGGACCGGTGTCCGGGATCGTCCGGATTGGACAGGATCCGGTCCAACGTCCCGGAAAGACGCAAGGTGCCCCGGACCACCATGGCGGCGTGGGTGCAGATCTCCTCCACGTCGGAAAGAACGTGGGAGGAATAGAAGATGGTGGTGCCGCGGCCGTGGAGTTCCTGCATGGCCAGGCGCACGTCGCGGCGACCCATCGGGTCCAGTCCGCTCATGGGTTCGTCCAGCACCAGGAGGCGGGGACGCGCGATCACGGACTGCGCCAGGCCCAGGCGCTGCGACATCCCCTTGGAATAGGTGCGCAGCCGGCGGTCCAGCCAGCCCGTCTCCACCTTGCACAGGGCGCAGGCCTCCTCGATGCGGGCGGAAAGGTCCGGTCCGCGGATCCCGGACAGCCTTCCGTAGTAGCGCAGGAGCTCCAGCCCGGTCAGGTAGTCGTAGAAGTACGGCTGCTCGGGCTGGAAGCCCACATCCTTCCGCGAGGCCGGGTCCATGGGGTTCTTCCCCATCACCAGGACGGTTCCGGAAGTGGGCCGGATGAGCCCCATGAGCGTCTTGATGGTGGTGGTCTTCCCCGCCCCGTTGGGCCCTATGAACCCGTAGAGGGAGCCTTCCGGGACGTCCAAGGTGATGGACTTCACGGCCTCCACCACCTTGAGTCCCCGTTCGATCCCCAACCGGTAGGTCTTGTGGAAATCGCGGATCTCGACGAGGTTCACGAATCCTCCCGCTGCTTCGCCTCCCGATCCAACCTGCGCTGTCGGGATCGCGCGACCATCTGGACCACGCGTCCAGCATAATACAACAACAGTCCGCCCACCAGCCAGGGCAGCATCTCGGTCCGGCTGGGACGGTCTCCGGCGCCCATCGCCTTGGCGACCTTCCAGACGCCGACGATGATGAGCAGTTGTCCGGCGATCTTGATCCAGAAGGGCCACTTCCACCATTCGAGCTTCACCACGACCTCCTCCCGAAGCGCAGGAGGTCCAGGACCTCGCGCAGTCCGTCGAGAACCGCTTCCCTGTCCAATCCCCCTTCGCCGTCCCCGGTCTCGGGGTCGGGCAGGAGCATGCCCAGCTGTCCGGGGTTCTCCGGACGGCGGGACTCTTCCGACAATTTCCGCCGGGCGGCCTGGATGGTGAGGCGCTCGTCGTAGAGCATGGCCCGGATCCGGCGCACCAGGTCCACCTCGCGCTCCCGGTACTGGCGCTCCCCGCCGCGGATCCGTCGCGGCCTCAGTTGGGAGAATTCGCTTTCCCAGTAGCGCAGGACGTGGGGCTCCAGCCCCACCATCCCGCAGACCTCCTGCAGGCCCCACCAGGATTTCTCCGGCTCACCCAAGCTCGGCCCTCGCGGCGCGCGCCATGAGGGCTTCCACGCCCTCGCGCGCGGGCTTTCCCTCGAACAGGACCAGGAACACCTGCTCCGTCAGCGGCATCTCGACCTGGTGCAGGCGGGCCAGTTCGCGCACGCCCGCGACGGTCCGCACGCCTTCCGCGACCATGGTCATTCCCGAGAGCACTTCCTGCAGCGGACGGCCCTTGCCCACCTGTTCGCCCACGAAACGGTTGCGGCTGTGCCGCGAGATGCAGGTGGTGATCAGGTCGCCCATGCCGGCCAGCCCGAAGAAGCTGTCCCGCTTGCCGCCGAGCTTCTCGCCCAACCTGGCCATCTCCACCATGCCTCGCGTCATGAGCGCGCCGCGCGTGTTGTCGCCCAGCCCCAGGCCGTCCAGGATCCCGGAGGCGATCGCGATGACGTTCTTCACCGCGCCGCAGAGCTCCACGCCCACCACGTCCGTGCTGCGGTAGGTGCGGAAGTACGGAGCCAGGAAGAAGAGTTCCTGCAGGGCGGCGGCGGTCTCCTCGTCCCGGCTGGCCACCACGACGGTGGTGGGAACCTGCCGGGCGACCTCCTCGGCGTGGGAGGGCCCGCTGAGCACCGACACGTTGTCCTCGGAGGCTCCCGGGAGCACTTCGCGCACGATTTCCGTCATCCGCTTGAGGGTCTTCTCCTCCACCCCTTTTATGAAGCTCACCCACTGCCGGGACGCCACCTGTTCCGGCGTCAAGGTCTTGGACATCGCCGTGCAGACCCCGCGCAGGGTGTGGGAGGGCACCACCAGGCACACCACCGCGGCGCCTTCCACGGCGTGCGCCAGGTCCGCGGTCACCTCGACGGATTCGGACAGTTTCACCCCCGGGAGCTTGTCGGGCAGTTCGCGGGTGCGGGTGAGCTCCTCGGCGACCTTCGCGGAGTATTCCCACAGCCGCACCTTCAGGCCCTTGGCCGACAAGATCTGGGAAATGGCCAGCCCCCAGGAACCGGCTCCGACCACGGCCACGGTCCGGGGATCCAGACCCGCCTGGACGGCTCGAGCGCGGAACTTCGCGACCCCTTCGGTGCTCACCTGTTCCGGATCCTCCTCGGGATTCCTTCCGAACCTGTACTCCGTCCCGGCGCGGAGCCGACGGATGTTGGGTCGGTGCTTCCAGACCACGAAGATGGCCACGGCCCACGAGAGCAGGAAGAGGTTGGTGTCACCGTGCCGGACCAGCTCCAGGCCCACGGAACTCCAGGACAGCGCGCCCGCCACCGAGGTGGCCGCGGCGTACCCGAGCAGATGGATCACGACCAGGGACGTGTTGAGCAGACCCAGGGCCAGGGCCGCGAGGATGGAGGCGAGGGAGACGAAGCCGGATCGGCGCAGGACCACCAGCCAGACGGCGAAAGCGACCAGGGCGGGCACCGGAGCGATGCCCACGAAGACGCCCATCGCGGTCAGGACGCCCTTGCCTCCGCGGAATCCGGCGAACACGGTGAAGGTGTGGCCCACGATGGCGGCGAGCCCGCATCCCAAGGCGAAGGTTTCGTTGGTGGAACCCCATTCGAACCGGCTCCACCAGGCGCCCAGCAGAACTGCGCCCAGCCCCTTGGCGAAATCCACCAGGGCCACGGGCAGGGCCGGCTTCCAGCCCAGGACCCGGTAGACGTTGGTCAGTCCGGCGTTCCGGGAACCGTGTTCCCGGATGTCCAACCCCGAGAAGATGCGCGACACCCAGACGGCGCTGGGGATGGAGCCCAACAGGTAGCACAGTGGAATGGCGAGCCAGACGGTCATGGATCCTCGGAATTCGGTTTGGGCGCTAAAAGTAGGAACGCCGCCCGGTCAGTCCTCGACGGAGGCGGGTGCGGGCGGCGGCAGGATCCCACCGAAGCGCGCGAGGTCGTCGTCCAGGCGCA
>DATNIW010000107.1:0-6871 GCA_035604215.1 Fibrobacteria bacterium
CCACGGCCACCCCGTGCCGAGGCGACACGTCGTGGAGGGAGACCAGAAGGCTAGGCGCGGGCACGGACCAGCTCCATGCAGGCCTCGGTCTGCGCCTGGAACATTTCGTCCCAGGTGGGCCAGGCCTCTCCCCAGGCGCGCGCGCGCGCGGCCAGTTCGCCGCGGTGCGCCAAGGCGCGTTGCACGCCCCGCACCAACTGGTCCGCGTCGCCGGACCGGAACAGTTCTCCCGCCCCGCTTTCGCGCACCTGCTCGCCGCCGCCGCCTCCATCCGCGGAAACCACGGGAAGTCCGGCGCAAAGGGACTCCAGCACGCCGAGACCGAACGTCTCCACGGCGCAGGTGGCCAGGAACAGGGTGGACGATCCCAGGAGCGCGGCCAGATCGTCGCGATCCAGGAACCCTCCGTAGGCGTAGCCGGGATGGGAGAAGTTCCGGAACCGTTCCTCGTATTCCCCTCTGCCCGTGACCAGGACCTGCGGCCGTTCGGGGAGATCGATCAGGGACGGAATGACGTCCAGCAAGGTTTCCACGCCCTTCTCGATGTCCAGTCGGCCCGCGTAGAGGAGGACGGGGCGGTCCGGATCCAATCCGAACCGGGTCAGGAGGGCCGGATCCCCGGGCAGGGGTCGGAACCTGGCCTTGTCGATCCCGAACCGGATCCGCTCCACGTTGGGATAGCCGCGAGCGCGCAGCAGGTTCGCGACCCATTCCGAGGCGCACCAGACCCGGTCGAAGTCGCGATGCCAGGCGTCCACGTGGCCGAGCGCCCACCGGATCGCCCAACGCCTCCAGGGACCTCCGGCCGCTGCCCACGGCTCCAGGTAGGCGGTGTGCGGATCGGAGTGCCACATGCAGGTGCGCACCACCTTGGGTCGCCTTCGCGACCACCTCGCGGTCAGCCAGGGGTCGCCGACCTCCATGACATCCACGTGTTCCCGTTCCAGGAGGCGGTCGGCCTCGGAGTAGTCCAGCATCACCCGGTAGTTGCTGGATTTGCCGTAGGGCACCCCCCAGCTGGTGCGCATCCGGAATCCGGAATCCCCCAGCAGCGTCTCTCCCGGACCGGTACCGGGACCCAGCACGAAGTACCGATGGGCCGGTTGGCGTTCGAACCATTCGGCCTTCTGGAGATGGTAGGTGCGTGCGCCGCCGCCGCGGGGCGACAGGAACGAATTGACGTCCAGAAAGACCATCGAGCCACCCAACCTATCTTTTCCATGGAAAACCGACACGATGAAGACCAGGCCCACCAAGATGTTTCGAGCGGATTTTCCTGGCTCCATCGGCGTCATTTTGGCAATGTTCGCCCATTTCCTGCGGAATTCGCCTCGGATCTGGCGATTGTCCCGGATCCGCAGTTCCAGCTCCGCCCGCGCGGATCGCCTTCGGATCCTGATGGTGGGCGACAACATGGACGGGACCCACGGGATCTCGGTCAGCGCCGAGCGCCTGGTCTACCAGTTGCGCCACAAGGGCCACCAGGCTTGGCTCCTGGGCGTGGCCCATTCCTCCAATCCTCCCGGAGCCCGCGATGCCAACGGCTGGGTGCGGATGTTCCGCGCCTCCTGCGCCCAGGAGCTGTTCGGCTACGAAGGGAAGGAGATGTCCTTTCCCCATCTGCCCGACCTCCTGGATTTCCTGGAGGCCAATCCCGTGGATCTGGTGGAGATCGAAAGTCCGGGCTTCGTGGGCATCCTGTTCGCCGTCCTGTGCCGGGCGATGGGCATTCCCATCGTTCACAACTACCGGACCGATCTCTTGGCGTACTTCGAGATGCTCCTGGACAACCGGATGCTGGTGGATCTCCTCCGGTGGTTCATCTGCTTCTTCCTGCGGATGGGAGACGCCGAGGTCGTCGTGCCTTCCGAGGCGTTCGTCGCCAAGGTCCACGAAATGGGCGTGCCGTTGCGTCGCATCCATTACCTTCGCCGCGGAGTGGATCTGTCCCGGTTCTCTCCCGAACGCCGGGATCCAGGTTATTGGGCGTCGCTTGGCGCCCCTCCCGGACCCCTGGTGGCCTATCTGGGTCGGGTCTCCCGGGAGAAAGGCCTGGAAACCCTGGCCCGAGCCTTCGAGATCCTGCTCGCCTCCCATCCCCAAGCCGTGCTGGGAATCATCGGGGACGGTCCCTGGCTGGACGACTTCCGACGCTGGATGGAACCCACGGGAAGGGCCCTGTTCACGGGCGAATTGGGCGGAGGGGATCTTCCCCGGGCCTTGGCGTCCTCGGAAATCTTCGCCTTCCCCTCCGTCACCGACACGTTCGGAAACGCGGTCCTGGAGGCCCTGGCCTGCGGCGTGCCCGCAGTGGTGACAGACCAGGGTGGTCCCAGGGAGATCGTGGAAGACGGACGCTCCGGGCTGGTCGTGCGCGGAGGGGATCCGGAAGCGATGGCGGGCGCGTTGGCGATCCTGCTCGGGGACGGGGAAATGCGACGGCGTCTGGGCGGGAACGGGGTCGATCGGGCCGGGCTCTTCCGTCCGGAGGCGTCCCTGGAGGAACATCTCGCCTTCTACCTGGGGGTCCACGCGGTGTCCATGGCGAGCCCCGGCCGGAACTGACGTTTTTTGTCGGAAACCGTTGCTGGAACGACGTGGAAATGGTATTTTGGGGGGGTACGCATCCTCACACCCCTCAAACAGGATCGATCCAAATGCGCAAGTGGTTCATATTCGGCATCATCGTGGCCGCCATCGGAGCCTTGGCTCTGCTCTGGTACCTCAATCGCGACGACGAGGACGTCCAGGCGCTCACCGAGAACTTCGTGGGCAAGCTCAATCGAGGGGTTTCCGGCACCCGCGAGGCCATCACCGGACTGTACGGTCGGTTGCGCGGTCGGACGGTGACGGTGGGATGAGTCTCTCCGACTTCATCAAGGAGAACGTCTACCTGCCGTATTTCCACCGTCATTCCGCGCGTGCCCGCTCGCAACAGGTCCTGCTGGGCGTGGCCATCGGCGCCTTCGTGATCGCGGGCATGGTGGGATGGTGGTTGTGGAGCCGCCGCGGCGGTCGTGCGACCTCCCTGGACGGAGTCAGGCCGAGCGGCGCGTGACCAGCCGGGCGTCCAGGGTCCTGTGGATCCTGGCACCGCCGGGCCGTTCCAACCGGGCCTGCAGGAGGGCGGCCGTGCGGATGCCGAGTTCCTCCCAGGGCACGTTCAGCGTGGTGAGCTCCGGATCGACCCAGCTGGAGAAGGGAAGGTCGCCCCAACCGGCCACGGCCAGGTCCCCGGGAACCGAAATCTGTCGCAATCGCGCCTCGCGCAGGATCCCCCAGGCCGTGTGGTCGCCCGCCAGGCTGTAGATCGCGCGGACCTCCCGGTTTTCCCGCAGGATCTGTCCCAGCGCGGCCACTCCCGATTCGGGAGCGTCCTTCGCCACCGAGACCAGAAGCGACCGTGGATCGGCTTCCACGTGCTCCTCCCAGAGCCCGATCCTCGGATCCTCCCTGGCGACCTGGGCCCGCGTGGCCACCAGCGCCACTGGTCGTTTCCGGTCCAGGGAGAGCAAGGTCATGAGCTGTTCCTGGGCCAGGCGATCGTGGATTTCCACGCAATCGAACCACAGGCTTCGCCGTCCGGCCACCACCGAGGGAACCTTGGATTCCCACAGGGGCCGAAGCGCCGCGTCGTTGCCTGCCGGATCCAGGAGCAGATGACCGTCGTAGCGGGCGTCGGAGGAGATCCGCTGCAGGAATTCGGCTCGCTCGGCGAGAGGGGGCAGCGCCTGCACGATCAGTTGGGTGCCCGCCTTGGCGCATTGCCTGAGGACACCCATCTGCCACAGGGGCCAGGCATCCGGGGAGTCGTCCCAGAACAGTCCCCAGATTCCCGTCCGCCCGCGGGCCAAGGCCTGCGCGCCCTGGTGGGGCGAATAGCCCATCTCCTGGGCCAGGAGTCGGATCCGTTCCCGGGTGGTCGCCGACACGCCGGGGCGATCGTTGAGCGCGAGGCTCGCGGCTCCGGGGGTGACTCCCGCCCTGGCGGCGACGTCGGAGAGCCGGACCCGGGCCATCAGAAGGTCCAGGAAACCAACAGGCCGGGATCGGGGAAGGTGGGGGAAACGGAGATGGGGAAGGGCTGGTCCACCCGCGAGAGGCGGGCATCGACCACCGCGTCCAGGATCTGGTAGATGTAGATGAGCCCCAGTCCCCACACGTACTGGTTCCGGCGTTTGCGGTAGAAGACCAGTTGCTGCTGGATCACGTCGGTGGAGGCGCTGTCGGCGATGGCCCTGGCGTTTTCCTGTTCCCAGAACGCGACCATGCTCTGGTGGGACTGGTAGGAAACCACGGCGCCGATCACGCCGCAGTAGAGCAGGGCCGCCTTGGAGTAGTGGGCGTTGTAGATCTGACCCAGACCCGGCACCAGGGCGCTGGCCCAGGCGGCGGTGGCCATGTCGGTGACCGGGCGCCTGCCGCCGCGCTCGATCCAGGCGTCTTCCGCCGCGTCCACGATGGAATACAGGTGCACCCCCACGGCCCACGCCAATTCGCAGTTCCTGTAGTCCGCCGAGGTCCGCTCCCTTCCCCGGGCCGAAGAGGCGCTGTCTTCCTCGATGCGCAAGGTGCTCTTCGCGCCCGGAAGTTCGTTCTGGGAGGTGGTGGAGGTGGGCGAGGAGGCAGCCGTGTCGGCCTGGAGGGTCTGGACGGTGCCCGATTGCGCGGCAACCTCCGACTCCAGGGCGCGGGTGGTGACGCGGAGCTTGGGGATGGAGGTCCAGGTGCGCTGGATCACGTCCGCGTACAACCATATGTCCAGGATGCCCGCGACCGAGCCTTCGATGGGGTGTCCGGTGGAAAATTGGCCCCAACCAGGCACCACTGCGGATTGCAGTCCCGTCATCCAAGCCGGGGGAGGCACGTGCAGGGAGTCGGACGGGTGACGCGAAGCGGATTCCATGGGAGTCGATGTCGTATCGGCGGCGCACGGGGGAACGGCCCAGAGGGCGGCCAGGAAGAGGAGCACGGATCGCATCGGTTCCAAAAGTAGGCTGTGGGGCGAGATCGGCCAAAGGAAGCGGAGGCCGGGGTTGATATCATTGGGTGTGAACATGAAACGGGACCTTTCGAGCCTGCTCAAAATCCTCTCCGATCCCGGAAGGATCCGGATCCTCTGGCTTTTGGCCCAATCCGAACTCGCGGTGCACGAACTCCAGAGCATCCTCGCCTGGGGACAGAGCAGGCTTTCCACCCAGCTGGGCCAGCTGCGCTCCGAGGGGTTGGTGCAGCTCCGGCGGGAGGGCAAGTGGTCCTTCTACGCCCTGGTGGCTCCGGATGCCGGTCAGGCGGACGGCCGCGTCCTGCAGGAGGTCCTGGACGACCAGGGGCGCAGGGACGGTGCGGCCGACAGGTTGCGGTTGCGACAGATTCTGGAGGCCAGGGAACTGGAAGGCCGCCGGAGGTTCCAGGACGAGAGTTCCTACCTGGGGGAGATCGGGGTGCCCGCGCGCACCTGGGAGATCGTCGCCCGGGCCCTGTTCCTCCTGCTTCCGCGCTGCCGCTTCCTGGATCTGGGTGCCGGCGACGGGATCATCGGGTGCCTGGCCGCGGCCGCCGGGCACCACGTCACCTTGGTGGACCTGTCCCAGGCCCAGTTGGACCGCGCCCGTTCCCGCGCCCGGAGGGAAGGGCTCGGGGAGATCGATTGCGTCCAAGCCGACTTCACCGCGACGGGGCTGCCCGACGCGTCCTTCGATCGCGTTCTCCTGTCCCATGCCCTGCACCATGCCGGAGACCCCTTGGCCCTCCTGCGGGAGTCGCGTCGCCTGCTGGCCCGTGGTGGACAGCTCTGGGTCCTGGACCTGGCTCCCCATGCGGAGGAGTGGATGCGGGCCGAACAGGGGGATTTCTGGCTGGGATTTTCCGTGGAGCACATGGAATCCCTTCTGACCGAAGCGGGCTTCTCGGGACTGCAGCATCTTCTGGCCGGTGCCGATCCCAGCCACAACCGACTCTCCGCCGTCGGGTGGTCCGCACAGGTGGCTTAACATATCATCATATCATGATTATTTGATATATTAGAGCCATGTCCAAGATCGCCCTCCTCAAGGAACTGATGTCCACCCGAATCGCCGTCCTGGACGGTGGAATGGGCACCATGCTCCAACGCCAGAAGTTGACGGCGGCGGACTTCGGCGGCGCCGAATACGAGGGGTGCAACGAGAACCTGCTGCTCACCAAGCCGGAAGCCATCGCGAGCGTCCATCGAGCCTATTACCAGGCGGGGGCCGACATCGTGGAGACCTGCACCTTCGGATCCACCCCGCTGGTGCTGGAGGACTACGGACTGGGCGCGAAGGCCTACGAGATCTCCAAGGCGGGCGCGTCCGTGGCCTTGGCGGAAGCGAACGCCGCCCAGGCGCGCGACGGAAAACCGCGCTTCGTGGCCGGCTCCATGGGACCCACGACCAAGTCCCTTTCCCTCACCGGCGGCGCGACCTTCACGGAGCTCGTGGAGTCCTTTCGCGTGCAGGCCGGTGGGCTCTGGGACGGAGGTTCCGACTTCCTCCTGCTGGAGACGCAGTTGGACACCTTGAACACCAAGGCAGGGATCGTGGGGATCGAGCAGGCCGCCCGCGAGCGCGGCGTGCGCATCCCCGTGTCGATTTCCGGCACCGTGGAGATGCAGGGCGTCCTCCTGGGCGGCCAGTCGGCCGAGGCCTTCTACGCCTCGTTGGAGCACGTGGATCCCTTCTATGTGGGCCTCAACTGCGCCACGGGCCCGGAATTCATGACCGACCACGTCCGCAGCCTCGCGAGGTCGGCGAGAACCAACGTGGCCTGCGCCCCGAACGCGGGCCTCCCCAACGAGCACGGAGGCTACGACGAGACCCCGGACATGCTCGCGCGCCAGCTGGAGCGCTTC
>DATNIW010000108.1:0-14550 GCA_035604215.1 Fibrobacteria bacterium
GGCTTGCTCCCGAAGAAACCCCGGTAGGCGGAAAGTGGCGAGGGGTGGACGGAGGCGATCACCCCGTGGCGGGAAAGATCGACCCGTTCCGTCTTCTTCCGGGCGGGCGATCCCCAGAGGATGAAGACCATGGGCTCCGGGCGCTGGGCCAAAAGCTCCACGATGCGGTCCGTGAATTTCTCCCACCCCTTGCCTTGATGGGACAAGGGCTGGCCGGCCCGAACCGTGAGACAGGTGTTCAGAAGGAGTACTCCCCGGGAGGCCCAATGCTCCAGGCTCCCGTGGGCTGGAATGGGCAAGCCCAGGTCGTCGTGCCATTCCTGGTGGATGTTGACCAGCGAGGGGGGCTTGGGAACTCCCGGAGGCACCGAAAATGAAAGGCCGTGGGCCTGTCCAGGCCCGTGGTAGGGATCCTGCCCGAGGATCACCGCCCGCACCGATTCGAAGGGGGTCGAGTCCAGCGCCGCGAAGATCCGGGAGCCGGGTGGGTAGATGGTGGCTCCGGCGGTCTTCTCCCCTTGGAGGAAGATCTTGAGGTCGGCGAACCAATCCGTGTCGAAGGTCTCCTGGAGACGGGAGCGCCAGCTTTCGTGGAGTCGGGGGCGAACGGTCGCTTCGGCCATGTACGCAATCTAGGCGAGGTCCCCCCACCGCGTCCGGCCCGACCAACTTTATAAGTTCCGAGGCATGAAATTCGATCTCGAACTCCTGCGCCGAGGCGCCGACAACATCCGCTGGCTTTCCGCCTCCATGCCCCAGGCGGCCAACAGCGGCCATCCCGGCGGCCCCATGGGCGGGGCGGACTACGTCCACCTCCTGTACTCCGAATATCTGGTGTACGACCCCGACGATCCCGAGTGGACGGAACGCGACCGGTTCTTCCTGGATCCCGGCCACATGAGCGCGCTGTTGTATTCCACGCTCGCGACCACCGGCAAGTATTCCACGGAGGATCTGTCCCAGTTCCGCCGCTGGGGTTCGCACACTCCGGGTCACCCCGAACACGATGTCCACCACGGGGTGGAGAACACCTCGGGTCCCCTGGGACAAGGGCACGCCTTCGGGCTCGGCGCCGCCATCGCCGAGCGCTTCCTCGCCGAGCGCTTCGGGGAGTGGCTGGCCCACAAGACCTACATCTACATCTCCGACGGAGGCGTGCAGGAGGAGATCTCCCAGGGCGTCGGACGCATCGCCGGGCATCTCGCGCTCTCCAACATCGTGATGTTCTACGACTCGAATCGGATCCAGTTGTCCACCCGCACCGCGGACACGACTTCGGAAGACACGGCGGCCAAATACCGCTCCTGGGGCTGGAAGGTCCTGGAGGTCCAGGGAGACGATTTCATCGGGATGCGCGCCGCGCTGGACCAGGCCGTGGCCGAAACCCACGCGCCCACCCTGATCCTGGGTCACACCACCATGGGGAAGGGCGCGCGCCGCGCGGACGGTTCCATCTGGGAAAACGACAACAAGCAGCACGGCTCCCCGCTGGGGAAGGAAGCGACCGACGCCACCGTGAAGGCGCTGGGCGGCGATCCGTCCAATCCCTTCCAGATCCTGCCCGAAGTGTTGGCCGGACAGAAGGCCCGCCAACAGGAGCTGCGGGGCATCGTGGCCGAGCGCCGAAAGGGCAAGGCCGAATGGACTGCGACCCATCCGGACAAGGCCGCCCTCTACGCCAAATTCTTCGCGCTGGGTCCCTGGGACGTGGGCTGGGACGACATCGCCTTCGGTCCGGGAATGGCCAGCCGGAATTCGTCGGCGAAGGTGCTGGAGCGCCTCGCCGAACGGGTTCCCAACATCGTGGCCATCTCGGCCGACCTCGCCGATTCCGACAAGAGCGAGGCCTTCCTGAAGAAGACCGGCTTCTTCCAGCGGAGGGACTTCTCGGGCGCCTTCCTGCAGGCAGGGGTTTCCGAACTCACCATGGCCGCGATCGCCGTGGGATTGTCGCTGCACGGTGGGGTCCAACCCGTCTGCTCGACCTTCTTCGCCTTCTCCGACTACATGAAGCCCGTCCTGCGGCTGGCCGCCCTCCAGGAAACGAGGACCATCTTCTTCTGGACCCACGACAGTTTCCGCGTGGGAGAGGACGGGCCCACCCACCAGCCCGTGGAGCAGGAAACCCAGTTGCGGCTCTTGGAACAGGTGAAGAACCTCTCCGGACGGCGGTCCTTCCTGGTGCTGCGACCTGGCGACTCCGAGGAGGTCCGGCAGGCCTGGAAGGCCGCCATCGAAAACCAACTGGGGCCCACCGGCCTGGTCTTTTCCCGACAGGACCTGATCGACCTTCCCTGCGACGGCGGCGACCGCAAGGCCAATGCCCGGGGACTCCTGCGCGGCGGGTACGTGGTGTCGGGCGGCTCCGGCAATCCGGACCTGGTGCTTTTGGCCAACGGTTCCGAGCTCGGACTGGCCCACCAGACCGCGGAGATCCTTCGCGGGGAAGGTGTTTCCGTCCAGGTCTCGAGCATTCCGTCCATCGGACTGTTCCTGGAGCAGGAGACGTCCCATCGCGAGCAGGTCCTGCCTCCCGGCAGGCCGGTTCTCGCCCTGACAGCGGGTCTGCCTTCGGTGTTCCGTGGCCTGGAGGGACCCCTTGGCGAGGTTTTCGGCATGACGAGGTTCGGAGCCTCCGCCAATTTCAAGATCCTGGACGAGAAGTTCGGATTCACGCCCGCAGCCACCGTGGAGCGCGCCCGGGCCCTGCTTGGGGACCAGCCGCACCGCAGAACCATCCTGAGAAAGCTTTTCGGTTAAAAACGACCCGCGAGTCCGACGGCCAGACCCCATTTTGGGGGGCATGGCTCGTCGGTCCGTTGTGCTATTGCTGTGCGCTTTCGCCCTGTCGCCCTTTTTCGCGGGCTGCGCTTCCCATACGGCCAGTCGTGCCGGGGAAGCTCCACCGAGCCCTTCCCCCTCCCCCGCGAAAGCGGCCGGACACGACTCGGTTGCGGTGGCCCCGCCGACTGCTCCCGTCGCCCATCCGGATTCCACCAGCCCGGAGGCCAGGCCTCAGGTGGTGGTGGAGGGGATCGACTTCACCGGTGTGCGGACCCGCCTGATCCCCCATGTGATGAGCCGGGGCTGGATGCTTTCGGTGAACAAGAGCGACAGCATCGAATTCGTCCGCCCCGCCGTTCCGGAACTTTCCCAGGCGATCTTCGGTGTCGTTCCTCCCCGGGGGAGTCGGGTCTGCCTGCGATTTCGGCTGACCGCCGTGCCCAACGGAACACGGATCGAAATCGTCGGCCATCTCCTCGGTCGTTCCGGTCCCCTTCCGTATCGAGCCTCCGCGGATGTCCTGGCCGCCAATCTCGACGATCTGCGCCACGATCTCCTGACCGCGCCGGTTTCCACGGATCCCCAGGTCGATCGGGTCGCCAAGTAGGTCCGATTCGCCTCGGCGGGCGTCGACCAAGCCCGGGCATCCATTCCGTTGCGGCTACCTTTGCCGGGCATATGGGCAACGTTCTCGGGCGCATCCTGCGCCTTTCCACATTCGGGGAAAGCCACGGTCCGGCCGTGGGGTGCATCGTCGATGGCCTGCCCTCGGGTCTGCCCGTCGTGGTCGCGGACATCCAAAGGGATCTGGACCGTCGCCGGCCGGGGCAGAACAAGCTCACCACCCAGCGCAAGGAAGAAGATCGGGTGGAGATCCTGTCCGGGGTCTTCCAGGGATGCGCGACGGGGACTCCGCTGGCCATGCTGGTGCACAACACCGACCAGCGCTCGGGCGACTACTCCGAGATGGAAAACCTGTACCGCCCTTCCCACGCGGACCTCGCCTACGACCTGAAGTTCGGGTTTCGGGACCATCGGGGCGGCGGCAGGTCCAGCGTGCGCGAGAGCATCGCCCGGGTGGCGGCGGGTGCCCTCGCCAAACGGCTCCTGCGCGAAGTGGCAGGGACTCGGATCCTCGCCTGGGTGGAATCGGTGGAGACGGTCGATGCGCATGTGGATCCGGATTCCGTCACCGAAGAGGCCATCGAGGCCAGCCTGGTGCGCTGTCCCGACCCGGAAGCATCCAAGGCCATGGAGGCCGCGATCCTGCGCGCCCGCGGCGACGGGGACTCCGTGGGCGGAGTGGTGCGGTTGCGCGTGGATTCTCCTCCGGTGGGGATCGGGGAACCCGTCTTCGACCGGCTGGAGGCGGAATTGGCCAAGGCCATGCTCTCGATTCCCGCCACCAAGGGGTTCGAGATCGGCTCCGGCTTCGCCGGGTCGCGTTTGCGCGGCTCCATCCACAACGATCCGTTGGCGGTGCGGGAGGGACGGCCGGTCCTGACGAAGAACGATTCCGGCGGGATCCAGGGCGGAATTTCCGTGGGCGCACCCATCGACGCGCGCATCGCCTTCAAGCCCACGGCCACCATCGCGAGCCCCCAGAAGACCCTGGACCGGGACTACCACGAGGCGACCCTCGCCGCCCGCGGTCGCCACGACCCCTGCGTCGTGGCCCGCGCCGTGCCCATCGTGGAAGCCATGGCTGCGCTGGTGCTGGCCGATGCGTTCCTGCTGCAACGATCCCGCGGTGGACTCTTCCCCCCGCCCGAACCGGAGGATCTTGCGTGAGCCTCCCCCTGCGCATCGCCCTGTGCCAGCACCAGGCCGACGAGGACCCCGAGATCTGCTGGGAACGATTCGAGGAGCAGGCCGAGGAGGCCGCCCGCCTGGGCGCCACCCTGATCGTCTCCCAGGAGCTTTTCCTGGCCCCCTACTTCTGTCAGGGCCAGGAGACCGGCGCCTTCGACCGGGCCGAGGCGGTCCCGGGTCCCGCCACGGAGCGGTTGCAGGAACTGTCGCGTCGGCTCGGGTGTGTCGTGGTCGGATCGCTGTTCGAGAAACGCGCGCCCGGGCTCTTCCACAACACCGCGGTGGTCTGCGATGCCGACGGATCGCTCGCGGGCATCTACCGCAAGATGCACATCCCGCAGGACCCCGGGTTCGACGAGAAGTTCTACTTCGCCCCCGGAGATCTGGGATTCCAGGCCTTCGACACCGCGGTGGGACGCGTGGGTGTCCTGATCTGCTGGGACCAGTGGTTTCCCGAGGCCGCAAGGCTCACCGCCTTGCAGGGTGCGGAAGTCATCCTGTACCCCACCGCCATCGGCTGGGACGACCTGGAAGACCGCGAGGTGCGCCCGGTGCAGTACCAGGCTTGGCAGACGACCATGCGCGCCCACGCCATCGCCAACGGCGTGTTCGTGGCCGCCTCCAATCGGATCGGCCGCGAAGGTCGGCTCGAATTCTGGGGGGGGTCCTTCGTGGCCGATCCGGAAGGCCGAATCCTGCACCAGTCCTCGCACGGCGGACCCGAGATGGCGGTGGTGGACTGTCCTCGCGACCGGATCGGCAAGGTCCGCCAGGTCTGGCCATTCCTCCGCGATCGACGCATCGACGCCTACGAGGGGCTTCTGGACCTTTGGGGCAGGTAGGACACTAGGATACTAGGGCGCGAAACGGCGCTCCTGGTATTGCCGAAGGCTGGACACGGGGCGGCCGGGCGCACCGGGCGGCAGGCGCAGAAGGAATTTGCCCACGGTTTCTCCCGGTTCGCGCAGGTGGCCGGCGCGGCGCAAGCGGGCCTCGGCAGATTCCAGGCGCCTTCGCCAATCGTTGGAGGGATCGGTCGCCGCTTCGGGATCGCGCCTACCCCGGACCAGGAACAGGACGAGGGCGGCGATGGCGATCCCGCCCCCCCAGATCCCCCATCGGCCTCCGACCTCGCCGTTTCCGATCCGGTCGTCGAGACGGGAACGCCAATTTCCGTCCCTGAACCCGTGCCAAAGGATCTGGAGTCGTCCGTCCAGGTTCTGGATCCATCGGGTCCAGATGCCCGCCCGCCGGAAGGTGGGCCGGTCCGAAGGGGGCGTGGGGTCGAAAGGCATCCATCCGCGTCGCGGATCCAGGACCAGCACCCAGGCGTGGGCATTGGAGCGGCGGAAGGTCCAGGTTCCGCGCGCATCCCCGTCCGGATAGGCGTAGCCGGTCGCGTAGCGGGCGGGAACCCCCGCCCTGCGCAAGAGGAGCACGGCCGCGGTGGCGAAGTACTCGCAGTATCCGCGTCGCTCCCGGAGGAACCGGCGCACGGGATCTTCGCCCCGGGCCCACCCCGGGGCCAGCGTGTAGCGGAAGGACCGGGCGAACCACGAGGAGATCGCTTTGGACAGATTCCGACTGCCATGATCTCCGGAGTCCGGAGCGCATTCCGTCAGCGTCGAATCCAGGAGTCCCCCCAGGGAACGCGGAACGGCGAGATCCGAGGGCGTCGTGGAGGTGTCCGTTCCGGTGTCCGCATACCACCAGATTCCACGTCCCCTGTCGGCATCCGCCGACAGCACCGAGCCGGTGGGAAATCCCATGGCCGTATCGCCGACCACGGCTTCGCAGGCGGTCCGTGGGGGAAGTGGCAGATACCCTTCGGTGGGCACGGCCAACCGGATCCAGCCCGAAGGAACGCTCCCGGGATCGCGGCCGTCCCTGCAGAAGACCGTCGCATCGCCCAGGTTCCTCGGCGAAGCCAGGGGACGACCGCGTCCTTGCGTGCGCCAGGAACCCGCTCCGTAGACGTCCCGCACCATGCCCGTCAGGAAGGTGGGAGCGTGGGCGGAACAGGCGCGGGCCACGACCTCCTGGTCCCTCCCATCCCATTCGTCGGCGAAGGAACCCAGCAGCATGACGGGTGAAAATCCCTTGAGCGACCGGGGGGAGGCCATCCACCGTCCGTGCGGGGAGATCAAGCCCAGAACGAGAGGCCCTCCGCTCCAGAAGAGCAGGGACAGGGCCACGACCACGCCCAGGGCCGGGACGATGCGCCGGTCCGGGCGCCGGATCTCGCGTGACGTGTCCGATCCCCGCCCAAGGAGAAGCACGAGCAGAGCGGTCTGGAGGATCGTCGCTCCGAAGGACCAAGGGGAATGCGCGGGCCCGGAGAGGACCTGCGCGGCGAACGCCGTCCAACCGGCGTGCGCCGGCCGGGTGGAACGTCCCACCGAGCCCGCCTGCAGGACGGAAAGGCAGGCGAAGTACCATCCAGGCACGATGCCCAGGTCTTCCCAACCGACTCGGGCTGTCCGCGGGCTGGACAGTTGGAGCGCGAAGGCCGCCAGGAAGGGGAGTGCCAGAGCGTAGACCGACCAGCGCGGGAGGGGCCATGGCCTGGGACGGAGCGGGATGATCGCAAGCGCCGCGAGGCTTGCCAGGGACGGAACCCAGAGGGGCCCCCGCAGGGAAAGTTCGGCGACGGCCAGCGCGGCCACGGCCCAGGACGGTAGCCAGTCCCTGGGGGTCCATTTGCCGCTCAAAGACGCACCGCCCCGGTCAGGATCCGGTCCGGGCCGATCCGCACGAGGGCATCCGGGATCCGACCCTCGCCCCAGTCGACCCAAAGGATCCGTCCGGGCGTCGTCGTCCCGACGGGTTGCTGGAGGTCATCCGAATAGGCGATCAGGACCAGAGGCACATCCACGACAGGAATCGTCGCCGCCGGTCGCCGACCGCGGTGTCGCCCCCATCCTCCCGAGGCCGGAAGGGCCGCCAAAGCCGTCCCCACGGAGAGGAGAGGATCCCGCGCGGTCAGGGGAACCCAGGCGTCGTCCAGGAAGAAACCCGCCAGGGCGTTCCGGACGCAAAGGAATGCCGCCACGCCCGAAGCCAGGGAAATGGCGGGGTCCATCAGACTCCTTCGCGCCCAGGAGGAGCATCCGCTGTGGAAGGCGACGACGATCCCCCCGCCGGCAGGCGCCTCGGTTTCGCGCACCATCGGGTGTCCCGTCCGTGCCCACCCGCGGTGGTGCAATGCACGCAGGGCGTCGCCCTCGCGCCAGGGACGGATTCCGATGAACTCCTCCTCTCCCCGCATGCCCGCGTCCAGGGCTTCGGCGAACGATCGGCCGCCCGGACCCCGGAACAGCCCGTCCATGGAGACCACCTCGCACGGACGCGGAAGGATCGCGATCCTGGCGGGCGACTGCAGCAAGGAACGGGAGCGGAACAATCCCAGGGGATCGGACCTGAGGACCGTGGGGCCTTCCAGGCTCTGGATTCCCCGATGGAGCGCGCGCAGGGGGACGTCCACGGTCCTGCCGCCGGAGGGGTGGGGCGATGCGCCGTCTCCCACCGCCATCAGCCGGTCCCCCGTCCGGAAGATCCAGGCTCCCACGCCCCGGGGGAGCGGATCTCCACCGGATCCCAGGACGACCTGGACGGAAATCGTCTCCCCTTCCCGCATCGCGGCGGGCAGGATCGCGGTCGCCGGGACCCTGGAAGGCGAGAGGGTCAGGAACCACGAAGTCGCGAGCAGGGCGGACAGGAGGGCGAGGGCGAAGCCGCCCAGGTAGCCGCGGCTCAGGATGGAGACGGGGAGCAGCAGGAACCAGATCCCGCAAAGGACCTTGCCTCCCGGGGTCGTCCGCTCCCGGTAGGCCTTCCAGATCCAAGTGAAGGGGTCGCGCCCTTCCGTCCCGCGCGGCCAGGTGCGAGCCACCCACCGCAACGTCCAGGACGTCCGGTGCCAGAGCGTCATCGCGGGACCGGGACGGTCCGTCGGATCTCCTCCAGCACTCGGGTGGAGGCGCTCGGATCGGAGGCTTCGCGAAGGTGGATCCGGTGGGATAGGACGGGGACCAGGAGTTCCTGGACGTCGTCGGGGAGCACGTGGTCGCGACCGTCCAGGAAGGCGAAGGCCTGGGCCGCGCGGACCAGGGCGACTCCCGCGCGAGGACTCGCTCCCAGGCGGAGATCGGGGCGATCCCGCGTGGCTCGGACCAGGGAGACCGCGTAGGCTTCCATGGCCGGATCCACGTGCAGGGCCCGCACCTCGCGTTGGGCCAGCGAGACCTCTCCGGGAGAGACCACGGCGGACAACTTCCGGATGGGTTCCTCCAGCCGGTGCGTCCGCGAGATGTCCCGTTCGGTTTCCTCGTCGGGATATCCCAGGCGCAACCGGATCAGGAACCGGTCCATCTGGGCTTCCGGCAGGGGGAACACCCCGTGGAACTCGACCGGATTCTGGGTGGCCAGGACCAGGAACGGATCGGGCAATGGATGCGCCGTTCCCTCCAACGTGACCTGCCGCTCCTCCATGGCCTCCAACAGGGCGCTCTGCGTGCGAGGGCTCGCGCGGTTGATCTCGTCGGCCAGGAAGACCTGGGCGAACAGCGGGCCGGTCCGGATCTCGAATTCGCCGGTGTTCGGCCGGTAGACGGCTCCTCCCGTGAGGTCGGTGGGCAGGAGATCCGGCGTGAACTGGACGCGACGGAAATCGGCGCCGATCGCCAGCGCCAAGGCCCGCGCAAGCGTCGTCTTTCCGGTGCCCGGCACGTCCTCGATGAGCACGTGGCCGTCGGCGAGAAGGGCCGCGACCAGGAGGCGGATCTCCCGCGACTTGCCCAGGAGCACGGTGCCCAGCGAGGTCTCCAGCGCGCGAAATTTCTCTGGCATGGAATGAGAGGATACGATTTCCGGATCGGACCGATGGGGAATCGGGCAACCGGCCCTCAGCGCAGGAACAGGCCTTCGGCGCGCAGACGTTCCACCAGGCGCGGGGAGGATCCGCTCTTGTTGAGGGTGTAGAGGTGCACGCCTTCCACGCCTTCCGAGACCAGCCGCCGGATCATTTCCAAGGCCTGTTCCACGCCCACCCGGGCCACCGCCGCCGGATCGTCGCCGGCCGCGGCCACCGCGGTTTCGACGGATTCCGGCATGGATTTCACGAAGCGCCGGGCGGACGCGAGATTGGTGATGGGCATCAATCCAGCCACCAGGGGGATGGAGACCCCGGCCTGGCGGGCCGCATCGCGAAAGCGCAGGAACAGATCCACGTCGTAGAAGAGCTGGCTCACCGCGAAGGACGCGCCGGCCTCCTGCTTCTTCCGCAGGTTTTCCAGGTCCGCCTGGGCGGAAAGCGCCTCCGGATGCACCTCCGGGTAGAAGGCGCAACCCATGCGGAATCCACCGCGGGAAGCGATGTGGGCGATGAGTTCGTTCGCGAAACGGAAGCCGTCCGGGTGCGCCGTGAAGGCCGTTTCCCCTTTGGGGGGATCGCCCCGCAGGGCCATCAAGGTCCCGATCCCGGCGCGCTCGAGCTGGTCCAGGATGCCATCGATCTCGTCCCGGGAGTGGCCCACGCAAGTGAGGTGCGCCATGGCGGCGATCCCCAGGTCGCGCTGGATCTCCTCGCACAACTCCAGGGTCTTGGTGCGCGTCGAGCCTCCCGCGCCGTAGGTCACGGAAATGAAATCCAGTGCCAGACTGCGCGTGCGCTCCAGGGTGGCGCGCAGGTCGGCCCACCCCTCCTCCGACTTCGGTGGGAAGAATTCGAAAGAGAGAGTTGGTCGCTGAGCAGACGGAAGCGGCATGGCCATTCTCATATCATAATATCATGATATGATGAATTGCAAGTGAATCTTGTTCTGGGGGTCGACTTTTCGAGCCTGTCAACCCTGGTGTGACGTTCGTCACACCAGGGTTGACATTTTGTCATCTCGAGGGGTATGGTTCCGATTCACGCCCCTCGCCATAATTCCGCGGCGTTGGGGAATGTCCAATTCCAGCCCAGGAGTTCCCTTGAAGCGCACAATTTCCCTGATCGCCTTCGCCACCATGGCCGCCATGGCCGGTCCCTTCAAAGTGGGCGGCGACGCTTCCGGCGCGCTGTTCATCCCCTCCTTCGACCCTTCCACCGGCATCACCACGGAAATCGGCTTTGGTGGAAAAATCGCTCCGGCCGTGGAATACGCCATCAACGACCAGTTCTCGTTCCGCGGCAACGTGGGCTACGAGTACGCGACCTATGGCGGGAAGCAGGATTTCATGGGGAGTACCATAACGGATGACGCTACTTCCCAATTTCTAACCCTCGATCTTGCCGCACAATACGCGTTTATCCCTCAAGCCTACGCGGCCATTGGCGTGGGATATGACATCAATCTGAGCTCGAAGATCAAAGAATCGGCTACAGGCTTTGCCGACACAACGTTCAGCATGTCTGGCAAGAAGAATCCCTTCTTCGTGACCGTTGGACTTGGCTACAAGGTCACACCAGATATTGCCATCACGGCGGGTTATCAGTTCCCCATCACCAATGTTGATGAAGACACCGGGGACAATGGTAACGGCACCACGACTACCCAAAAAGTCAATTTCCAGACCATCACTTTGGGCATCCGCTACGATTACGGCCTGTAAGGCAATTCGCCAGCCTGGTCGATTCCGGGCCACCTTTCGGGGTGGCTTTTTCGTTTACAACCACAGATTTGCGATCTTGTCTCAATGACCTCCTCCAATCTCCTGGCTGGCGAACTTTCCCCCTACCTCCTCCAGCATGCCCAGAACCCCGTGGATTGGAGGCCGTGGGGCGAGGAGGCCTTCGCCGAAGCCGCCCGGAGAGATGTCCCCGTCCTGGTCTCCATCGGGTACTCCGCCTGCCACTGGTGCCATGTGATGGAACACGAATCCTTCGAGGACCCAGAAACCGCCGGCACCATGAACGACCTCCTGGTCTGCGTGAAGGTGGATCGGGAGGAACGGCCTGATCTGGACGCGCTCTACATGGACTACGTCACGGCCATGCGCGGGCAGGGAGGCTGGCCGTTGAACGTCTTCGTTTCCCCGGAGCGCATCCCGTTTTGGGGTGGGACCTACTTCCCACCCGTGGGCCGCCAAGGGATGCCCTCTTGGCTGGAGGTCTGCGCGGCCATCGCCAAGGGCTGGGCCGAGGAAAAGGATCGGATCCGCGAGGGCGCAAAGGAACTCGCCACCCGATTGTCCGGGGCATCCCGGTTGGAGCTCGGCACCATTCCCTCGCAAGCGACACTTCGCGAAGCCACCTCTCGCCAGATCCTTTCCCTGGATCCCGTCTGGGGCGGCTTTCCCGGGGCGCCGAAGTTTCCTCCGCATGCCTTCCTTTCCACTGCCCTCGAGGAGCCGAACCTGGGTTCCGCCGAACGAGACCGGATCGCCGTCACCCTGGATCGGATGGCCTTGGGTGGCCTGCGGGACCATGTGGGTGGTGGGTTCTTCCGCTACTCCACGGACCCCCATTGGTTGGTGCCCCACTTCGAGAAGATGCTCTACGACAACGCCCAACTCCTGCCGGTCTATGCGCGGGCCGCGATGGTGCTGGAAAACCCGTGGTACGGGGAGGTGGCGCGCGACACCGCCGCCTGGATGGGCCGCGAACTCGGCGATCCCGAGGGCGGTTTCCGCTGCGCCCTGGATGCCGACAGCGAAGGGGAGGAGGGGAAGTTCTACGTCTGGACCTGGGTGGAGTTGGAGGAACACCTGGGCGAGGAGCGGAACGACTTCGCGCGGATCTGGAACTGCTCGCCCGGCGGGAACTTCGAAGGTGCCAACCATCTTTGGCGTCAACGGAGAGAATCCACCGACCACTCCACGGACGATCCCCGTCTCCCCGAGTGGCGCTCGCGCCTGATGTCCGCCCGGGCCTTCCGGACGCGTCCCGGCTTGGACGACAAGGTCCTGGCCTCCTGGAACGGCTTGGCCCTGGCCGGGCTCGCGAAGGCCGGACGGATCCTGTCCGATCCGACCCTGGTTTCCCGGGCGCAGGGCGTGGCCCGGTTCGCCCTGCGAAAGCTCCGGCACCCCGGAGGATTGTGGAGCGTGTGGAAGGAGGGACGGACCAGGCATCCCGGAACCCTGGAGGATTGGGCGTTCCTGGGCAATGGGTTCGTGGAGCTCTGGAAGGCCGATGGCGACGGGAATTGGCTCTCGGCCGGGGTGGATTTCGCCCACCAGATCATCGAACGCTTCTCCGATCCCGGAATGCCCGCCTTGCGGATGTCCGACCGCGAACGGACGGACCTGTTCGCCCCTGTGGTCCCGCTGCAGGACGGCGCGACGCCTTCGGGGAACGGGGTGGCCGCGTGCCTTTTCGCCTCGCTATGGAAGGCTTATGGGGATGACGATTTTCGTCGCCGGGCGGAGTCCATCCTTTCGGTCTGCGCCGCGGGGATGGAGCGGTTTCCTAGGGCGTTTCCTTCGGCGCTCGACGCGGTGCGCATTCTGCGGTAGCGATTTTCTGTGCCTAGTTCGCGGCGGGTGGGTTGGTACCGTCTGGTCAGGGTGGGGGTGGCGTTGACTTCTTGCGATGCCATTGCCATAGCGATGGAACCCAGGTGGCGTCGAGATTGTCGGAAAGGATGGGATCCATGAATGATTGGACGGCTTTTGTAACGCTTTCCAACGTTGGCCATTCCAGCCGGTCTTCCCGAGCCATGTTCGAATACGGAAAGGCCCATTCGCCTGGAGGAATCGGGGTACTGGCTGGCAACGGGTGTGTTTTCCGGAACGAGAACGTTTGTTCCAAAGCCGCTTTCAGGATCCGGGCATCGAGGGTTCGCACGGATGCCAGCAAGGCCAGATCCGGAAAATCCTTCACGCGCGAATTTGGCCTGATTCGAGGCATCGTGTAGGCGTGCAGCTTTTCGGCGATGTGCGTTTCGATTGGATAGAGGCGAAAGGTCGGAGGAGCAATGCCCGCGAAATCCAGGAAATCTTCGGCGATCCAGGTGTCGAAGTTTCCGAGGTGAGGCTCGCCGAACACGATGTCGACGCCGAACGGATAGGCATACTGCTTCCCCGCGATTTTGCAAAGTACCCGGAACCGCAGGCCTTCATATCGCAGCCCCTCGTTGTGGATCTCCGGATGTTCCGTGTCGGCCTGGACTTCGAACTTCATGAAGTCGTCGAGATCGCGACCCGCGGCTTCCCGCAACCTCTCAAGGACATCGACGGGCGACCCGGTCATTCTCAGGTCGACGTCCTTGGTCGTGCGAGCACGCTCGAGGCGCAGTTCCAACGCCAGACCGCCCTTGAGCGCCACCGATTCGCCGAACACCAGGCCGATGCGGGCGAGGAGCCGCTCGAAGACCAGAATCTGTCTCTTCCGGGAAAATTGATTTCCCGCACCGGCACTTTCGCGCAAACGCTGATCGAGCGCTTGTTTGAATGCGAGAGGTGTCGCGTAGCGGCGAGGTGTCATGGCGCGATCTCTTCGCCAAGCGCCGGCACTCGATCGAGCTCCTCGAGTTGGCGTTTCGAGAGGTGGCCGCGTGCAAGCGCTTGCTTCACGGCCTGTCGCAGAAGTTTCGGGTCGATCCCGTCCCGTGCGCAATCCATCAGTGTTCTTCGGGGTGTCGTGATGGGGACAGCTCCGAACCACGTTCGCTCGTCCGGGGAAACATCGGCATGATAAACCACCACGCCCTCTGGGACACGGAGTCGACGAGGTCGCCAGGCGGCGGGGAGCGTGAGGTGGATTTGGGAGGGCAGAACGTCAGAAAGCTCGTGAAGCAGCAGGGCATTTTGATGGGAGACGACACCCTGCTGCTCCGACCAGAGCCAAATGGCGACGAGCTCTTCATGCTCGCTGGCGGGGAATTGGACCAGCCGGTAGATTCCGCGGCGGAGTCGAGCGATGTTGCCAGCACGCCGATGATGGACAAGCAGCGGCAGCGAGTAGCCAGCCTCGATGGCCTGTCGTGCTGTGAACAGTCCTTCCTGGACCGCAGCCACCTCGTAGAGTCG
>DATNIW010000109.1:0-43049 GCA_035604215.1 Fibrobacteria bacterium
CGCTCAACCGGGCTTTCGACAAGCAGTACTACCTGGACCTGGTCCAGGCCGCCTCGCCGCCTTGGCTCAGCATGGCCGGATGGGCCGCAAAGAGATCGACGAATTGCTCTGGAACAAGCTGCCCGACTGGATGAACGACAAGCAGAAGCGCATCAAAGTGATGAACCTCCTGTCGGAGCTGCGCCGCAAGGGCGTCATCCACAACGCCGGTTCCAACGCGAAACCAAGCTGGGCTCTCATACCCCCTTCGGAAACGCCGTGATCTATGAGAGATTTATGAGAGTTTGATGAGTCGAACAGGGCTGGAACCCCGCAAAACCTGGGTTTCCGCTCTCATAGCGCCGCTTCCCCTCCCCCCGCGATACCGGTGGTGAATCTATTGGCTCTTTGCATCTAGATGAGTTACATTGTATCTCAGTACTGGAAGGAGGCCATCATGGCGACTACAGCGATGGTCCACGTCCGCGTGGATGGACAGCTCAAGGCGCAGGCCAACGAGACTTTGGCCGAGATGGGACTATCCGTCTCCGACGCCGTGCGTGTCTTCCTGATGCGTGTGGTGGCGGAACGGCAGATGCCGTTCGCGATCAAGGCACCGAACCTCGAAACCATCGCCGCGATGGCCGAGGCGGACGAAATCTCCCGCACACGCAGCGCACGCTTCCGCACTGCGCTGCAAACCAATACCGGATCCGCAGTTCCTGCCCAATCCTGACAATTTCGGGGATTCCTGCCACTGTCCAGGAATTGTCGACGGGATGGCCGGGGGATGGGGATGACAACGACGACATCCGCCCGCTTGGACGGGCTTCTGGTTCTGGCATAGCATTCGCGACGCTGTCTCGACGGATGACAGGAGTCGGCTTCCGGCTCCGCGTCCTGGTCCGGAATCCGGTGCGCCGAACGACCCCATGCTGGGGCCGGTGGTCGTGCTCGCATCCCAACGAGGAGGAGATCCTAATGCAGAGAATCAAGAGACGGACGCTTTCCATCGCGGCGACGGCCCTGGCCCTCGCCGCGCTCCCCGCCACGGCGGAAAAGACCGTGAAGGTCGGCGTGCTGCATTCCCTGTCGGGAACCATGGCCATCTCCGAGGTCTCGCTCAAGGACGTGGCCATGATGGCCTTCGACGAGATCAACGCCAAGGGCGGCGTGATGGGCTACAAGATCGAGCCCGATGTCGTGGACCCGGCCTCCAACTGGGACCTGTTCGCCGAGAAGGCCAAGCAGCTCACCGCCGTGGACAAGGTGGCCGTGACCTTCGGCTGCTGGACCTCCGTCTCGCGGAAGTCCGTGCTGCCGGTGTTCGAGCAGAACAAGGGACTGCTCTTCTACCCGGTCCAGTACGAGGGCGAGGAATGCTCTCCCAACATCATCTACACCGGTGCCACACCCAACCAGCAGCTCATCCCGGCCGCCAAGTACCTGATGAGCCCCGAAGGCGGCAGCTTCAAGAGGTTCTACCTGCTCGGGACGGACTACGTGTTCCCGCGCACCGCCAACAAGATCCTCAAGGCCTACCTGCTGCACGAAGGCGTTCCCCCCGAGAACATCATCGAGGAGTACACGCCCTTCCACCACCAGGACTACCAGACGATCGTCCAGAAGATCAAGGACTTCGCCGCCGGCGGGAAGACCGCGGTCCTCTCCACCATCAACGGCGACTCCAACGTCCCCTTCTACAAGGAGTTCTCCAACCAGGGGTTGACCTCCGCCCAAGTGCCCATCATGGCCTTCTCGGTCGCCGAGGATGAATTGCGCTCCATGGACACCCAGCATTTGGTGGGCCACCTGGCCGCCTGGAACTACTTCATGTCGGAGAAGTCCGCTGCCAACGAGAAGTTCATCAAGGACTTCAAGGCCTACGCCGCTTCGCACAACCTCCCGGGCGGCGCATCGCGTCCCGTGGACGACCCGATGGTCTGGACCTACACGGGCATCTACCTGTGGAAGGCCGCCGTGGAGAAGGCCGGCAGCTTCGAGGTCGACAAGGTCCTGGCGGCTCTCGCCGGCATGAGCTTCGACGGCCCCGGTGGCAAGGTGACCATGGATCTCCTGAACCACCACTTGGCCAAGCCGGTCCTCATCGGCGAGATCCAGAAGAACGGCCAGTTCAAGATCGTGTACCACAGCGAGGGTCTGGTGAAGCCCGAGCCTTGGGATCCGTTGACCAGCCCGGGCAAGGTCTGCGACGTTCCCGGACACGGCGGAACCTACACGGCCCCGTAGAGACGTCTCGGCCCGGGCGGCGTTCGCCGCCCGGGCTCCTCACTCCTCCCCTTTCTTGAGCGGAGAACCCCAATGCACACCTGGGCGGAGCCATGCCCCGGGAAATCGCGGTGGCACATCTTGCGGACGGCATGCGTCCTGGCCCTCCTCGGAGCGGCAGGGTCCCGGGCCGCGACCGACACGTTGCCTGAGGCCGCTCTCTCCTCCACCGTCGACTCGGTCCGGCTGGGGGCCATCCGCTCGCTGATCGGCAAGCCCGCCTACGCCAAGTTCCTGCTCTCCCTCCACGACGGCGACGTGCACAAGACCTCCTCCGAGAAGCTGGTGGTGACGGGCGAAGAGGATTGGTCGGGAGCCAGTCCCGTCGTGCCGCTGGAGGATCCCGTCACGGGATCTCCGTTGCAGCAGGGCGGGGCGCCCTGGACGATCTCGCCCGACAGTCTTTCGGACCTCCCGGTGGGCCGAGAGGATCGGGCCCTGCTGGAAACGGCCTCGGCCGGACAGGCGTTGTCCGATCCCGATCCCGCCGCGCGCCGCACGGCGGTCGAATCCTTCCTTCCGGACGGAGCCGCCTCGGTGCTGCCCGCCCTCCGCGAGGCCCTTTCGAAGGAGACCAACAAGGCGGTGCGCAAGATCCTGAAATACGCGGTGGCGGTGGGCGAGCTGGACGCCACCACCGACACCGGCAAAGAGAGCGCCGCCATCCGCCTGTCGGATCTGGGCGACGCGGCGGCGGTGCCGCTGCTGCGTTCCCGGGCCGCGTCCGCCTCCCCGGAAGTCGCCAAGGTCTACCTCCACCAGGCCAGTCGGCTGGAACAGCGGATCAAGCTCCTGGAGAAGATCCAGGTGGTGTTCTCCGGTCTGTCCCTGGGTTCCATCCTGGTCCTGGTCGCCATGGGTCTCGCCATCATCTACGGACTCGCCGGAGTCATCAACATGGCCCACGGGGAATTCCTCATGGTGGGCGCCTACACGACCTACGTGGTCCAATCCCTCTTCGACAAGTGGCACCCGGGAGGCGACGCCTTCTTCTGGGTGGCCCTTCCCTTCTCCATCCTCTCGGCGGGATGCGTGGGCGTCCTGCTCGACTGGGCCGTGCTGCGCCACCTGCACAAGCGACCTCTGGAGAGCCTGCTGGCCACCTGGGGCGTGAGCCTCATCCTGGTGCAGACCGCCAGATCCCTGTTCGGGGATCTCACGTCGGTGCGCCAGCCGGCGATCTTCACGGGAGGGTACGATCTGGCCGCCTCCGTGACCCTGCCCTGGAATCGACTCTTCATCATCGTGCTCACCGCGGTCGCGTTGGGTGTGCTGGCGTACCTGCTCTACCGCACCCGGTTCGGTCTGCGACTGCGCGCGGTGGTGCAGAACCGCGACATGAGCGCCTGCCTCGGCGTGCGCACCGCCCGCGTGGACCGCATGGCCTTCTTCCTGGGTGGCGGTCTCGCCGGACTCGCCGGCTGGGCCATGACCCTGGTGGGGAACGTGGTGCCCAACATGGGCGACAGCTACATCGTGGACAGTTTCCTGGTGGTGGTCACGGGCGGCGTGGGCAAGCTCGCGGGCACCGTGATCGCGGGAATGGGCATCGGCCTGGTGACCAAGGGCCTGGAGCCGGTCTTCGAAGCCGTCTACGGCAAGGTCATCCTCCTGGGGCTCATCATCCTGTTCCTGCAAGTGCGGCCCACCGGGATCTTCGCTCCCCGGGGCAGAGGAGAGGACGCATGACTCCCGTGCAGCTCCGTGGATCCAAGGAACTCTGGATCCTGCTCGCCGTCGGGCTCGCGGTGCCCCTGTTGGGCACCACCGGTCTGATCAGCCCGAACACCGTCCAGCTCTGGGGCCGCTACTTCGCGTTCTCGCTGGCCGCCGTGGGCGTGAACCTCATGTGGGGCTACACGGGGATCCTGCCGCTGTGCCAAGCCTTCTTCTTCTGCCTGGGGGGCTACGCGATCGGGATGCACATGCTCCTGCTCACGGGCACCCAGGGGTCCTACGGCGCCGCCATTCCCGATTTCATGGTGTGGAACGGCGTGAAGGTCCTGCCGCTGTTCTGGAAGCCCTTCCGCAGCTTCCCCATGGCCGTGTTCCTTGGGTTGGCCGTGCCCGCCTTGGCGGCCGCGATCTTCGGGATCGCCGCCTTCCGCAGCCGCATCCGCGGCGTGTACTTCTCCATCATCACCCAGGCCTTCGCGCTGGCCATGTGGCTCCTGTTCCTGCGCAACGAAACCATGCTGGGCGGCACCAACGGCCTGACGGACTTCAAGACCCTGCTGGGCATGAAACTCGCCGATCCCCTCACGCAGAAGATCCTGGCGGGGACCACGGCCGTGGTCCTGGTGGCGGTGCTCGCGGGCATGAAGTGGGGTCTCTCCACCAAGTTCGGACGGGTGCTGATCGCCATCCGCGATTCGGAATTCCGCCTCCGCTTCACCGGGTACCCGGTGTGGAGGTACAAGGCATTCGTGTTCGTGCTGGGCGCCATGGTCGCGGCGCTGGGGGGGATGCTCTACGTGCCCCAGACGGGAATCGTCACCCCGGGCAGGATGACCGTCCAGTCGTCCATCGAGATCGTGGTCTGGACGGCGCTGGGCGGGAGGGGTACCTTGCTCGGTCCCGTGGTGGGAGCCGTGGTCGTGAACCTGCTCTACTCCTGGCTCACGGGCGCCTTTCCGCAGTCCTGGCTCTACGTGCTGGGAGGGCTGTTCCTGCTGGTGGTGCTGGTGATCCCCGACGGACTCGTCGGCCTCTCCATGCGCCTGATGGCCCGACGCAAGATGGGGGTGGCCCGGTGAAGACCCTCCTGTACGCGGAAAACGTCTCCCGATCCTTCGACGGGTTCAAGGCTCTGGACATCGAGCACTTCATCCTCGAGGAAAACGAACTCCGGGTGGTGATCGGACCCAACGGGGCGGGCAAGACCACCTTCCTGGACGTCATCTGCGGCCGCACCCGCTGCGACACCGGGCGCATCGTCCTGGGCGACACCGAGATCCAGTCCTTCACCGAGACCAAGATCTACGAGGCGGGCATCGGGCGGAAGTTCCAGGCGCCGTCCGTCTTTGGCTCCCTCACCGTCCAGGAGAACCTGATGCTGGCCGCCAACGCCCCCAAGGGCGTCTTCGCGACGCTGTTCCACAAGGAAGACAAGTACGAGCGCGCCAGGCTCCTGGAGGTCGCCGAGAAGACCGGACTTTCCGACCAACTCCCCAGGATCGCGGGCTCGCTGTCCCACGGCCAGAAGCAGTGGCTCGAGATCGCCATGGTGATCGTGCAGGAGCCCAGGGTGCTCCTGGTGGACGAACCCGCGGCGGGAATGACGGACGAGGAGACCTGGCGCACGGGAGAGCTTTTGCAGGAACTGTCCCACGACCACGCCATCGTGGTGATCGAGCACGACATGGCGTTCGTGCGCCAGATCGCCCGCACCGTGACGGTGCTGCACGAGGGACGCGTGCTGGTGGAAGGCCCCATGGAGAAGGTCCAGGCCGATCCGCGCGTGATCGAGTGCTACCTGGGCAAGGGCAGGAGCGACAGATGACGGCCATCCTTTCCACGTCGGGGTTGTCCTCGGGGTACGGGACCACCCAGGTCCTGTCGGGCATCGACCTGGAAGTCCCCGAAGGCAGCATCACCGCCGTGCTGGGGCGCAACGGGGTGGGGAAGACGACCCTGATGAAGACGCTGGCCGGTGTCCTGCCCGCCTTGGGCGGCACCACGACCTACCGCGGGCGCGACATCACCAAGGACCGCGCCGACGCGCGGGCCCGGGCCGGGATCGGACTCGTCCCCCAGGGGCGGGAGATCTTCTCGCGCCTCACCGTCGCGGAGAACCTGGAGCTGGCTCTGGACGCCAGACGGGACCGTTCTCCGGTGCCGTGGGAGAGGATATTGGGCCTTTTCCCCGTGCTGGGGCAGATGCGCCGTCGCCAGGGAGGGAACCTGTCGGGGGGCCAGCAGCAGCAGTTGGCCATCGCCCGCGCTCTGGTGGGAGATCCCTCGGTGCTCATGCTGGACGAGCCCACCGAAGGGATCCAGCCGAACATCGTGCAGGACATCCAGGACACGCTGCGCAAGCTGCGGGACGAGGGCGGACTGACCATCGTGCTGGTCGAGCAGTACCTGGACTTCGCCCTGGAGGTCGCGAACCACATCTGCGTGATGGACCGGGGGACGGTGGTGCTGTCGGGAAGCGCCGCGGACCTGGATCCCGACGAAATCCGTCACCATCTCACCGTGTAAGGGGAGGGAGAAGAAGGTGCATCTCAATCCTCGCGAAGCCGACAAACTCCTCCTCCACCTGGCCGGGAGCCTCGCCCAGAGGCGCTACGCCGACGGACTCGCCCTCAATCTCCCCGAGACCACGGCGCTGATCTCCTCGGTCCTGCTGGAACTGGTCCGGCGCGACCGCGGCGTCTCCGAACTGATGAACCTGGGCAAGGCCATCCTGGGACTCCAGGACGTCCTCCCCGGGGTCGCGGATCTGGTGGCCGAAGTCCAGATCGAAGGCACCTTCCCCGACGGGACCAAGCTCGTCACCGTCCACGAGCCCGTCTGCCGGGAGGAGGGTGTGGAATCCCTGGCCCTGCTGGGATCGGGATTGGTGCGGCGGAAACGACCCCATCCGCCTTCGGTGGAGGCCGTGCCCGGGGAGATCGCGGTCGGCGAGGAGGACATCGAGATCAACGCCGGACGGACGGTGTCGGAACTGGCGGTGGTGAACCGGGGCGACCGGCCGGTGCAGGTGGGCAGCCACTACCCCTTCGCCGAGACCAACCCCATGCTGGAATTCGACCGGCTCGGGGCCATGGGCAAGCACCTGGACATCGCCTCCGGGACGGCCGTCCGTTTCGAGCCGGGCGAGACCAGGACCGTGCGGCTGGTCCCCGCCGGGGGGTCGGCCAGCACCCACGGCGCCCAGGGTTTCCTGGACGGACCCGAGGATCCCCGGGCCGTGGCCCGCGCCTTGGAACGCATGTCCGCCGAGGGATTCCTGGGCGTGGAGACGGTCGCGTGAGCGTCCACATCCGCCGCAAGGCGTGGGCCGAGATGTACGGTCCCACGGTCGGTGACAGGATCCGTCTCGCCGACACCGACCTGTGGATCCGGGTGGATTCGGATTTCACGGTGCCGGGCGACGAATGCAAGTTCGGGGGAGGCAAGTCCATCCGCGACGGCCAGGGCCAGTCCAGCCGCGCGCGCGACGGCGAGGCCCTGGACCTGGTGATCACCAACGCCGTGGTGCTGGACGTGGACGGGATCCGGAAGGCCGACGTGGGGATCCGCAACGGTCGGATCGCCGGCGTGGGGAAGGCGGGAAACCCGGATTGGATGGACGGCGTGGACCCGAACCTCGTGGTGGGCGCCACCACCGAGGTGATCGCCGGGGAGGGCATGATCCTCACCGCCGGGGCGATGGACGCCCACATCCACTTCATCTGCCCGCAGCAGATCGACGAGGCCCTGGCCTCGGGCGTCACCACCATGCTGGGCGGCGGCACCGGACCCGCCACGGGCACCTGCGCCACCACCTGCACGCCGGGGGAATTCCACCTCCGGCGCATGATGGAGGCCACCGAATCCTTCCCCATGAACTTCGGGTTCCTGGGCAAGGGGAACGCCGCCCACGAAGGCCCCCTGCTGGACCAGATCCTGTCCGGAGCCTGCGGGCTCAAGCTCCACGAGGACTGGGGGACCACGCCCGCGGCCATCGACACCTGCCTGCGCGTCGCGGATGCCCACGACGTGCAGGTGGCCATCCACACGGACACCCTGAACGAATCGGGCTTCGTGGAGCGCACCCGCGCCGCCATCGCCGGGCGCACCATCCACACCTACCACACGGAAGGCGCCGGAGGCGGCCACGCTCCCGACATCCTGGTGCTCTGCAACGATCCCAACGTGATCCCCAGCTCCACCAACCCCACCCGACCCTACACGGCGAACACCATCGACGAGCACCTGGACATGCTCATGGTGTGCCACCACCTGGACCGGTCCATCCCCGAGGACGTGGCCTTCGCGGAAAGCCGCATCCGCCCGGAGACCATCGCCGCCGAGGACATCCTCCACGACATGGGGGCCCTCTCCATCATCAGCTCCGACAGCCAGGCCATGGGCCGGGTGGGCGAGGTCGTGCTGCGGACCTGGCAAACGGCCCACAAGATGAAGGTCCAGAGGGGTGCCCTCCGGGAGGACGCCGGGACCGGGGCGGACAATTTCCGGGTGCGCAGGTACCTGGCCAAGTACACCATCAATCCCGCCATCGCCCACGGCATGGGGGGGGAGATCGGCACCGTCTCCGAAGGGAAGCTCGCCGACCTGGTGCTGTGGAAGCCCGCGTATTTCGGCGTCAAGCCGGAGATGGTGCTCAAGGGCGGATTCGTCGCCTGGGCCCAGATGGGCGACGCCAACGCCTCCATCCCGACGCCCCAGCCCCTGCGGGGAAGGCCCATGTTCGGATCCTTCGGTTCGGCCGCCGGCGCGGGTTCCGTCACCTTCGTCTCGGCCGCGTCCCTGGAGAAGGTCCGTTCCTGGAACCTCCGCCGGGGCGTGCTGCCCGTCCGGGGTTGCCGAGGGGTCGGAAAGCGGGACATGGTCCTCAACGGCGTCCTCCCGGGCCTGACGGTGGATCCCGAGACCTACGAGGTGCGGATCGGAGAACAGATCCTGACCTGCGAACCCGCCGTGGTCCTGCCCATGGCCCGACTCTACCACCTGTTCTGACATGGACGTCTTCCTCCTCCAGCTCGCCGACAGCGCCTTCCCCACCGGGGGCTACGCGTTCTCCACCGGGCTGGAATCGGCGTGGCAGGCGGGGTGCCTGGGGAACGGAGAGGGTTTCGAGTCCTGGCTGGATTCCACCTGCCTGGCCTTCGCCGGATGGGAACTTCCCTTCGTCTCCCGGGTCTGGGGACGGAAACTGTCCGACTCCGAAGGGATCTTCCGGATCTACGACGCCCAGGCCATGGCACCCGCCGCCCGGGCCGCCTCCACGCGCCTGGGCGGAACCTGGGCGCGGCTGCTCTCCTCGCTGCGACCCGAGGCCGCGACCTGGTCCCTCGAATTGCGCGAACGGGGACTCCCCACCCACCAGGTCCCCGTGTTGGCCTCGGCCCTGTCCCTGTTTTCCGTGGACCTCTCCCAGGCCCGGCTCTTCTCGCTGTGGATGTTCCTGCGCGACCAGATTTCGTCCGCGGTGCGGCTGGGGATCCTGGGCCCCATGGAGGCGGCGACCATCCACCACCGGCGGCTGGCGGGTCTGGAGAGCCTGGCGGACCGCTCCCCCCATCGGATCGAGGAGGCGCGCCGGATGGCGCCGCTGTGGGATCTGGCCCAGGGGTTGCACGAACGGCTCTACTCCCGCCTCTTCCAATCCTGAAAGGACGCACCATGCATCTGCCCGTCAAGGGATTCTTCAACGAGCCGCCCGCGAAGGAACACCCCGGTTTCTTCGCGCAGCGCGAGAAGCTGCGCACCGAACGCGACTTCCACCAGCGCGCCTTCACCGTGGGGATCGGAGGCCCCGTGGGCACCGGCAAGACCGCCCTCACGCGCGTCCTGTGCGAGCGTCTGCGGGACGCCATGAGTCTGGCGGTGGTCACCAACGACATCTTCACCAAGGAGGACGCCGAGTTCCTGACCCGCCACGCGGCGCTCTCGCCGCACCGGATCATCGGGGTCGAGACGGGTGGATGCCCCCACGCCGCCATCCGCGAAGACATCTCCCTGAATCTCGCCGCCCTGGAAGAATTGATGGAGAGGTTCGACCATGGACTGGATCTGCTTCTCCTGGAGAGCGGCGGAGACAACCTCGCGGCCCATTTCAGCAAGGAGCTGGTGGACTATTCCATCTATGTCATCGACGTTTCCGGAGGCGACAAGATCCCGCGCAAGGGCGGTCCCGGCATCACCCAGAGCGATCTCCTGGTGATCAACAAGATCGACATCGCGCATCTCGTGAACGCGAGCCTGGACATCATGGACCGCGACTCCCGCCTCATGCGCGGCAAGGGGCCTTTCCAGTTCGCCTGCATGATGGACGGTCGCGGCGTGGACGAGATCGTGGAACACATCCTGTCCAGTCGCGCCAGGGCCCTGGAGGCATGGGCCGCGCACAAGCCGACCCACGGAGCCGAACACACCCACCTCAACGGAGTCCAGCCATGAAGAAAGCCGTCGCACCCGTCCTGTTCCTCTCCGCCCTCGCCTGCGCCCACCCGGGGCACGGCGCCCACGGCCTGGTCGCGGGGTTGGTCCATCCGTGGACGGGAATCGACCACCTGGCCGCCATGGCCGCGGTGGGCGTCTGGGCGAGCCTCCTGGAAGGACGGATGCGCTGGGTGCCGCCCGCCGTCTTCCTCTCCGCCATGACCATCGGGTTCGCCCTGGGGTGGACGGGGTTCGTGGTCCCCGGGACGGAAACCGGCATCCAACTGGGCCTCGCGATGCTCGGCCTCGCCTTGGCCTTCCGCTGGGTTCCCGGCCTGCCCGTGGTCGCCGTGGCCACGGGGTTGTGCGCCTTCGTCCACGGACAGGCCCACGGCGCGGAAGTCCCCGCCAGCGCATCCGGAGCCGCCTTCGCCGCCGGGTTCCTGGCGTCCACGGCCGTCTTGCACCTGTGTGGCATGGGGATCGGGGTGCGCATCCGCGAGAGCAAGGTCGCGCTCCGCATGGCCGGTGCGGGCCTTGTTGCCTTGGCGGGAGTCCTCGCGATCCTCTGAGATCCGGTTCAAGGCCTTCGCGAAAGCGGGTCCGTGCCCAGACGGGAGGGTTCGGACAAGGCCTGTCGCAACGATGCCATCAACGGATCCAGTGCGGCGGAAGACCTGGCGAGGGCTCGGGCGCACCACGTGCAGGGTCGGGACCTCCCGAAGGACAGGGCCATTTCCTCCCGTACCCCGGCGAACGGCTCGAAGGCGGATTCCAGGTCTTCCACCAAGGATTCCAGGGCGACTTCCGGATTTGGGGAACAGAGAAAAAGGTTCCATACTCTGGTATAGGGTCCGACGACCGCGGCGGCACCGGGAGGAAGAGCTCCGGGATCCGAGGCGTAGGATTCCCAGAGCAAAGGCTCGCCGGAGGGTCCCATCACTTCCAGGTGGCTCTCGAAACGCGTGTAGGAGAAATCGGGCTCGAAGCCTTGGCGACCCGCCGAATGCGACTCCAGGACCACCAACGTGGAACCCTTTCCCAGCGTCCACCGGGAGCTTTGGCACCAGACGCTGGATTGCTGCGGCGTCACCGGATCCGGCACGTGGGCGCAGAACGCGCCGTCCTCCAGGCACCCGGTGAGGATCTGTCCCGTCCGGATCCCTTGGGGATTGCGATAGACGCGCGTGTGCGCCTGGGTCCCCGCCCAAAGCTTGGCTTGGGGTCCCACCTGGATGTCCACCCGGGGCAGGTCTCCCGCCACGGCGCCTCCACCGTATCCGGAGAGGAACGCCACCGCCGCGTGGTGGTCGCGCACCGGCAGCCACTTCAGCGGGGGGCGGCTTTCCATGGCCACGATCCGGTCGCGTCCGCGGACCCGCTCGACGCGGATCCGGGTGGGAGAGAGTGAAGATGTCACGGTTGAAGGATAAGGCAAAGGAGCAGTGGGCCAAAGGTCGGAAGCGTCGCCATTTGCCGGAAAATGTCGGAATCTGACAAAGCAGATATCAAGGTCGACAAATGGCTTGAATCCACCCCATACGCTGACAAACACCCGATTCGAGCGGGGTTTCGACTGACGAACAAAGGAAGTGTCAATGGCAATGACACTCATTGTCCGCGAGTTTGGCGAATTGCAAGGAGAAAACCAGGAAAGAGCTTGCGTTTTGCAATGAGCTGGGATCAATCGGGAAGTGTGGGTAGACTGGCACGCCTTTCGTTTGTACGGTTGGCATCAGCCCACGGGACTTCCCCGGGCACAACACGAAAAGGAGTCGATACATGTCGAAGACTTCCCGTACCCTGGCCACCATGGCAGGGACACTCGCATTGGTTCCCACAGTCCTCTTGGCCGACGGCCCCAAGTTCACCGGGTTTGTGACCGGGTCGTACATCTACGACCTCAACGACCCCGTCGACGGCTTCGTGAACGGTGCCGGCATCGAGCCGGGCACGGGCTACAGCAATTTCTATGGTGGCCGCAATGCTTCCTTCAAGGCCGACGCCGCCCATTTGACCATCACCGGTGGGGACAGCGCGGGAGCGTCCTATACCATCGACCTGGATGCCGGAACAGATGGAATGGCAACTGGCGGGGCAATGGTTTCCAAGACGGGCTTCGCCTTCGACGTGCAGCAGGCCTTCGTGAGCATTCCTTTCGGCAAGTCTCCCCTGGGCTTGCAGGCGGGTAAGTTCTACACCTCCGAAGGGATCGAAGTCGGCAATTCTGGGGCGAACCCGACCTTGACGCGTGGGCTCGCCTTCGGCGTACTGGAATTCACCTCCAGCACAGGTGCGGTGATCACCTTCAAGGCCAACGACCAGATCAGTGGTGCGATCGGAGCGGTGAGCAACCCCAATGGCCAGGTTTGGCAGTACGACGGTTCGGATGGCATCCCAGTTGGTTACGCCAAGGTTGCGCTCGCGTACGGCGACCCCTTCGCCGCGACGATTTCCGCATATTACGGTCCTCAGGGTGGATTCGACACCTCTGGCATGGCCATTCGGAAGATGTACACAAGTCTGGATCTGACGGGATTGAACAAGACGTTGGTTCCGAATCTCGACCTGAACTTCCAAGGAAATTTCATGTGGAAGGACAAGTCCACCATGGGTGCGGCCTACACCGCCTACCTGTTGGGACTGCAGCCCTTGTACCATATGGGAGCCGCACAGATCGGATTGCGCTACGAGTTCCTCTCGCAGGACCAGGGATCGTCCTGGACCATCAACAGCATCGCGTTGGCTCCAGGTTACAAGCTGACCCAGAACAGCTTGTTGCGGGTCGAGTACCGCATCGACTTGGCTTCCGAAAAGGTCTTTGGTGACGACAAGGGAATGATGGATACCAAGACCGACCAAGTCATCGGATCCGAAATCAACTACACGTTCTGATCCCTTCGACCGCACCCGGGGATTTTCCCTGGGGCCGATTCTCCGGAGGCTTCATGCGCTTCACTTCCGGAGAGTTCCTAGGGACCCCGGTCCGCGAAAGCGGGCCGGGGTTTTTTGTTCAAAGGAATTCTCGATCGGGAGGCCGAACCGAGATTCCCTACACCCTCAGTTCCACTCCAGCGGGCTCGATCACGACCGTCGTCGCGCAAAGGGAGCCGATGGGGGTCTCTTCCTGGACCATCCTGCCCAGGATGCGGGCGAAGGCGTCCAGGACCCCCAGGCGTTCCCAGGTTTCCGGTGTGCAGGTGGTGTCGCGCAGGCGGATCCGCACGCGCTGTTCGGGGCGGTGGATGCCATCCACATATCTGTGGCCGGTCTCGACCGACACCTGCTGGATGGAGTCGATCAGCGTCTTCTTGCCCTCCGCCGGGTCCCACAGGAACAGGCGCAGGGCGTCGCGCATCCTTTCCGCGTCCAGGATCCCCTGGAAATGGATCATCGCCATGGTCATCAACCGCGTGTGCAACGCGACCTGCGGAGGCGGTCGGTGCACCGGGGTGGGGCGCGTCAGGGTGGCCAGATCCAGGGCTTCGCGAAGGTCCGGATCGGAGGGGAGGAATTCCTTCCCGGTGGTCTCCTCGTAGGGACGATTTCCGTCGCAAAAGGCGGCGTGGACGGAAACGTATTCGTCTTCCAGCGGGGTGCCCAGATCCGGCCAGCCCAGCGCCAGCAGGGACAGAGGTCGGCCCGAGGCGTCGCGGCGCCTGTGCAGCCCGAAGAAGGCCGCATCCGCAAGGGTGCCGTGCCGATAGCGCGAGAAGGGGAAATACCGGGTGTGGCGCGGAGGGTGGCTGCGGGTGGAACTCTCCACCTTCAGGGCCTCCAGGATCTCCTGGGAATTCCCGTTCGCGGTCCGCAGCGGGACCTCGGACCGGGTGTGGTCCCAGACCAGACCGTCGCAGGAATCCTCGTAGCGGTTCACCGCCACTCCAGCGTGGAGCCGGAAAGCGTCCGCGGACACCCCGCGCACCACCGCCCTGGGAAAGGCCCCGTCGAAGGCCACGCGCAGGCGGAGCGTTCCGTCTCCGGGTGCCGCCAGCGAGGAAAGCCCCCTCAGTTCCACGAAACGGAAGCGCTCGTCGCAGCAGAAGAAGTCGCGTGCGTGCGACAGGGGATGGGCGCGCAGATCGGCATCGTACCCGGGTTTGTCCAACGCCTGGAACCGGATGCCGGGCGCGGCATGCCAGCCATTTTCCGTCCACACATCGATCTTGGCAGCGCGGCGGGAAAGACCGTAGCGCAGGGACCAGACGACGGGAGCGTCCCCGTGCAGGAACACGGGCAGCGCATCGGGCCAATCTCCACCGTCCGGATCGGCGCGCTTGAACTCCAGTTCCAGGCTGGAGGTGCCGCGTTCGTCCAATTCGACCTGCGCCCGGACGATTTCCACGGGATCGATGCGCAAGTCGTGGAGGAGGGTGAATCGGCAGCTCGAGGTTCGGGACCCCGGGGTCTTGAACTCCGCGCCCCGGGACAAACCGGTGGAGCTTCGGAATTTGCGTCGCGCCGCCACCTGGAAGACCACCACCGATGGCAGGATGTGGTCCAAGCCGTCCTCCAACAGTTCCAGGAGGTGTCCCTCCAGACCGTCCTGCTCCATGGCGGAAGCCTCCCGGACGCGGGCGGTGAGGTAGCTGAACGCCTCCACCATCCGTTCCACTCCCGGGTCCCGGTCTTCCACGCGGGTGGGGTCCAGGAGAGCTGCGGCCTCCGGGTACTCCTGGGCGAAAGCCTTTCCCTCTTCCTGGAGCGCATGCATCTCCTGCAGGAACAGGTTTCGAAGCGCTTGGTACCTGTCCGGCGCGGGCGCGTTCATCCACGCCCCCCGGCCGCGCCGGCCGTCGGTGCGAGGGACAGCATCGCGGGTTCCGGGTCGGTGTCGCCCAACCAGGCGACCGCCCCCAGGCAAGCCTGGAGGTCCGGGTCCCGGTCGCCAAGGCCCCGACCCACGCCGGGGGGTAGGCCGCAAGGATCCAGGATGGCCACCACGTCCCATTGCACCGGTCGCGGCAGGAAATCCTCCACCAGCCCGCGGACCGCGGCGCGGATGGATTCGGGATCTCGCGCCCATGCCCGGTACTGCTCCCAACGCACCGGACCGATGCGGATCTCGACTCGATCCCCGGCCACCGGAAGTTCCGATCCCGCGGCACGGGTTCCGTCCAACCGCGAGTCGCCGTCCATCTTCGCGGGTGCGGGATTCGGGACCCAGCCCACCGGTCCATCGTCGGCTTCGATCCGCTCGATCCCAAGCATGCGCGAGAGGAACCTCTCCAGGCCGGTACGGCTTCGCGCGTGAGGCACGAGCTGGGACAATCCGCCCAACCGCCGGGGTCTCGATTCCGCGGTCGCGCAGCCCGCCCATTGGTCCAGGTGGCTGGCGAGCGCGTCGGAGACGCCCAATTCGGCGCGGATCTCGGGCGAGCGCAGGATCAGGCCCAGGGCCAGGATCCTGTAGATGCGGTTTTCGAAGAGGCGGTAGAAGGTCCGCAGCGGCGCCCAACGCTCGTCCACGCTCTGGAGCGGGTCCACCAGGTAGGACGGCAGGGGAGAGGACGCCCCCTGGAGCCCCAGGAAATGGACCAGCAATTCCTCCCGGCCCGCGGGAGATTTGCCCGCCGAGGCGATGTCCTGGGGGGCGAAGGCGAGAGACCCGGAATGGTGGATGTCCAGTCCCTCGTCCAGCAACTGCAGGATGTCCTGACCCGTTCCGTCGCCGGAGACCAGACGGGTGCGCATCCAGAGACGGATCCATTGGAGGAACTCGAAGGCGCGCGCCTCGTCGCCCAGCCGTTCCATGGGTGGTCGGGGGGGCGTCATCCGTGCTCCAAGCGGATGCCGGCGGGCTCCACGCGGAACGAAACCCGGGACTCGACGCCGGCCGGGGTGCGCGAACGGAACAGGCCCAGGAGGAGTTGGGCGAAGGCGTCCAGTCGGCCCAGCCGCTCCCAGGAATCCGGCTTCACCTCGGAGTCTTCCCACAGGATCCGGATCTCCCAGACGGGATTCGGGATCCCGTCCACCAGGACGTGTCCGGGAACCGATTCGACCTGTCGGATTCCGTCCACCAGTCCGCGGCGCAGGCCCCGCGTGTCCCAGAGCAGGGCGCGAAGCGTCTCCTTCAGGGAATCCGCCTGGAGCATGTCCCGGAAGGATCCCTGGAAATGGGAGAGCATGCGCCACCGGAACATGGGATCCGCGGGGGGACGGAAGACCTGGGTCGGACGGGTCAGGCCCGCGACGCCCCATCCGGAGGGCACCCCGGGACCGGGATCGGACAGATCCTGGGCGCGGACCTTTTCGGAAGGAACGTCGCCGTCGCAGCACCAGACGTTCCCGGACAGGAATTCGTCCGGGAAGAAGAATGCCGGGTCCCGATGGGAGAGCCGGAAGGAGGTCCGCGCGCCGCCGGACCGGTTGGGGCGCCGCCGGAGGTGTATGGAACCGGATTCCTGGATGCGGACGCCGGCATGGCGCGATTCCCAGGACCTGAGGTAGGCATGGGTCCGGGTGGGATCCGATTGGCTCGCGCCCGCCATGGACGCGAGATCCAGGACCTCCTTGCCCGGCTCGCCGCGGGCCTCCAGGGGATAGGATGCCCGTCTCGGGTCCACCAGGAGCGGGTCGAACTCGTGGAGGTGGGCGTTGACCACGGGTGCCGTGTTCAGCCGCAGACTGTTCTTGTCCACGAGGGGTTCCAGGTCCTTGGGCAGCACGCCCTGGAATCGCACGGCGATCCGCGCCGTGGTCGCGGTGGCGGGGAGGGCCGCGTCCAGGCCCACCAGTCGCACGTACCGGAAGCGTTCTTCGGCGCAGAGGAAATCGCGCAGATCCAGCAACGGCTCGCAGGCGGGAGCGGAGAGGGTCCCGTAGCCGGCCGCCTTCGAGGCCTGGAAGCGGACGGCCGCGGCACGCCCCTCCACTTCCACCGAGCCTGTCCTGCGCAGGAGGAAGTGGCGGATCGTCCAGGCCACCAGCGGGTCCCGGCCCAGGAAGATCTCGAGTTCCGCGGGCCAGGACGCGGTGCCGGCTCCACCGACGGAGGCGAGGACGAATTCCAGCGAGGCCCGGCCCTGCGACCCCCCCAGGAGCTTGGCGAAATCCAGCCGCAACTGGTGGACGGGGCAATTTCCGGCAACGGTGGCGCGGATCTGCGACGGGTGGTCGGCGGGCCACGCGCGGACCTCCGAACCTGCGAGGATTCTCTCCGCGGTACCGGTGGTCCCGGCACCCGGGACGAATTCGACGATGGCGACGGAGGGAAGGGGGATCTCCAGCCCGTGCGCCACCAGATCGAGGAGTTCGCCCGCGGTGTCGTCGTCCGCATCCTCCAGGTCCGTGCGCGCGCGCGCGACCTGGAAGGCGAAGTTCTCGAACAGCTGTTCCAGGTAGGGATGGCGACGGGCCACGTCGTCGATGGAGATCTTCTGCGCCAAGGCGGCATGTTCCCGGGCGAATTCGCGTCCGGCGCCCAGCAGGTGTCGCATCTCCTCGTCGAAGCGGCGTTTCAGGTCGGACATGGTCTCAGCCGCTGGGGCGGACTTCGCCGCGCCCGTTGGGGAAGAAGGACGACTGGAACTGGACCCGTCCGATGCCGATGAGGCTGCCGGAGATCCGGAACTTCACCCGGGCGAAGGCGGGATCGAACTCCTCGAATTCGACACGGACGTGTTCCATCCGGGGCTCGAACCTCCGGATGAGGGTTTCCATCTCGGAGCGGATCTCCGAGGCGCTGCCGGGAAGCCTGCGGAAGAGGTCGCCGATGTCGGACATGCCGAAATCCGGCATGTGCACCAGCATGCCCTTGCGGGTCTCGAGGATGCGCTGGATCTGGTCGGCCACCGAACGGATGCGCCGGGCCTGCCGAGGCACGCTGTCCACCGGCGTCCCGTCCAGGTACGCGCCGGTGAGCATCTCGAGCAGACCTTCGCCCTGCATGGGAGCTCCTCGACGGAAAGGGCCATGGCGGCATCCCGCCATGGCCCCGGTGGTTCAGCGATGCGGACGCGTCAGCGGCTGTTCCAGTCGTCCGTGTGGATGAGATTGCCGTCCAGGAACGTCCAGGTGATCTTCTGGTAGCGCAGCGAGATCTCCTCCTGGTGCACGTACTGCTCCTTGCTGGGATCCTTCACGTTGAACATGTAGGATCGCACGGAAGCGACCTGGACGCCGGTCAGTTCGTGGGTGAAATAGGGTTTCTCTTCGCCTTGGTCGGTCACCTGGTACCAGCGGATGGTGATCTTGGGGATCACTTCGCCGGTGGTCACGCGCTGGTAGAACAAGGCCGAGCTCTTGTCGAAGGCCTTGTGGACGATCAACGGCTCGTGTTTGCGGGTTCCGGTGATGGAGCCCGTGTCGCGGTCGGTGGGCAGGTAGACCCTGTGGTTGAATTCCAGGATCTCCACGGTACCTTCGCGTCCGGCCACGGTGACCGAACCCTGGATGCCTTCGACTTCCATGTAGGCGGGAATTGCCATGTCTGTTTCCTCTCGTTAATGGGGTTTGTTGGGGGGGATAGTTACTTGCCTTGCGGCATCTTGGAGACCAAGGAAAGACTCACGTCGATTCCCTCGACCTGGAAATGGGGCATGACCGAGAGGGCCACGCGGAAGAAGCCGGGATTGTCGGGATTCTCGCCCACCGTCACCTTGCCGTAGCTCAAGGGGTGGGTGGCGGCGAGTTCCGGCCCGGGATTCTTCATCTCGGTGACCAGTCCCTTGATCCAGTTGTTCAGTTCCTGCTCGAGGATGGGCGCGCTCTTGGTGGCGCCGATGTTCTCGCGCTGCAGGACCTTGAGGTAGTGGGCCAGGCGGGCGGTCAGGAAGATGTAGGGCAGGCGCGCGTTGATGCGCTCGTTCGCCGTGACCGTGGGGTTGTCGAACTCCTCCGGGCGGCGGCTCGAGTTGGCCGAGAAGAAGCACCCGTAGTCGCGGTTCTTGTAGTAGCTGAACGGGATGAATCCCTGGTTCGCGAACTCGAACTCGCGGGTTTCCGGGATCAGGATCTCGGTGGGGATCTTGAGCTGGGTGCCCTTGCCCACGTCGAAGGTGTGGATGGGGAGGTCCTCCACCTTGCCGCCCGACTCGGGACCGCGGATCTGGACGCACCAGCCGTTGTCCACGAAGGAACGGACCATGTTGGCGGCGAACGCGAACGAGGCGTTGCCCCACAGGTACTTGTCGTGCTCCGCGCCGATGACGGATTCCGTGTAGTGGAAGTCGGAGACCGGGTTGTTCTCGGGATCGTAGGGAAGCCTGAGCAGGAACCTGGGGAGCACCAGGCCCACGTAGCGGCTGTCCTCGGAGTCGCGGAATCCGCGCCACTTGATGTATTCGGCCCGGTCCAGGTAGCTTTCCAGGTCGTCGATCTTGGGAAGTTCGTGGACGCTTCCCTTGCCGAAGAACTTGGACCCGACCGATCCCACGAAGGGGCAGTGGGCCGCGGCCGAGACGTGCGAGATGTCGGTCAGGAGCCCGATGTCCTGCGAACCGGAGTCGAACTCGTAGCTGGAGATCAGGGCTCCGTACGGTTCGCCGCCGGGGGTGTCGTATTCGTCCACGTACACGTGCTTGTAGAGCGCGGACTGGATGATCTCCGGCGAATCCTCGAAATCCTCCTGCAGGTCCTGCTTGGAGACGTTGAGGATCTCGATCTTGACGTTCTTCTTGAAGTTGGTGCGGTCCACCAGGAACTTGAGCTGCTTCCACTGCGCCTCGAGCTTCTGGAACGGCTCCGAATGCACGATCTCGTCCAACTGCGCGGAGATCATCTTGTCGATGAAGGCCACCTGCGCCTCGATGGTCGCGCGGTCGATCTTCTCGATGGACGTGGAGCTTTCCACGACGCTGCGGATGAACACGCGCAGCGCGGCGCCCATGCGCTCGTTGGCCTGGTGCTCGAAGAGCGAACCGGCGTCGGAGTATTCGGCGATGTCCACTTCCTGCGAGGGCAGGTCCATGTTGATCGTCTCGTAGATGTACTGGAGGCTGTTTTCCGTCGACATGATTCCCTCAACCTTCCTTTTTCTCGGGGGCGACCTTGTCCAGTTCGGCGAGGATGCCTTCCATGGCGGACTTGTCCTTCAGGATGCCCTCCATGCGCTTGCGGAACTCGCGGTTGTCCAGGAGGTTGGAACCCAGGTCCCGGATCAGGTTGCGGGCCGCCATCAGCTTGGAGAGCTCGGGCACCTGCTTGACGATTTCCGACGGCTCGAAGGACTTCATGTTCTTGATCTTGAGGTCCACGGCGAGGTCGGAGCCGTCGTTCTTGACCTTGTTGGGGACCACGGTCTTGACGCCCAGGTCCAGGGATTCCAGCACCTGGTCGAAGTTGTTCTTGTCGATGTTGATCTTCTCGCGCTCCGAGACGCGCGTGTCGTCCTTGCGCTGCGTGAAGTCGCCGAGGACGAGCAGCTTGAGCGGAAGCTCGACCTTCTTCTGGGCGCCGCCCTTGTCCACGTTGAGCTGGATGTTCACGCGCGCAGGAGGAATCTCGTTTTGGAAGCTCGTGCCTGCCATGGCTGACCTCGCTGATGGGGAGTGGATTGGGACTGTGGCTAAAGATTAGAATTCAAATCTGGCAAGGAGGGCCGGGTCCGTGGATCCGGCCCTGGTCGCCAGCGCTTCGCGCCGGGCGAGAAGGACGTCCGCCGCCCCGATTCCCGCCTCCAGCGCGGCGTTGAGGGCCTTGAGATGGACCTCCATGATTTCCCGGCCGAGCAACGGTTCCCAGGCGCCCAGGTCCAGGCGCTCGGCCCGGTCGGCGATTTCCGTCGAGACCGACAGGGCGGGACGGATCTTGCCCGCCAGGAGGGCGGTCCGGGCGATCTCCAACTGCCTCACGGTCCGGGACCGCAGGTCGCCGTAGAGCAGGCCCGCCTGGAGGAGGTCCAGGGCGTCGGCGACCCTGCCGGAGGAGGCCAGTTCCCGTGCCGCCTGGAGGTCCGCTTCCAGAGTGTCTTCGCGGGCGGCGGCCGACCGGGCCGGTCCGCCCGATCCCTCCCGCGCGATCTGGTCCAGCCAGTCGCGCGTCATGACGGAAGCCACCGGAGAGCCGTCGGCGAACCTGAGGTCCGCAAGACCGGGAACCCTCTTGAGCAGGCTCCGCAACTCTCCCCGCACCGCGTCCGCGCACGGTTCCTGTCCCCGACCCGCCAGGGCCTCCACCACCCAGTACTGGAGGTCCAGCCAAAGATGGAGTCCCGGCTCCGTGAAGATGGTCTCGGACTTCTCCAGGATGGTTCCCCAGGATTTCTGGGCGAACAGGCCTTCCAGGAAGGACACCCGAGCCGGGTTCGGAGCGGCGAAGGCGGTCTTCCCGCCTTCGTTCTTGGGAAGCGCCGTCAATTCCTGCCAACGACAGACGCGCAGGAGCTTCCAACCCACCGGGCTGGAGGGATCGGAGGCGGACATCTGCAGCGCGATCTTCTGCAGCACCATCATCAGGTCGCCCTTGGAGGCGCCATCGGCCACAGTCGGAGCCGGACCCGAGGAGGAAGCCGCGTGGGAGCCGGAACCGGATGCCGTGGTCGCGGGTGCCGGCGCGGCGGCGGCCACCGGTCTGGTCGCCTTGGCCTTCTCCTCCACCATCTGCTGCAGAGGCTTGAGGGACGGCGGATTGTCCGGGAACTTCGCTTCGATCAGATCGCGGATCCTGCCCAGGGCCTGGGCGAAGGCCACCAGGGATTCGTGGTCTTCCTGCGTGTGCGCCACCTGCGCGAACGTGCCCGTGGTCCGCTCCTCCACGAGCCACTTGAAGGCGTTCTGCCGAGCCCGATCCCGCTGGGGATGGATGGCGTCCCAGTGATCGGCCATGAGGGCCGACAGCGCCTGCGCCGCGGCGGCACCTTCGCCCCATCCCCTGCTCATGGTGCCCGCGAGCATGTGGTAGCACAGGAGCGTGATGTCCTTGGCCTGGGTGAGGAGCACCTTCCTGGAAGCCGCGGCGATCTGCTCCCAGTCGCGCTCGGACATCTTGGCGATCTCCGACTTCACGAACTCGAATTCCGTCGAGTATTTGGGGTCTTCTCCCACGGGCAGGGCCGCGGAGATGGGCGCCGCCAGTTCCCGGGCCTGGGGCAGGAGATCGGACTCGGGAAGGGCGGTTTCGCTCATGTTCGGTTTCTCAGCGGAAAAGATCGGGGAGGAGGGCGACGTGGAAGAAATCCCGGTCCTGGAAAGGACCCCCGGGTTGGTCGATGTGCACGGAAAGCGGCACGTCCACGATGTAGCTGCGCTCGTTGAAGCTGAAGGTGGCGTCGGGGGACCCCGGAGACTTGGAGTCCATCAGCCGCAACAGGGCCCATTGGCCGTCGCGCTTCTCTTCGAACGTCTGGTTGACCGTGGCCACCTGCAGCGAAATCCCGTTCTGGTCGGGCATCGGCCAGCGGAGGGAAAGCTTCCGGTCCGTGCCCGGAGGGACGTCCAGCGTCTGGGAGCCCACGCGTAGGGTGACGTGCGCACGCAGGTCGGCGTGCACCGAGATGGAGGTGTTCAGGCCCTTCCAGGCGTTGCCTCCCTTTCCGTAGAAGAAATCGGAGAGCCGCAGGAGCTTGCGCAGGGGCTCCACGGCTCCGGGGTCCATGGAGATCCCCATCCCGTTGAAGCTCACCGCCCGGATGTCGCCGTTCTGCACCTGCACGAGTCCGGCCAGGTCGGCCAGGTAGGCCGCGAGGGACCCGGTCTTGGGGTTGAGCAGGGCGTCCATGTCGGCGATGGCGGCCTCGTTCTCGGCGTAGGGGTCCAGGGGGTATCCTCCCTTCGACAGATTTTGCCAGGGCAGGAGGACCTTCTCCTTGTAGCCGGCCTGGGCCTGGGCCTGGGCCTGCGGGAAGGCGCGACCAGCGACCTGGCGCAACAGCCCCCAGGTGAAGCTCTGGAACCAGGGGCGGAGGTCCGCGGGAAGAGCGTCGCGTCGCGCCGCGGCCTCGTTCCAGGCGTGGACCAGGGGGTTGCGCGCATCCTGGCCCGCGATGCCCTTGGCGAACTGGAAGGCGCCGTCGGCTCCCGTCCATTGGCCGAAGAGGGTTCCCAGCTGGGACAGGTCCTTGATGTAGGCGTCCAGAGCGCCCTTGCCGACGTCCGAGGACAATCCTCGCAGCGAGCCGAGTTCGCGCGCCACCTGCACGTCCACCGGGTCGTCCCCGCCCAGGAGCTTGTCGACCGCCCCCACGGTCTTTTCCGCGCTCGCGGCCGCCTTCTGGACGTTCGCGGGCAGGAGCGATTTGGAGGTGTCCTTGGGGGGGGTCAGATCGGTCTCGGCGAGGATCCGCTGGAAGAAGGCCTGGAGTCCGCGGGGATTCTGCGGATTGTAGGGGCTGGCCAAGGTGGCGAGGGTGGACCCGATCCTCTGGTTGTCCGCGGGCAGGGTGCAGGCGGAGGTGTCCAACACGGCCCGCCAGGCGGTGGCGAAGCCTTCCACGTAGCGGCGCTTCAGCTCGGCGATGACGTCCCCGCTGGCGGCGGAGGTCTCCTGGTCCTGGCTTCCCATCACCCAGTCCGATCCGCCCTCGGACATGGATTTGAGGGTGGGACGCACGGCTTCCAGCCAACCCCGACGGGTGTAGGCCGCGGGAATTTCCAGGGGTCGGCAGCCGAGGTCGGTCTGGGGAAGCCCCAGGGAATCCCAATCGAGTTTGGGCAAGGTGTCCGCGGCGGCCAGCAGATGGGCGAAGGTGCCGGTTTGGTTCTTGGCGTTCCGCAGTTGCATCCGGGCGGTGGCCACCAGGTTCGCATCCTGGGTCCCCAGCCAGGAGGAATCTCCGTCCGCCGCGCGTTGGGCGATATGCTCGGCCACGCGGGGAAGAACCGAACGCTCGAAGGGAGGAAGCGCACCGGAGTAGCCCAGGTATTCGCTCCACGCTCGAACCAAGGCGTCCGAAAGGCCCTTCTTCCCGACCTTCGGTTCCCCATCCATCCAGCCTTGCCGGGTGGAGAGCAGATAGGCCTTCAGGGCATCGTAGAGGTTCTCGTTGTCCTGGGCGGTATCGCGGGATCGGGTCAGGGCGCGCAGCCTGGTTTCCTGGTCCGAAAAGGCCCCGCGCACCAGCTGGTGCGTCATCGTGTCGAATTGCCGTTCCGCGGCGGGAAGGTTGTTGCCGCGGCGGTAGAATCCGGGGGCGAGAAGCCAGGGGCGACCGTCGTCGATGTCCGTCACCAGGCGGTCGATGTCGTCGAGCGCCGGCAATCCGGCGCGCATGGAAGCCGCATCCGCCCAGGTCGTCGACTTGTCCTGGGCCAGGCGGACCTGCCAGCCCTTCTCCAGGCCGGCGCCCGTCACCCATCCGTGCAGGGCCGACCACACCAGGAGCATGGACAACAGGATGGAGATCACGAAGACGGTGAGCGAAACCACCGATGCCTTCACCTGGCGACCCGCACCGAGTCGGGCCAAGGCGGGCTCGGAATGCAGATGCTCCAGGAACCCCTCCAGCGCCGCCACGGAGGTTTCCGCGACGGGGGATCCGGACTCCGCCACGGGGCTCGCGACATCCTGGAAGGCGGCCGAACCGAAGAACATCGCATCGGCAGTGGCCGCGGAGATCGCGGCGGCCTGGGCCTTCTCCTGGACCAGCTGGGAGGGCAGGAGATAGACCCCGCGCAGGAAAGGGTGTGGTTTGCCCACGAATTGGCTCGCGCAGGACAGGGTGGCGGACTTTGCGCCTTCCTTCACCTTGCGGATGGAATCCAGGAACTGGAAGACCGCCTCCGGCGGAAAGGATTTGTCCCATGCGGAGGCCAGGTGTCCGCTTTCCTTGGAGTCCAGGTCCGCTTCCAGGCGGGCCCAGGCCTGGTCGAACGCGGGGGGAAGGTCTTCCTGCCGGGTCCACGGAAGGGTGGCCCCCGGCGGATCCGGACAGACGCGGAAGAAGGCGTCGCCTCCGGGAAGGGTCTCGGCCCCGTGGAGCCCCAGGTAGATGGGGAATTCGACCCCGGAGGCCTCCGCCAGATACCCGACGGCGGCGTGGATGGCGGGAGGCAAGATCTCCTTCTGGAGCGGTGAAAGCACCAGGGCGGCGTCCACCGGCCGCACCTTCCCGCGTTGGGAAAGCAGCTCCAGCAGAAAGCCCGCGCGGGACAGCGTGGCGGGCAGGCGGGGATCGGGAAGCTCGCGCAGCAGCACGAAGATCTCGTCCTTGCGGGTCAGCCAGTTGGCCAGGGCCTGGAACTCGCCGGAGAGTTCGTGCCGCCTGGACTCGGTGGCGTCCACCGCCCCGCTGGACGTCAGGAACCGGCGGGAGGCTTCGAAGTCGGCGGAAACCGTCCAGACCAGACGGCGTTCCCGCAGGGCGGAGCCGGATCGTCCCGGAAGCTCCGACCCCAGCGCTTCCAGCAGCTTGCGCACGTCGGAGGCGAATCCCGTCTTCCACGACTCCTCGAAGTTGTCCGAGGATTGCGCCTTCGCGCCCTTGGACAGGACCTTGATCAGGGCCTTCTGGCGCAGGTACAGCGAGAGGCCGATGCCCACGACCAGCCAAGCCGCGATCCCGGCCGTGCAGATCCAGTTCCAGGCGGGAAGCTTGAGCACCAGCATCCACGCGGCCAAGCCTCCCAGCAGGATCCAGACGACCAGAAGCCAGAACCAGAAGGATTTGAGAGTGCGCATTCCGTCCTCAGAGGTTCTGGGAAAGCCAAACCAGAAGGAAATAGGCGCCCACGGACAGGACCAGGAGGCCCAACCCGATCCAGACCAGGAACCTGCCGGTCCGCTCCTTGGGACGCTTTCCCGGCGCCTGCCTCAGCGAGGGGAACCAGGGCGGTCGCCTCCAGTTCGCGTCCTGGCTCTTCCCGAAGGCGTTGGCGACCAGGCCCTTCAGTTGCGTGGGGTCCTCCACCCGGTACTGGCCGCGAAACCCGAGCAGGATGCAGCGCGCGTAGGTCTCCAGGGCTCCGGCGAGGTCGGCCCGCTGGTGGAGCCGATCCATCCGCGAGAAGAAATTGGTGCCGGCGGACTGGTCGTGGAACTGGGAGACGGCCAGGGAGTGGCCCAGCCAGTCGATGGAGAAGGCGGTGGAGGAGAAGACCATCTCGTCCAGCCAGGCGCAGAGCGCGTAGCGGGCTTCCTCGACGCTGGCGGAGGAGTGTCCGTCCCGGCGGGCCCTCTCGTCGAAGTCGGAAAGCGACTTGGACAGTTCCCGGCGAAGGTCGTCGGCGAGCGGGGGGCAGTTTCCGGCCAGGGAAAGCCCGCGTCGGAACACGGGGCGGGCCAGGATGGAAAGCGGCACCATGGGCTCAGCCTCCCTCGATCAGCAGTTCGATGGACGAGATGTCCAGGTTGGGAGGGGTGTAGACGCCCAGGAATCCCTCCTCCAGCAATCCCTGCCAGAGCGGTCCGCCGGTGCCGAGCTCGAAGCAGACCTGGCCGGTGGCGCGGAAGAAGGCGGGCGAGGGGACCATCCGCGCCTCCACTCCCGGCAGGGCGCTGACGATGATGGCCTGGAGCTTGGTGCGCGGCGCGGTCTTGGCGTGCTGGCCGAAGAGCTTGACCAGTTGCTCGACCGCGAGCCCGGAGCGGATCGCGAGGTAGAATTTCTTCCCCGCCTGCCAGGTTTGGGAGGGCAGTTGCAGGCTGAACAGGACGGGCGCTTCGCGGTTCATCGCCTTGACGAGGTTGTCGGTCCGGATCTCGCTGGAGAGCACCCGCACGAGCCATCGGAGCGGCCCCAGGATGGACCTCGCCGGATCGGAGTGGTCGTAGCCGGACGGCAGGGGCTCGGCCCCGCGGGTGAAGACCAGGCCGCCCATCAGGCGAAGGAGATCCGCGTGGAGTTCGGCGGGGTGGATCTGGAGGGTTCCCACGGCGCGTTCCAAGGCGGGCAGGTGGGTGCGCAGGTGGAGGCACTCCAGCCATTGGCGGAGTCCCTGGACATCCACGGACGGATTCTGACGTTCCAGCTCGCGGCTGCGCTCCCGGACGGAATCGGCGAGCTTCGCCACCTGTTCGGCGAGGGGCGCCCAGGCGTTGACGTCCAGCAGGATCGGAAGGAAATCGTCGGCCAGGGCCGGCTGTCCCTGGCGCCCGCGCACGATGTCCGCGACGGGGAGGAGGAGGAATCCGTCGTTCGCTTCCGTGGACAGGCGCAGCGCGAGGTTGGGCGCCATGAGACCCACTTCGCGACGGGATCTGCCCGTGGCGGAATCGGGCAGGTTGCGCGGGAATTCGACGAAGGCGGCGTCGGGTCCGAGGTTCGCGCCGGAATCCGATGGAGTGGGCATTGCCAGGAACGCGCGCACCACGGGAGCGTCCGTACCCTGCGGAAGTTGGCGCGACAGCGCGGATCCGGGCGTGGATGCCGTGTCGAAGCGGATGCCCCCCGGGAAGACGCCGGCGGCTTCGCGGACGGAAACGGTGCCCGACGCCAAGGCGGCCAGGTCGAGCTGGATGCGCGAGAAGCCGAAGCCCCTGGCGGGCGGCTGCCCGAAATGCCGTTGCAGGTCCTCGCGCGCCGATTCGTCGGCACGTTGGAAATGCTGGGGCAGCAGGGCCAGACCTTCCTTCCACGCGACTTTGCCGGTCATGATCGGACGAACCTCGTTTGGGAAAGTGTCGAAGTTAGAAACAGCGACAATAGTCTATTTTGTGCCGAGTTGAAACCCTGGTCATCGAGGATCCCCTGATGCGCGATCGTCTTGAAAAACGTACCTGTTTCGCCGTTGGATGGGCAGTCGCGCTGGTCGCGGCGGGTGTTCGCGCCCAGGACCGCGGCACCTTGGCCATCCACACCGATCCCGACAGCGCCGTGGTCGTGCTGGACGGCGCCAAGGATCCGGAGCCCCAGCGCACGCCGTACTCCAACGAGAACATGGTTCCCGGCACCCATTCCGTCCTCCTGCGCCCGGCGGATCCGGCCTACATGCCGGCGGTGTACACGGTGAACATCGATCCGGGTCGGACCTCGGTGGTGGAACACTCCTTCGAATACCGCACCAAGGCCACCGGAATGGAACTCCTCTCGGTGGCCCCGTGGAAGATGGAGGTGGAAGGCGGGATCGGATACGCACAGTACGTCGGGTTCCCCACAGATTCCGGCACTTCGCCCTACCCGGCGGGCAAGCAGCCATCCGGTTTGGAACTCCCCCTCCAATTGCGGTTCGGTTTCCCCTACGGGTTGGAATCCCATGTCACCATCCCCCTGGCCGAGAGATCCGAGCCCGGCGTCAACTCCAGCATGGCTCTGGGCGACGTGATTCTCGGTGCCAAGTGGACCTATGCTCCTCTCAATTCCGCCGTGGACGTCTCCTACACCCTGGGCAGCACCAAGACCGAGAACCTGGGCGAAAAATCCGATGCCTTGGCACTGACCTTGATCACCAGCCAGCGCTACCAGATGTTCGACCTGGCCGGGAACCTCGGTTATTCGCTCCGCTTCAATTCCATGGATACCGGGAACGTCACGCCCGGCGATGCCGCCTTCGCCCGTGTCCGCGGCGGAGTTCTCTTCTTCGACCAGCTGCTCCCTTATCTCCAGGCGTCGCTCGACTATCGATTCCCCACCACCAAGGGCTCGGCCACGGTGGACTCGGCTTCGTTCCTGGTGACCGCCACGCCCGGAGTCATCTGGTATGCCGGTCAGAACCTGGCCCTGGAGCTCGGCGTCCCCCTGGGCCTGTTGGCGTCCAACCAGGAGACCCATTGGGGGGTGCAGGCTTCGGTGGCGTGGGAGTTCGGCCTGGGATCCAAGCCCGCGCACCCCGCTTCGGCCAAGGCCGCGCCGGTCTCGGCCTATCCCCTGCAGCCCGTGGGGGTGCCCCAGAGCGCGCCCGCCCACCTGCTCTTCTCCAGCCGCGACGTGACCAACGGCGAATACAAGGCCTTCTGCGACAAGACCGGGCACGAATACCCGGCCGATCCCGAATTCGCCGCGCTTCCCAACTACTTCGCCGATCCCCAGTACGCCGACTATCCGGTGGTGAACGTCTCCATCGCCGACGCCAGGACCTATGCCACATGGGTGGGCAAACGTCTGCCCACCGTGGGCGAATGGCGCCGCGAGGTGGAGAACCTCAACCTGACCGGGTCCCAGGTGGCTTGCGGGTTGGATGCTCCGGAACCCGCTGCCAGCCGACTCCAGGGCATCGGGCTCTACAACCTGGTGGGCGACGTGGCGGGATGGGTCGAGAACGACCGCAGTTCCGGATCGGTGGCCTACATCGCCGGCGGGTTCTTCAGCCTGCCCCGGGAACGCTGCCTGGACAAGGGGCGCTGGGTCGACGTCGCCTCTCCGGTGGGGGCCAAGTACATCGGATTCCGTCTGGTGACGGAGGTCAAGTGATGCTCCGAAGCCTTCCGTCGGCCTTCCTGGCCGTCGCGATCTGCTCGATTTCGGTGGCCGCCCGCCCCCTGGACAAGGTGGCCAAGGACGCGCTGACGGTGGGGATCGGAACCGACAACCCTCCCTTCGGGTACAACGAGACCGCCGACCGCAAGGGGCTGGAATACGACCTGGTCGCCGCCCTCGCCGAAGGCATGGGCGTGCATTTTCGCGTGGTCAAGCTCGGATCCCAGCGGGAAGGGGAGGAAAAGCTCCTGGCGGACCGGGTCGACATCGTGATCGGTTCGGTGAAGTCCACCGAGGACCTGCGCGACCGGTTTCTGACGACAGTCCCCTATTTCCGCACCGGGCTGGGGATCATGGTCCTGAAATCCAACCAGTCCGTGTACACCCTCAGCGACCTCAACGGGAGACCGGTGGCGGCGACGCCGGAATCCAACGCCGACAAGCTGATCGAGAACTTCATCCCCAAGGCGAAGTTGGAGCTCGTGCGCACCACCACGGACGGCTTGACGCTCCTGGGCACGGGCGAAGTGGACGCCTTCGTGAACGACCGATCCACCCTCCAGGCGGAATCGGCGCGAAACCCGGCGATGCGCATCCTGGACGTCAGCCTCACCGCCGACAACTACGTGATCCTGGTCAACAAGAAGTCGGGGACCCTCCTGGATGCGTTGAACTCGGAACTGAACCGGATGCGCACGCCTCCGTCGCCGGATTCCCAATGCCCGCTCGCCCTGCTGTGCGCCAAGTACAAGCTCGGATTCACCGTGACCGCCGCCAACCGGCCAGGTTCGGCCGGGGTCGCCGTCGCGCCGGTTTCCCCCAGGGCCACCGCCACCCGGGACGCGCCCCAGGATGTCGAGAGCCGATTGGAGGCGGTGGAGCGCCAGCTCAAGGAGGTCCAGGCGAACCTGGCCCAGATCAACGCCGAACTGAGGGCCTCCGGTCGGTAGGCACCGCTCAGCGCTTGGTGGTGTCCACGACCTGCAGGTTGGGGATCCGACGGGCGAACTGGTACTTGTTCAGCCAGTAGTTCTCGTCCAGGCTCGAGTACTTCACCCCCTGGGAGGACGTGGCGTTCACGAACTTCCCCTCCCCCATGTAGATGCCCACGTGTTCGATGCTGTCCTGGCTGGGGCCGAAGAACACCAGGTCGCCGGGCTGCAGGCCGAACTTGAAGACGGGGACCCCGAAGGAACTCTGCCAGGAGGCCTTGCGGGGGAGCTCCAACCCGTAGGCCTTGCGGAAGACCTGCCGGGAAAAGGCCGAGCAGTCGATTCCCGTCTGGCTGTCGCCGCCCCACACGTAGGGGATGCCCAGGTAGCCGTCCGTCACCTTCTTGAGGGGGGTGATGTCGATCTCGCGGCTGGCGACGAGTTTCTTCCCCAGGTTCCGACCTTCGTCGCGGGTGTAGGCCTGGCGGTTGTCGGCCAGTTGGACGAATTTCGGCCCGCATCCGGACATCACGACCGCCGACACCGTAGCGCAGGCCCCGAAGAGGGCGGATCGCCCCCGCCGCCCGAGGTGGGAACAGGTGACCATGGGGGGAAACATAGCTAGGTTGTGGGTGCCATGTTCCTCAGCCGGACCCATCTCCGATCCGTGCCGATGGCAGCGGTGCTCCTTGTCGGAGCAGGCTGGTCGGCACCGTTCTACGGTCGCGACGCACTGGCCGATCTGCGGCAGTACGGCGTCGCCGTCCGCGTCGTCTGCACGGGTGCCCTGGAGCAGGACCAGGAGTCGTTCGCCAACCACATCCAGAAGCGTCTGGAGGCCCGTTCCGTCCAGGTCTGGCCCCAGGGCTCGGTGACCCTCAAGCTGTTCGTGACCGACATCCAGTCCAACGACGGGCTGTTCGTGGTCCACATGCGCCTGGAGCTCGACCAGGCCGCGTTCCTGGGATCCAACAACAGGCTCGTGGACGCCCCCACCTGGGACGCCTGGAAGATGGGCGAGTACCGGGAAGAGGACCTCATGGGGGAAGTCGACGATCTCACACGACAATTCCTGAACGACTACATCGCGGCCAACTGAAACCGGAGTCTTCCATGAAACGCACGATTCTCCTCCTTCTCGGCGCGCTGGTCGCCGCACGATCGGAACCCCAGGGTCTGGTGGTCATGGACTACCAGTCGCGGGGCATCCTGGACAAGACGGTCCTTCGGGAACTTTGGGACCGGACCTGGCAGATCGCCGCCTCCTTTCCCGAGGCCGCGACGGTGCCGGTGGACGAAACGCGCAAGCGCATCTTCGACCAGAACGTCCTGGTGCCCGTCCGCTGCGACGAGGGCTGTTTCCAGAGGATCGCCATCAAGCTCCAGGCGGCGCAGATCCTGCTGCCATCGGTGGAGAAGACGGGTGACCAGCTCAAGTTCGAATTCGTCCTGGTGCAGGGGGAAACCGGCAGGAAGCTGCAGGACGTCTCCGTCTGGTCGGACGGCCGCGTGGACCGGGCCCTGGCTTCGGGCATGACCAAGGTGCTCGCGGGAACCGGCTCGAGCGAGGCCGTCGAAGTTCCCACCGCGCTCTGGACCACCTTGGGCGTGGGAGCCGCGGGTCTGGCCGGCGCGCTCTGGTTCGGGCTCGAACAGGATCGATCCCCACCCAGGTCCTCGGGCACCACGATCCCACCCCTCTGATCCATCGGCGAAAATCCCCTCCACTCCCCCCCGAAGCAGGTCCGACATGGTTTCCAAGGACATTCGCAAGCTCCTGACCCGGCTCAATCCCGCCACCGCGCGGTTCCTCGAAGGCGCGGTGGGCTCCTGCGTGCACCGCACCCACTACGAAGCCACTCCGGCGCACCTGTTGGCGCAGCTGGTGGAAGACGAGCAAGGCGACGTCGCCGCCATCCTCGAACTGGTGAACGCCGACAGGTCCAGCTTCAGGACCCTCCTGCAGGAGGAGCTTCGCGCCTGCAAGACGGGCAACAGTTCGCGACCGGTCTTCTCCCCGGCGCTGGTGGAACTGCTGGAGCTCGCCTGGGCCGAATCCTCCCTGAACCTGGCGCAGGACCAGATCCGGAGCGGTGCCGTCCTGCTCGCCTCCTATTCCATCCTCAACCAGTTCTCGCCGGAACTGCAGGACTACCTGCGAACCCTCCAGCCCGAGAAGATCCGGACGGAATTCGACAAGATCGCCCAGAAGAGCGCGGAATCCAAGTCGGTTCCCGCCGCCAAGACCGCCGCCGGCAAGGACGGCGGATCGGCCCTGGACAAGTTCACCATCGACTTCACCGAACAGGCGCGCAAGGGCAAGATCGATCCCATCTTCGGCCGCGACGGCGAGATCCGCCAGGCCATCGACATCCTGTCCCGGCGCCGGAAGAACAACCCCATCTTCATCGGGGAGGCGGGGGTGGGGAAGACCGCGGTGGTGGAAGGGCTTGCGCTCAAGATCGTCCAGGGCGACGTGCCGGAGGTCCTGAAGGGCGTCCGGCTGCTCTCCCTGGACCTCGGGCTTCTCTCCGCCGGAGCCGGCGTGCGGGGCGAATTCGAAAGCCGCCTGAAGGGCGTGATCCAGGAGGTCAAGGGGTCTCCGGTCCCTGTCATCCTCTTCATCGACGAGGCCCACACCCTGATCGGGGCCGGCGGCGAAGCGGGCAAGGGCGATGCCGCCAACCTGCTCAAGCCCGAGCTCGCGCGCGGCGAAATGAAGTGCATCGCCGCCACCACCTTCTCCGAATTCCGCAAGTACCTGGAGAAGGATCCCGCCATCGCGCGCCGCTTCCAGCAGGTTGTGATCCCGGAGCCGGACGCCGCATCCGCGGCCGTGATGCTGCGGGGCCTGCGCGAGCGCTACGAGGACTTCCACAAGGTGCGCATCTCGCACGAGGCCGTGGAGGCCGCCTGCGACCTCTCCGACCGCTACGTTCCCGGACGCCAGCTTCCGGACAAGGCGGTGGATCTCCTGGACACGGCCGCGGCCCGTGTCCGCATGGGCTTGACCACCCGTCCCGCAGGGCTGGTGATGCTCGACCAGGAGATCCTGGACATCGGCTCGGAACTCGATTCCCTGGAACACGACGAAAGCCTCAAGCCGGGCGTGGCCAGCCTGGTGCGCAAGGGCGCCCTCCACGAGCGTCGCGAAGCCTTGAAGCAGGAGGTGGGGGAGATCGAAGGGCGCTGGAAGACGGAACTCGCCAAGGTCAACGAGATCCTGGAACTGCCGTCGGACAAGCCGATGGAAGCCCGGCGGAAGCTCTGGGACGAACTGGCCGAGCTGCAGGGGGAGAAGCCCCTGGTGCACGCCTACGTGACCAGACAGGTCCTGACCGAAGTGATCGAGGAATGGACAGGGATCCCCGCGGGCAACATGCTGCGCGACGAAGCCCGACTCCTCCTGGAACTGGAGAACACCTTGAACCGGCGGGTGATCGGGCAATCCTGGGGCGTGGCCGAACTCGCCCAGACCATCCGCTCTTCGCGCATGGGGCTCACCCGGCCGGAAACACCCAAAGGGGTGTTCCTGATCACCGGACCCAGCGGCGTGGGCAAGACCGAGGTCGCCAAGGCAATCGCGGATCTGCTCTACGGCGGGGAGCGCTCTGTGGTGACCCTTTCCATGTCGGAATACCAGGATGCGATCTCCGTGACCGCCCTCAAGGGCGCCAGCGCGGGCTACGTGGGCTACGGCGATGGCGGCACCCTCACGGAAGGCGTGCGGAAGAACCCCTACACGGTGGTGATCCTGGACGAGATCGAGAAGGCCCACAAGGACGTGCTCAACATGTTCTACCAGGTCTTCGACCAGGGCGTCCTGCGCGACGGAGAAGGCCGCGACATCAACTTCAGGAACACCGTGGTGATCATGACCTCCAACCTGGGCCTGGACACCATCACGCGGATGGCCACCGACGCCGAGAACCAATACGCCTACGAGGAGTACTCGGAGGCGATCCTGCCCGAGCTCACCGCCCATTTCCAGCCGGCCTTGCTCGCGCGCTGCAAGGTGGTTCCCTTCCTGCCGCTGGGAACGGATTCGCTGCGCTTCATCGTGAGCCTGAAGCTCGACAAGGTGGCCCGCCGTCTGGCCGACCAACACGGGGTCCAACTGGCCTGTTCCGCGGCGTTGCTGGACCACATCGTGGAGCAGTGCAACCTGGTGCAGAGCGGCGCGAGGCTCCTGGACTCGCTGTTGGACCGCGACATCCTGCCGGGTGTTTCCGCTCTGCTGCTGCGCCGGATCGCCGAAGGCGCCCAAGGGAGCCGCATCGCGGTGGGCCTGGGCGAAGATGGCCGGCCTTTCTTCCGCCTGGACGACGGAGAAGAACCCGTGCCAGAACCCACCACGTAAGGAGTTCCAGCCATGAGCGCGGACACCACCCTCTACAATTTCTCCGTCGACGGCCTGGCCGCCGGAACCTTCGCCGTCCTCAGTTTCGTCGCCGAGGAAGCCCTTTCCAAACCCACGGAATTCACGACCTTCGTGGTGTCGAGGGAAAAGGGCCTGTCCAGGGAGGAGATGGTCGGGAAGGAAGCCGTCTTCTCCATCCACGTCAACGGGGAGCACGCCTTGCACGGGATCGTGGCGGAATTCCACGAGGAGCCCTTCACCGACGTCCTGAGCCGGTACGAGATCGTGGTCAAAAGCCGCCTGGAACTGATGACTTTCGGCGCCCATTGCCGCATCTTCCAGGGCCGGACCGCGCCGCAGATCCTCACCTCCCTTTTGGAGGAGGCCGGGGTGGATCCCAAGTCCTACAAGCTCGACTTGAAGGGAACCTACCCCGCCCTGGACATGCGCGTCCAGTACAACGAGACGGATTTCGCCTTCTTCTCCCGCACCGCCGAGGCGGTGGGCATCTTCCATTTCGAGGAGATCCAAGGCGACGACGTGGTGCTGGTCCTCGCCGACGACAATTCCGCCTTCCCCCCCTCCGAGCAGACGGACCCCCTGGAATACCGGCCCGGGGCGGGTCTCGTGGAACAGACCTACGACGCCATGTATTCGCTGCGCCGTTCCAATTCGCTGCAGCGCGGCAAGGCCCGCTTCTCCGGCTACGACTACGAACAGCCGGGAGCCGTCCAGCGCGGTTCCAACGGAACCGGGAACGGGGAATGGACCCACCACGAGACGGCGGCGAAGAGCGCCGCGGAATTGACGGACATTTCCCGTCGACTCCGGGAGTCGGACAACCTCTCCCACGACCGGGTGACCTGCACCACCCACAATCCCATGCTGCGCGCGGGCGGCAAATTCTCCATCTCCCAGCAGTTCGGCTGGGGCTTCGGGGGCGACTACGTCGCGGTTTCCGTGTTCCACGAAGGTTCCCAGGAAGGGTCCGTCCTGGGGAGCGGTGCCGATTCCCACTACACCAACAGGGTGGTGGCCCAACCCATCGCCCTGCCCTTCCGGCCCGCCATGAAAACGCACCGCCCGCGGATCCCCGGCGTGCTCGTGGCCAAGGTGGACGGCCCCGACGGAGCCTACGCCCACCTGGACGACGCCGGTCGCTACCGGGCGAGGTTCCCCTTCGACGAGAGTTCCAAGGGTCCGGGCGAGGCGACTCCGCCCCTGAGGCTCTCGCAGCCCTACGCGGGTCCGGGGTACGGTCTCCACCTGCCCCTCCACAAGGGTTCCGACCTCGTCCTCGCCTTCGAGGACGGAAACATCGACAAGCCCGTCGCGTTGGGGGCGTTGCCCAATCCGTCCCAGAAAAGTCCGGTCTCGGCGGGAAACAAGAGCCAAGCGGTCTTGAAATCCGCCACCGGGAACCAGCTCCTCCTGGACGACCAGGGCGGCAAGACCCGGGTGATCCTCCAATCCTCCACGGGTCAACAATTGTTCCTGGACGACGTTCCCGACACGGCGGGAGCGCTCCTCCAGACGGTCCACAAGCACCGCCTGCTGCTGGACGACAAGAACGACGCGCTGGAACTGTCGGTTTCCGACGGAGCCCATTCCCTCAAGATCCTGTCGGAGAAGGGGATCCTGACCCTCAGGACCAAATCCGGGCACTTCCTCCAACTGGACGACGACAAGAAGGCCGTGACGTTGCAGACGGCGGGCGGGCATCTGCTGAAGCTCGACGACAGCGGGGGCCTGGTCACCCTCCAGGACGGCAAGGGCAAGCATGTGGTGCAGATCGACGCCGGTGGAGGGATCTCCCTCACCACCGAAGGCGACCTCCAGCTTTCCGCGAAAGGGTCGCTGAAGATGAAGGCGAAGGACGTGAGCATCCAGAGCGACAGCGGGGCCATCGACGTGAAATCCGCCCAGGCCCTGAACCTGGAAGGGATGAACGCCAACCTCAAGGCCGACCAGAACGTCGCCATCCAGGCGGGGATGGAGGCCGGGCTGAAGGCGGGGACCAATCTCCAGTTGGAGGGAACCATCAACGTCGAATCCAAGGCCGGGGTCGCCAACAAGATGACCGGGGTCATGACCAACGTGGAATCGAGCGCCATCAACACCATCAAGGGCGCGATGGTCATGATCAACTGACGTCCAAAACCGGGCGAGACCGCCGGCGGGCGCCGTGACCGTGTCGGAGGATCTTGCCGGCACCCACTTGGCGTGGAGGCCGCCAGGGCGTACATTCCCCCTTCATGTCCAACGGTAACCTTCCGATCACACGGGAAGGCCATGAAAAGCTCGTGGCCGAACTGCACCTGTACAAGACCGTCGAACGCCCCAGGATCATCCAGGCCATCCAGGAGGCCAGGGCCCAGGGCGATCTCTCCGAAAACGCCGAATACGACGCCGCCAAGGAGAAGCAAGGGAAGATCGAAGATCGGATCCGCGAGCTCGAGGACAAGATCGCACGCGCCCAGATCATCGAGATCGACACCTCCACCTCGGAGACGGTGATCTTCGGCACCACGGTGACCGTCTTGGACCAGGCCACCAGCAAGGAACTGCAATACCAGCTGGTGGGTCCCGAGGATGTCGACATCCTGCGCAACCGCATCTCCATCCTGAGTCCCATCGGGAAGGCGCTGGTCGGGAAGCGTCGGGGAGACGCGGTCCAGGTCACCACGCCTCGCGGCGAGAAGAATCTGGTCATCCAGACCTTCCGCTGATGCCCGAACTCGTCCTGATCCACGGCGACAACCCTCCCGAGAGGGAGGTCGTCCTCCAAGGCGAGTTGGAAAAAGCGCTGGGTTCCGGTGTCCAGGTCATGGGTGCGCATGTCTTCCAGGGCGCCGAAGCCGACCCGCAGGCCCTGGTCACCGCTTTGACGCCGAGCCTGTTTTCCGAAACGGGGGCGGTGGTGGTCCAGGGGATCGAAGAATGCCCCGCCGCCATCAACGAAATCCTGCTCGGAGGCGTGCGCGGGGCCCTGGAAAGCGGCATCTCCGTCTTCCTGGTGGGGGAGAAGGGCCCCAACCAGTCCAGCAAGGCCGGCAAGGCCTTGATGAAGCTGGTCAAGGAGGTGGGGAAGGAAAAGGCCTGCCCGGCCCCCAAACTCCACGAATTGCCGGCCTGGGTGGAAAAGCGCGCGAAGTTCCGATTCCGGCGCGCCATGGACAGGGACGCGGTGGAGTTGCTGGTGGAAAGGGTGGGGACCACGGACTACCGCAAGGTGGGCGAGGTCCTGGCCGACCTGGATCGGGAATTGGAAAAGCTCGACTCGCGGCTGGAACCGGGGCAGAAGATCCCGGCGGCCCTGGTGGAGGACCTGGTGGGAGACCGCCGTCCGGTGTCCCTGCAGGACTTCCTGGACGCCATGGCCCACCGCAAGCCCGCCCAGATGGTGAAGGCCCTGCTGCGTCTGCGCGAGGAGGGCATGCCCGGGTTCCTCCTGGCCCAGACCGCTTGGACGGAATTCGTCCAACTCTTCCGGCTCCGCAAGGCCCTGGACCGCGGCGAAAGGGCCGACGGCGCCGCCCGGGACCTGGGCATCAACGAATTCGTGTTCCGCAAGCGCGGCTTCGAGCAGGCCGCGAAATCGCGTCCGGCCGACAGATGGCTTTCGGATATGGCATCCTTGTGCAGGATCGAATCGCAGGACAAGAGGGGCCACTACCAGAACGAGTGGCTACTGGAATTGGAATTCCACCAGATCAGCCGGTAGAGGGGGAGAAGACAATGTCCGAGCTCGTAGAGACTCCGCGTGCGCCCACTGGATGCGTTGGATTGGACAGCATGATGCGAGGTGGTCTCGTGGAAGGCTACTGCGCCGTCGTGGAGGGGTCCCCCGGGACCGGCAAGACCACCTTGGGACTGCAGTTCCTGGTGGAAGGAGCCCGGCGCGGCGAACCCGGCCTGGCCATCACCTTCGAGGAGTTCCCGGAGCAGTACTACGAGAACGCGCAGCAACTGGGCTGGGACCTCCGCGCCCTGGAGGCCGAGGGCCTGCTCAAGGTGCAGTTCTCGGATCCGCTGACCTTCATCCAGGGACTCCAGGACCTGGAGGGCCATGTTTCGGACCTGGTGGAGGAGCTGGGCGCCAAGCGGCTGTTGGTGGATTCCGTCAGCCACTTCGAACGCTTGACGGAAGATGCGCAGACCCTCCGGAGGATCGAGACCGACTTGATCCACGCTCTCAAGCGCGAAGGACTGACCTCCATCCTGCTCAAGGAGAATCCCCACGTGCTGGGCGGTTGGGACCGCAGCGACAACCGTGTGGCCTTCATCGCGGACGCCCTGATCCTGCTGCGCTACATCGAGCTGGAATCGGAAATCAAGCGCGGGGTCGTGGTGCTCAAGCTGCGCGGTTCCGACCACGACAAGGAAATCCGGCAGTACAGCATCCAGCCGGGTGGCATGGTGGTGGGCGACGTCTTCCAGGGCGTGGGCGGCCTGTTCATCGGAACGGGAGCGCGCGGGGAGAAGGGGTAGGCTCAGCGCAACGGCGCAGGGTCCCGGGAGAGGCCGGTGTCGGAAACGACCCGGTCTAAGACGATCAGGTGCGACAGGTCCAGGCTCCCACCTAGGCCGACGTCGCGGAGACTCCAGGAAGACCGATCGGCCAAGGTGGACGCCGCAGGGACGATCACGATCTTTTCGACCCCATCGGCGGCGAGCCGCAGGGTCTGGCCGTCCCAGGACAGGCCCAATTGGAACCAGGACTCGCCTGGATCCCATGCCACCGCGGTGTCGCGACCACCCGCCTGCAGGCTCAGCCACCCGTTCCCGACGCCGACCTGCACGCCTTCTGCAGTCAGGGAATCCGTCCAATCGAGGGCCCAGATGGAGCCGACGGTGGGGGTGAGCTGACGAGCCCTAAGTCCGACGGAGAACACCCCGGTGTCCGGAAGGCCGGAGACGATGGTGCCCAGGGATCCGCCCAGACTGGACCTGAGGAACGCTCCGGAATCGACAGGAGAAACAAGTGTCGACGATGACGATGTCTGGAATGCGCCGAGAATGGTGGTACCGGTGTCCGCGAGCCAGACGAAGCTGAAACCGTTTCCGGGGGAGAACGGGCTACTTGGTGCAGGGCCCGAAACCCGTTTTCTCAAGGACACCTTCCCGGACACGGGTAGACCGAGCCACACCGTTCGATCCGTACCCGTGGCCATTCCGATGTAAACCGGAATTTCCGACCCGGTCGAATCCGTGAATACCGTGGATGGATCCGAGAGCAGGGAATCGGCGACGAGCCAAGGCGAAACGGTCGTGTTCGGTGCACCTGCCAACGCCACACCACCTTGGTAGACGACCTGCGGAGCGTCGACGGAAACCACGAGGGGCGTCGGGCCTGGATTCAGGGTCAAATACGGGGCCCCACCCAGGTCCACGGGAGTGGGGTCGGGCGGCAGGCTGTCGAAGGCGAAGCCGGAGGCGGAGTCCAGGCGAGTGGATCGCGCCAGACCGGGAAGGGAAACCACCGTTCCGGGCGATCCGCCCAATACGGTGCATCGCAGGGGCTGGACAGTGTTTAGGGTGCTGGAAAGCGAGGTGTCGTGGGTTCCGTTCAATTCGATCCGGACCGCGAGTCCCGAAAGGCGGGCCTCCAGGGTCCAGGATCCTGCGCCGAACCGGGTCTGCAAAAGTCCCTGCTCGTCGGTCTCGGCATGGATCCAGGTGGCTGCGGTAGAGCTGTCGACGGCGGTCGAAGGACGGATCGCGACCAGCGCGTGTGCGGCGGGGCCGCCACCGGGAAGCAGGAGGATCGCCGTCAAGGCATTTCCCGCCTCTGTTCCCGTGGTTCCTTCCGCGACCCTGCCTTGTCCGCAACCTGCGAGGAGGACGGGAAGGAGCACCGGCAGCAATCGCTTCCAAATGCGGAGATCAGGCACGCGGAGGATCCTCCGGAAGCGCCAGGGGGACCAGTTGCAGGGAGAGCTGGTAGACGCGGTCGGGTTTGTCCATGGCCGCCACGGTGGCCAGGACGCGGGTCCGGAAATCCTTCACCATCTCGACGATGCGGGGGTATCCCTCGGGCGGAATCGACACGGTCAGGGAAGATAGATCCCGCAGTTCCTTGGGGATGCTCTCGATGGCTTCCAGGGACAGGAGAAGGGATTGCCGGTGGAAGTGGCGAACCATGGGCGCCTGCGCCGGCGAACCATCCTTCAGGAAGGCGTCCCGGACCTGCCAGATTCCGTCTGGATTGCGCTGGACGAGCCCCAGTCGTTCCAGGGTCCGTGCCGCTTCTCGGACCCGTCGTGCCGTCTGTCGCGGACGGAGCAGGCTTCCCAGTCGCGCCCAATCGTCCCCGAATTTCCCGCACGATAGGAGCGAACGCAGAGCGACGTGGATCCAGCTTTCCCAATAGGTGGCTTGGATGTCGTCCAGAGGCACGGGCGAGACCTTGCGGAGCTCCGCCATGCGCGCGAAGCACGCCTGCGCCTCGCGGTGGCCCTTGGCCTTGGCGTGGTGCACGCACAGGCGGAAGTATTCGGCCTCGTTCCCCTCCAGCTTGAGCAGGTCGCAGACCGGTTGGATCCGGGAATGCGACAGATGCCGCTCCTGGGCCAGGATCTTGGACAGGAGGCTGGGATCCATGGCCAGATGCGATGCCATCCAGCGCAGCGAAACCGCCGGGCGTTCCTTCCGCTCGCGTTCCAGCCACTCGCGCAGGAAGACGCGGTAGTCGGTGGCGGTCCAGACGGAGTCCATCCTTCCAACTTGCCTTTTCCGGGGCGTCGCGGAAAGATTCCCGGTCCGACGGGTGTGGACATGTTGTCCCGAAGCCATTTTGGGGAATGGACAGAATGTCCACAGGAAGGAGGGTTGCGGGCCACGGTTCGTCCCGGAATTGCGCGAACTTTGGAAAGTCGTCCATCCCCATTGAAAGGAGTCTTCCATGCGTATCATCCCATCCCTTCTTTTGGCCGCGGGCCTCGCCGCCGCCGTCCAGGTCCCTGTCCTGTCCGAACCGCGGAGCCTACCTGTGAAGTGGGAGTTCTACAACTCGGTTGCCGCATGGGGTGACACGCTCTTCGATCTGTCGGTAGGAAAGATTTTCCGGTATACACGTTCCACCAACGGTGTGAACCTTGTGGACTCGATCGCATCCGGTTTCGGGGAGGCCCTTCTGAAATCCGCGCCTGGCGCACCCTACTCGATGGTTACCGTGGATGAAGATTCTTCGAAAATCTCATCGGTGCCTCTGGACGGATCCGCCATGGCGCTCCAGTCGAGCAAGTTCTATCTGGGAAATGTCTGGGCCGGAGGTGGATGGGTCTTCAATCCGGCGGATTCCCAATCCACCAACCCAGAAAAAGCGGTTGTGGTCTGCGGAGACCTTCAAGCATTTCGCCTCCGACAGATCAACCCTGGAACAGGATTGTGGATGCCGGACGACTCGTTGGTTTCAAAAGTGACCTATCCCGGCCCCACGTACCATCTTGCGCACAATTCAGTTGTCGTACCTGCATCCCTGGGTTTGAATACCCATTGCGACATCGATGGTTCCAGTCGGTGGGGGGTGATCGCATTGGTGCCGGAACAACCGGGTTCAGATAGCTACATGTATGTCGGGTCGGGAAATGCCTGGAATCTATTGAGCATGCCGATGGACAGCATCCCGTTCAGCGCGGACGTGATCTTCTCCGGATGGTCCGGACAATGGTTGGCTGGTCAATCTGGGGGCCATTGCGTACTTCGCAGGACAGCCAGTGGTGTGCTTGATTCGGATTCGATCTCCAATCCTGGATATTCGACACCTCTGGTCGCTCCGGTCCGACACGATTCGTTGGTCGTTTTCGCCATCGATTCCCTCCAGACCAGCCTTGTTCTCGCCAAGTGGACGCCGGACACATTCTTCTTCGTGGATCGGATCAGTTTGGGAACCCAGATCGCCTCTCGAGGATTCATGGCCATCGGGGACTCCACACTCTGGATCCAGACCGACAGTTCCCTGCTCTCCTTCAGGATCTCGTGGCAGGAGGCTCGGAACTCCGCCATCGAACAGCGGCATTCGCTCGTTGGCCAACTGAAGATCTCCGAGGGGCCGATGGGAACCGGCTTCCTTTGGAACGGGAGCGCTCCAGCGATCGCCACCATCCAGGGCATCGACGGGCGGGTCGTGGACAGAATCCGACTG
>DATNIW010000110.1:0-5445 GCA_035604215.1 Fibrobacteria bacterium
CGGCCCGTACTTCGGTTGCGGTGAGGTCGGGGTCGGAGAGGGGGATGGTGGTTTCTCTGCTCACGGGCGCGGTGCCTTGCGCCGGGCCAGGAGCACGGCGGTGGCCGATCCCGGATCCGAGGTCAGGTTCCAGCAGTGCCCGCGTCCGTCCACCAGGAACATCTGGTATTTGGAGTAGGTGCGAAACGGCACGTCAGGGCCCACGTCGGTCTCGTCGCAACGCGTGACCAACAGGCCCGGGATCCGGGACCGAATGCGCGTGGGGAGGTCCGGCGCCGCCTCGTGGTCGGCGAAGACCTCGTCGATGATGGTCAGATCCTGGTTCGTGAGTCCCATGGTTCAGTCCTCCCCGAGCTTCCGCGCCTCGACGGTGCGAGGCAGGGTGGTCGCGGCGTCCATGGCGGGCAGCTCCAGCCGCCAGCCGTTGGCGAGGGTGACGTTCCCTCCCCAGATGCCTTCGTTGTCCATCTGGACGATGGGTTCCTCCAGGTCCTTCTTGGCGACGTAGGCCGTGAGGGTTCCGGCGCCGTTCCTTCGGATCATGACTTTCATGGAGGTCCCTTTCCTTCCTTCAGCCCGCGGCCACGATCTCGTGTTCCAGGCAACCCACGACGCGGGGCCCGAACTCGACCATGTAGACGGCGGTGTTGGTGTCCACGTGGGTCCCGACCTGGACAATCTCGCCAATCCTGCCGTCAGGCACGATCAGGGCGTCGGGATCCAATTCCGGATAGGAACCGTCGTTGAACAGGTCCTTGGCGGCCACCACCTTCTGTCCCCACTGGTAGATCGGGACCACGGGGCCGATCACGGAGCCACCTCGGCGACGGGGAGGGAAACCTGCTCCAGCTCCTTGCGCTTCATCCCCACCTTGTATCCCAGGTGCGGGAAGTCCACGCCGTAGATGTAGAACTGCTGGAGGAAGGTCCCGATGCTCGCCACGTAGCCCACATCGCCCTTCTTGACCAGGATCTCCCCGATCTCCTTGCCGGGAAACGTCCCGTCGTTTCGGATGGCGCGCCGGGAGCGCACCTTCACCCCGTACTCGAACGCGGGGTCTCCGTCCAGCTCCACCACGTCGCTGTCGCGGCTGATCTGCATGGTGTCCTCCTACTCCTGTTCCGCTTCCCACGGGTGGGGGCTCGAAAGCCGGGTTTGAACGAGTTCGCGGACCAGCTCGTCGGGATCGTCGAGCATGGATTCGATCCGGGTCTCGGAAACGCGGCGGGCGACCTCGTAGCGCACGCGCCAGTCGGAATCGCACTGCAGGTACGCGAGCAGCCTGGGCATCAGGCGGCGCGCCACCTCCAGGCGGACGCTCGCCTCCGGGTCCGAGACCATCCCCTCCAGCTGGTTGGCCCAGATGCGCTGGGCCACGATCCGGCGTACTTCCGGGTCGTCGTCGTTCATCATCAGGGAGAGGAACGACGGATCCAGTCGGCGCGCCACCACGATCCGGACGTAGTAGTCGGGGTCTTCCGCCATCGCGGCCAAATCCCGTCCTTCCAGTCGCGAGGCAACGCGGATGCGCACTTCGCGGTGCGGGTCCTCGCGCAGCCGGGGGAGGAGGAAGTGGGGAAGACGCAACGCCACGATGGCGCGCACGGTCTCGTCCACGTCCCCCACCAGCCACGGCAGACTGGAAATGTCCGCGTAGTTGGCGGCGATCGCCCTGACCTCGAAGTACGGGTGCGAGAAGTATTCCGAGGCCAGTTCCGGATTCTGGCGGAAGAACCGGTCCACCCGGGGGGCGTAGCGGTCGCACACGCAGGCGCGGCCCCGCCGGCAGTTTCCGGAATCCAGGAGGTCGCCATGCGGACAATTCCCGCAGTCGACCTCGCGGTCGTCCCAGGTGCGGATCTCGGGTTCGGTCGCCGTGGCCATGGGTACCTCAGCCGAACTTTCCGAGGCTGACCAGTTCGCGGGCGGGCGCGGCGTGGGAACCGCACGAGCCTTCGATGTGCTTGGGGTCGCGGAACACGAACCCGGACTCCAGGCGGGAGTCCGCGAAGTCGACGGTGACGCCTTCCAGGAGATCGCCGTTGGAGGCGGGGAAGAAGACCCGGATTCCGTCCCGCTCCAGGACGGTGTCGCCTTCGGCCGGTGCGGCTTCCATGCTGAACTCGGAAGCCAGGCCCGAGCAGCCCCCGGGCTTGACCGAAAGACGGAATCCGCCCGACGGGCTCGGACTGAAGCGCAGCATCCGGGAGATGAACTTGACGGCCGCCGGGGTGATCGCAATGTCCATGGCCTTACGCCGCCACCTGGAAGCGGGGACGGGAAACGTCCACGATGCAGGTCATGTCCACCGGGCAGACCGCGGCGCACTGGGCCTCGTCGAAGAACCCGATGCACTCGGTGCATTTGGCGGGGTCGATCTTGTAGGCCTCCCCCTTGAAGGAGATGGCGTCGTTGGGGCACTGTGCCTCGCAGGCGGAACAGGTGGTGCACTGGGATTTGACGATCATGTAGGGCATTGGGTTCTCCTTCGGATTTCGGCGTTCGGCGCCGGTGCTGTGGATTGTGGACCCGGTGTCGCCGGGATCGAAACGGCCTCAGGCCGAGACCAGGGAGTCCTCCGCGACCAGCGCCTCGACCAGCTCGGCGGGGGAGACGTCTCCGCAGTCCAGCTTGTGCGCCTCTTCCGGGGCGATGTAGGCGCCTTGGCGGATGTCGGCGTCGCCGCGCGCGACATGGACGACCTCTCCGGACCGAACCTTCTCCAGGTAGCGGGAGAACCAGGCGATCGCGGACTTCTCCGTGTACTCCATGGCGAACTCGTCCACCGGTTCGATCCCGGCGGCCTGCAGGGTGTCCTTGGGGCAATGCCCGATCTTGGCCACGAAGACCGCGTGGCAGTCGTTGATGGCGCGGATGATGGTGTCCAGGCTCGTGTCTTCTCCGAAGCCACCCTGGCAGTAGAGGTCCACCCGGCGGTGGCCCACGAACTTGGCGCCGCCCACCGAAAGCTCGTAGATCTGGAACTCCTTGGCGTGCCCGAAGTGCTCGTTGATCTTGCCTCCGCCCTTGGTGGCCACGGCCACCAGGAGCTTGATGTCGGAATGTTCGCCGGCGAGCTTCTCCAGTTCCGAGCGACGGGCGGCCACCTTGGCCTCGCGTTCCAGCTCCACCGTCTGCTGGTAGGCCTTGCGGACCTCCCCGTCGTAGCGGACCTCCATGGCGCCGAGCTTCTCGGTGGTGAATTCCGCGCTGCGGTCCTCGCCCAGGAGGCCCACGGCGTCGGCCCGGCACTGGCGGCAGTGCCGCATCATGTTCATCTCGCCTTCGCAGCCGTCCTGGAGGGCCTTCAGTTCCTGGGCGGTGGGACCGCGCTGGCCCGTGAGCCCGAACACGGTGCCGTGCTCCGGGGCGGAGATGAGCGGCATGATGTTGTGCAGGAAGGCGCCGCGCGACTTCACGGCGCGGTTGACCTCCACCAGGTGGTGGTCGTTGACCCCGGGGATCATCACCGAGTTGACCTTGCACAGGATCCCGCGCTCGGTGAGCATCTCCAGGCCCAGCATCTGCCGTTCGTGGAGGATCTGCGCGGCCTCGCGTCCGGTGTAGCGCTTGTTGCGGAAAAAGACCCAGGGATAGATCTTCGCGCCCACGTCGGGATCCACCATGTTGATGGTGATGGTGACGTGGTCCACGTTGAAGGCCTTGATGGTGTCCACGTGGTCGGGGAGCATCAGGCCGTTGGTGGACAGGCACAGCTTGATGTCCGGGGCGGTCTTCGCGATCAGCTCGAAGGTCTTGAAGGTCTTCTCGGGGTTGGCCAGGGGGTCGCCGGGTCCGGCGATCCCCAGCACGGTCATCTGGGGGATGGTGGAGGCCACCGCGAGCACCTTCTTGGCCGCGACCTCCGGGGTCAGCTTCTCGCTGACCACTCCGGGCCGGGATTCGTTGGCGCAGTCGTACTTGCGGTTGCAGTAGTTGCACTGGATGTTGCATGCCGGCGCCACGGCCACGTGCATGCGGGCGTAGTGGTGGTGGGCCTCTTCGCTGTAGCAGGGATGGTTCTTCACCTTCTCCCACACCTCGGGGGACATGTCGGAAGGACCGCTGGACGACCCGCAACTGGACTTTCCGGCGCCGCCTTCGGTTCCGCAGCCCTTGTGTTCGGCCACCTTCGCCAGGACGGATTCGAGGTCGGGTCCGGGGGGAGTCAACTGGGTCAGCTCTAGGGACATGTTCGGCCTCCGTGGTTGGATCGGGAGCGTCGTTCCCGACCAGGGTTTTCTCGACGAGGAGATCCGGAAAGCAAAGCGCCTGCCAGATCGCGAGCACCCGGTCAGAAGCCCGTCGAGGCGGAGTCCGTCGGGGGTTTGGTCGGGTTCCGGACATTCTCCGGCCCGATGCGGGGAGGAGGTCAGCCACGCCTTGTCGGAAACCCGACAGTCTGGTGGACCTGCCGCTCCATTGCACCGTCCAGAGCGATTGGCACCGGTGTTGCCTTGCTCCAACGGCAACGAGCCAACGCTCCGATCCCATCCCTTCCAGAGAGGAACCAACCATGAGCGTCGCCACCGAAGTCGAACCCACGGTCGAGGAACTGAAGGCCCGCAACAAGGCCTTGATCCAGGAAGCCCTGGAGGCCTATCCCGAGAAGACCGCCAAGAAGCGCGAGAAGCATCTGGGCACCTTCGAGGAGGGCAAGCCCGATTGTGGCGTCAAGTCCAACATCAAGACCATCCCGGGCGTGATGACCATCCGTGGTTGCGCCTACGCCGGGTCCAAGGGCGTGGTGTGGGGCCCCATCAAGGACATGGTCCACATCAGCCACGGGCCGGTGGGCTGCGGCCAGTATTCGTGGGCGGCGCGGCGCAACTACTACATCGGGACCACGGGCGTCGATTCCTTCGTGACCATGCAGTTCACTTCCGACTTCCAGGAGAACGACATCGTCTTCGGCGGCGACAAGAAGCTGGCCCGGGTGATCGACGAGATCCAGGTTCTGTTCCCGCTGAACCACGGCATCTCCATCCAGTCGGAGTGCCCCATCGGGCTGATCGGCGACGACATCGAGGCCGTCTCCAAGCAGAAGAGCAAGGAGTACGACGGGAAGACCATCGTGCCGGTGCGCTGCGAAGGCTTCCGCGGCGTCTCCCAGTCGCTGGGCCACCACATCGCCAACGACTCCATCCGCGACTTCGTTTTCGACAGGCTGGACCCCACCAAGAACACCTTCGAGAGCACCCCCTACGACATCGCGATCATCGGAGACTACAACATCGGCGGGGACGCCTGGTCCTCCCGCATCCTGCTGGAGGAGATGGGCCTTCGCGTGATCGCGCAGTGGTCCGGCGACGGCTCCATCGCGGAACTGGAGGCCACCCCCAAGGCCAAGCTCAACGTGCTCCACTGCTACCGGTCCATGAACTACATCTCGCGCCACATGGAGGAGAAGTTCGGCGTCCCCTGGGTCGAATACAACTTCTTCGG
>DATNIW010000111.1:0-19319 GCA_035604215.1 Fibrobacteria bacterium
CATGGCGTTCTTCCGGAAAGTGCACCAGATCAACCGGATGGCGTTGGAAGAGATCCATCTCCCCCATGTGGTCGTTGTGATCGGGAAGTGGGCTGCCGCAGGAATCGGGATCTGGATCCTGTGGAATTTGATCCGACCGACCCTGGGTGGCCATCTCGGCCTCGGGCACTCGTCGGGGATCCGCCAATTTCCGTCAGCCACTCCAGGACCATCCCAGCACCACGGCATCGTCCGCGGAACGAAGTTTCCCCGGACAGCCACGGTTCCTGGTCCATCCCGAAAGCAAAAATCGGGGCTCAAGGTCTCCAAACGCCAGAAGCCGAAATCCGACCCCGGGCCAAGCTTGCCCCGTTGGTGATCGTTTGATTCTCGCGACCGGATCAAAGGCCAAATCTGGCCTGAAAACCTACTCTGGAGAGAACAATAGGATTTCAACATCCTTTTGTTCTCTTAAGGCTGGGCCTTCAATAGCCGACATCGGGTCGTTCCGCCTTCGCGGTACTCGATCTGGCTGGAGAAATTGGATACTCGCCGTTCACGGATGGGGAACAGTATTCCGTGAAGTTGTCGGCGTTGGGTGGCGTAAACGACCCTTTCGCATTAGCTTCACCCAAGTCGCCCGGGGGTAGAGGAAATGGACTGCTGCGTCCAGAAATGGACAAGGAGTTCCTTTCGGCCCTTGGCGTCCGATTCTCGTCCGAGAGGATCGATGATCCAGGAGGAACCAAGCCCATGTCCAGACTTCCAACAGCGATTCTGCTCGCCCTGACGGCGATGGCGGTTCCTGCGCTGTCACAAGTGGTGGATCTGGGGGCCACCATCCGGGACTTCAACAACTCCGACTCGAGCTTCAACAACGCGAAGCAGACCGGAACAGGATGCCCTGGAACCGGGTATGTGCTACCCACCCTGGGTGCCAACCGGAAACCGGTCCCCACCCACAAGATCGATTCGGCGTGCAATGTGGGCGATTCCTTGCGCATGACCAACGACTGGTTCACCACGGATCCCACCTACACCAACAGCGCCACCACCTGCATCAACCTCCCCATGTCGGTGGATTCCACTGGTCTCTACACGTACAACAACCCCAACTTCTTCCCCCTGGACACGTTCACCACCCTCCCCAACGGAAATCCAAACCCCTTCGACGTGACTTATGCCGGTGGTACACCAAAGGCGCAGCACAACTTCAGCTTCTGCCTGGAGCTGCACGGGACCTTCGACTACAAGACCGGACAGACCTTCAACTTCGCCGGCGACGACGACGTCTGGTTCTACATCAACAACCGTCTCGAAGTCGATTTGGGCGGGGTCCACGCCACGGAACCCGGCTCCGTGAACCTGGACACCCTGGGCTTGGTGGCAGGCCAGACCTACCCGTGGGACTTCTTCTTCTGCGAGCGTCACACCACAGGCTCGGACATCCTCATCAGCACCACCATGAACCTCCGGACCACGTCCAACTTCAGCATCCAGGATTCCACGCTCGGCGTCGCCAGCTACCTCTTTTCCCTTTGGGTGGACCAGTCCAACACGTCCAGCTGCGTCGCCCAGGCCACCCATTCCCCGGGTGTCGGCCAGTTCACCCTCACGGGCACCGGGCTTACAGGAAGCAGGACCCTGAACGCAGGAAAATCCTTCGGAGGGATCACGGTCGCCCAAAACCTCGGCTCCGTCGCCCTGGACAGCGCATCCATCACCGGTCTGGCTCCAGGCAGCTATGTCCTGCACATCTTCCAGCAGGGCAGCACCACGAGTTCCAAGGATGTTCCTTTCGTGGTTCCCGCCTATTCCCGCTCGATCAAATTCACGGATGCCAACGGTTCCAGCATCAACTTGGCCGCGGTGGTGACCGATGTCTACAAGGCCGTGCCGGTCTATCTGCAAGCGTATACCGACACCCTCCCCTGCACCACCTGCGGCGACATCGTCGCCCTGTCGGCGGGGAACCCGAACCTGCGCATCCTGAATTCGGCGACCGGCAACGCGATCACTTCCGTCACGCTGGTCCGTGGCAAGGCGGAGGTCTGGGTCGTATCCAACCTGCCCATCGCTTCCACCACGGTCACCGCGTTGTCCGATTCCGCGCCGGCCCCGGCGGTCCGGTCGCCGGTGACCGTCCTGGCCCCCACCCTGGTGTTCCTGGACTCGACAGGACAGATCCTGACCCAACTTCCCGCCCTGGACATTCCGCTGGGCGCGAAGACCACCATCCGGGTGGAACTGCTCACCAGCACCGGGGTGGTCTGCACCTCCTGCACGGATTCCCTCGCCCTGGCCGCCTCCACCAATCGTCTCCAGTTCCTGGGTCCTTCGGGACAACCGGTCACGAGCATCCTGCTCCAAGGAGGGAAGGCATCCTTCCAACTCACGGGATGGGCTCCGGTCCAGGCAGGTTCCTTCTCGGCGACCACGTACAGTCTGCAGACCGGTGCCACCTGGACCCCGGTCAGCATCGATCTCGGTCCGATCACCGGCAAGCTCGTGGATTCCAACGCCGACGGAATGGCCGATCTTCTCCAGCTGACGCTTCCTGTCGACGCCAGCTCGTTCAAGACCGTCATGGTGAGCTGGCCGGACACGAACGGAATTCTCCAAACACATACCGCCAGCATGCCTCTTTCGGGTTCGAAATTGACCATCGGCTTGGCCCCCTTCGAGTTTGCATCCACGAGTTGCCCGGCATCTGGTTGCGCTAACCTGGGCCAATTGGTGATCGTTCACGGTGCGGACACCGCCTTGATTCCCTTCCCGGTGCTGGACGGCGTGAATCCCATCCCCTCCTTGGCGCAGTACCGGTTTTCCGCGACGGGACTGTCTCCGGACACCGTGATCGTCCACTTCTCCGAGATGGTGGCCCAATCGAGCGCAGCCATGGACCCCTGGGTCTCCACGGGCAGGCCGAGCGCGGACAGCTTGGGGAAGGCGTTGGCCCCGCTTTCCCCCGCTTGGCTCGCCGACAACGGCCAGGAAGCGTTCTTCCTCGTGGACAGCACCTTCGGGCTCCAGTTCGGCGATTCCCTGCGCATCAGCGCGGCACCGACGGGTGCGCTGTCCGACACCGCCGGGAACACTCCCGGCTCCTTGGCCTGGTGGACCCCGATCGTATGGGGCCAGCCGCCGGTGAACCTGAGCCTGGACCTGCCCCACCCCGTGGTGCAATTCGGCGCGACTCCCGTACCGGCGGGAGAATCCCCCATCACCCTGCTGATCCATCCCGACATCACCCAATCCACCGTGTGGACGGCGCCCCTGGGGTCGACGCCCTCCGGACTGGACACCCGGTTCGGAGGCCCGGTGGTGCGCCTCAACCGGATTCCCGTGACCTTGGGCATGTACGTGTACGACAACCTGGGCGTGTTCGTCCTGAGCCAGGATCTGTCCAACCTGGACACCCTGATCTCCTCCGGAGCCCTGCAACGCGATCGCCGCGGCGACTACGAGATCTGGCTGGCCTGGAACGGAAAGGACGCCAAGGGTCGCGACGCCGCCACCGGCGTCTACTCGATCCGCATCTTCGGCTGGCTCAAGGACGGCGGCCAGACCTACCTGTTCAACGTGCTGAAGAAGCAGGGTCTGCACCGGTACCTTTCCAACTGAGACGGGTCGGCGGCAGGTCTTGACGGACTTCCCGACGACCCATCGATTTCCCGTTGCGGACGCGGTCCTCCGAATCTAGCTTCTGCGCAATTCCTGTCGATTCGAACCGGAGGAGGCGCAAGTGGAACTCATGGACCTCGGGACGCTGGGCGCGCGGCAGAGACCAGGGACCAAGATCGTCGATCTGGGCGTGTTCTTCCCCTGGATCGAGGCGGGCGCCGGGTACACGGTGGCCGTCAGGATCATCCACGAGTTGGACCAGTTCATGGAGCAGATCCCCGCCCTGTCCTTCGCGCTGTCCCAGACGAAGACGGATCCGAACTACGGCGCCTACTGGTCGGGAACGGTGGACCTGGCCTCCACGCCCCCGCCACCGGGGAGCCACTGGGGGTCTCCGGGACGCCATGTCTACCGTTTCGTGGTCGCCCAGGGCTCGCGGCAGGTGGATTGGGTGATCGACCCCTTCGCCCGCGAATACGGGCCCGGGAAGATGTCCGCCTTCACCCTCGACTACGCTCCCTACGCCTGGAGCGCGGGCGAGAGCGCGTGGAAGGTTCCCGATCTGCGGGACCTGGTCGTGTACGAGCTGCATCTGGGGGAATTCAACAACGGCGTCCAGGGTGCGACCGACCGCCTGGACTACCTGGCGGACCTGGGCGTCAATTGCCTGGAGATCATGCCCATCAGCAACGTGGTGGAAACCGTGGAGTGGGGATTCCAACCCATCGGCTATTTCGGGATCGACGATCGATTCGGAAAACGCTCGGACCTGCAGGCCTTCGTGGACGCGGCCCACCAGCGCGGTCTCGCCGTGGTCCTGGACGTGGTGTTCGGGCACACGGGAGACAATTTCCCCTACAACTACCTGTACGACGCCCTGGGCATGGGGAACAGTCCGTTCTACGGAAGCACGTTCGGCGAGCAGTTCGGGTTCGGTCGCCACACCGACTTCTCCCTGCCTCTGGTGGTCGACTTCTACTACACGGTCTGCAACCACCTGTTGGACTGCTACCACGTGGACGGATTCCGTTACGACTGCGTTCCGGAGTATTGGGATCCGATCCTGATGCGCGGCTACCACGAACTGGTCTACCAGCTCCACCAGACCGCGAAGTCGAACATCGCCGCCGGCAACTGGACGCGATTCTCCGCCCCTGGCGGCGGTCCTTCGCTGATCCAATGCGCCGAGCAGCTGGAATTCCCGGAAAATGCGGTGGCCCAGACCTACGGCGACGCGACCTGGCAGAACCACACCTTCGACGCGGCCGTGGCGGTGGCCACCCAGTCCGGAGATGCCCAGGGAGGCGCCATCCAAAACCTGGGATTCAAGCTGGGACTGGACGGGTTTCCCCGGGTGGAGACCTTCAACGGAGATGTCCTTCCCAAGACGGCGTTCCAGTACACCGAAAACCACGACCACCCGCGGTTCGTGAACCTGTTCGGACAGGAAGGGGACGGCCTGTTCGCTGCGGGAGACCGCGGGAACTGGTTCCGGGTCCAGCCCTACCTCATCGCGCTCCTCCTCGCCGACGGAGTGCCCCTGCTGTGGCAAGGACAGGAATTGTGCGAAAACAACTCGCTCCCGGACAGCGGCCTCGGGCGCGTCCGGTTCTACCGCCCCGTCCCTTGGGAATACTTCTACGACGACCCCGGCAAGGGAACCCTGTGGCTGGTCCGCTCCCTCCTGGACCTGCGCAAGTCGGGAAGCCAGTTCCGGCAGGGCGAGTACTACTTCCACAACGACTGGTCCAACTACCTCTCCAAGGGGGTGCTGGTCTTCCACCGCAGCCTGGGGAACGTGGAAAGCTACGTGGCCGTGAATTTCGGACAGACAGACCAGTCCGTGTGGATCCCCTTCGCCATGGGCGGAAACTACAGGGAGGAACTCCACGGTCTGGCGGGCCTGTCGGCGGTGCCGCCGGGAAGTTGGCAGCAGGTCGTGGTGCCCAGCAACTACGGCAGGGTCTGGACCTCGACCCCCACCTGATTCACCTCTTGTCCTCTCCCGCGCGCAGGCCCACCAGGTGGATCTGGTCGTGGTCGGCCACCTTCAGTGCCACGGTGCCCCCGGAAGGAATCCCCGCCAGAATCTTCGCCAGCACCGACGGAGACGCGGCGATGATGCTGTTGCGGTCGGTGTCGATTTCGAGGATTGCCATTCCCGCCCGTATCCCCTTTTCCTGGGCTGGCGATCCCTGCGCCACGTCCACGACCAGCACTCCGCGGATGGACGCCGGCAATCCGTTTGCAGCCTTTTCCTTGTCGCCGAGCACGCCGAGCTTGAGCCCGAAGCGCGGCACGAGATAGGTGCCGTCGGGTCCTTCCAGACCGGCCATGGAGGAATCCTCGGTGGTGGAGCCCAGCTTGCCCAAGGTCACGGAAAGATCGGTCTCCTTGCCGTCCCGGAGAACATGCAGGTCCACCTTCGTACCGGGCCGCATCGCCGCCACCCGATTCCGCAGGTCCGCGGAACCCGTGACGGGCTTGCCGGACAGTTCGAGCACGATGTCCCCCGCCTTGGCTCCGGCGGTCATGGCGGGCGAACCGGGAGCGACCTGGACCACCTTGGCGCCGTTGCGCCCCGGAATGCGGAGGGCGTCCGCCAGTTCCGGGTCCACGTCCTCGATGACCATCCCCAGCCAGCCGCGGGTCACCACGCCGTCGTAGATGAGGTCTTCCGCGATGCGCTTGGCCATGTCGATGGGGATCGCGAAGGAAATCCCCTGGTATCCCCCGGAGCGGGACCAGATGCTGGAGTTGATCCCGACGACCTCTCCCCTGAGGTTCACGAGGGGCCCGCCGGAATTGCCCGGGTTCACGGCGGCGTCGGTCTGGATGTAGTCGGAGTAACCCTCGCCTTCCATCTCGTTTCGGCCCAACGCCGACACGATCCCGGCGGTCACGGAGTTGCGGAACATGTACGGGTTGCCCAACGCCAGCACCCATTCCCCGATCCGCAACTTGTCGGAATCCCCGAAGGCGGCCACGGCGAGCTTGGTCTTGCCCGGATCGATCCGGATCACGGCCACATCGGCCTTTTCGTCGATGCCCACCACCTTGGCGTCGAAGCGGGTGCGGTCCGGAAGTTCGACCTTGATCTCGTCCTGGTCCTTCACCACGTGGGCGTTGGTCAGGACGTACCCGCGGGAGTCGATCACGAATCCCGAACCGCCGCCCATCTCCTTGCGCTTCTGTTCCGGTGGTGGTCCCTCCTGCTCCTGCGGGAACCCGAACAGGAACGGAATGGGGATCCCCTGGGGCTGCACATCGATGGTCCTGGTCGTGTACACCGTCACCACCGCGGGTTGCACCTGCTGCACGACGGCGGCGAAGGCATCCGACAGTTCCTGTGCGACCGCGGGGGGCTTGGCCAGTTCCGGCCCGTCGCCCAGATGCAGGCTGCCGCGCACGGGGCGGGCGGTGTCGGACGCGGACCATCCGACGGTTCCCAGGAGCAGGATGCAGGAGAAGGTGGCTTGGAGACGCACGAGGGGGTCCTTTCCCTGAAGTTGGTGGGAGAAGAAATTAGATGGACGGAACCGCATCGACCCGTGTTCCCCGCGAACCCCGGCACCGGGCATTCCCGGGGATTCGGGGGGTCCGATCCCGCGAAGAGTATTCTTCACCGTCGTCGCGTCCACGCTCCCGGGAGGTCCCATGCGCTCCATCCAGATCCTCGCCTTGGCCATCTCCCTCTGCGCGGCCGCCGAGCCCGCCCTGGAGATCACCGTGTACAACGCGGACCTCGCGCTGGTCAAGGATCGCCGCGGGATCGATCTCCCCAAGGGTCGGTCCAGCCTGCCCTGGGAAGGCGTGGCCCAGACCCTGGATCCGAGCTCCGCGAGCTTTTCCTGCCCGGGAGCCCGGATGCTGGAGCAGAACTACCGGTACGACCTGGTGTCCCGGGAGGTTCTGCTGCAGAAGTACCTGGGCCGCGAGGTCACCTTGGTGCGCGAGACCCAGGCCCAGGACGGCAGGACCGTGTCCACCGAAACCTCCGGGCGGATCCTGTCCTTGGAGGGCGATCGCATCACCTCCCTGGAGTCGGGCGGGAAGATCCTGCTGGATCCGCCGGGCCGGGTGGTGCTGCCCAGCCTGCCCGAAGGGCTTCTGGTGCACCCCACCCTGGTGCTGGATGTGGAAAGTCCCGAAGGAGGGAGGGCCTCGGCGGAACTCAGGTACCTCTGCCACGGAATGTCCTGGCGCGCCGACTACATCGCCGTGCTCGATTCGCTGGACCAGTCCATGGATCTCGACGGGCTGGTCACCCTCGTGAACCGCTCGGGCACGACCTTCCGCGACGCGAAACTGAAGCTGGTGGCGGGGGACGTCAACCTGATCCCGGAAAATCCCAGACCCCAGGCGATGACCAAGGCCTTCCTGGCGCGGGGATCCGGAGCGGCCATGGACGAAGCCGCCCCGGCATTCTCCGAGCAGGGTCTCCTGGAGTACCACCTCTATTCCCTGGACAGACCGGCGACATTGCTGGACAACGAGCAGAAGCAGATCGGCCTGCTTTCCGCGCGCGGGTCCGCGGTGCGCAAGCGGTTCGTGTTCGACGAGTCGCTGGGCTCCAGGTACTGGTGGTGGAACCGCGACGCGGACACCAAGGACGGCCGAAAGCTCGCCGTCGTCGTGGACGTGGAGAACAGGGAATCCAATCGGCTGGGCATCGCCCTTCCGAAGGGGAAGGTCCGCGTGTACAAGGCCGACGCCTCGGGTCAGCTCCAGTTCGTCGGAGAGGACATGATCGACCACACCCCCCGGGACGCGACCCTGCACCTGTCCCTGGGCCAGGCGTTCGAGCTGCGCGGGAGGAGGGTGGTGGAATCCTCGGCCACCTCTGGATCGGAGAAGACGGAAACCGTCTCCGTCGACCTGACCAACGCCAAGGACCAGCCTGTGGTGGTGGAAGTCGTGGAGCACCAGACCTGGCCGTCCTGGAAGGTGAAGGAGTCCTCGCAGGGCTACCAGAAGAAGGACGCCTCGACCATCGTGTTCCAGGTGCCCGTGCCGGCGCGCGGAGAGGCCACGGTCCGCTACACCTACTGGGCGAGCTGGAAATAGACCGGGCGGCCCGCGATCCGCCCTAGAGGGTGGCGGGTCTGTGGCAGAACACCGGATGCGTGAGGAACCACTTCTGGTGGTAGTCCTCGGCCTTCCAGAAATCGGACGCCTTGGTGAATTCGGTCACCACCGGATCGCTCCAGGTCCTGGCCGCCACCAGGGAATCGCGCTCCTCCCCGGCTTCCTTCTCCTGTTCGGGCGTCCGGTAGAAGACGGCGGATCGGTACTGGTGGCCGTAGTCCGGCCCCTGGCGATCGGGAGTCGTGGGGTCGTGGGAGAGGAAGAACAGCTTCGCGAGCTTGCGATAGGAGATCCGCGCCGGATCGAAGACCACTTCCACGGCTTCCGCGTGCCCCGTGGTACCCGAGCAGACCTGCTGGTAGGTGGGATGGCGGGTATGGCCTCCCGTGTATCCAACCGTCGTGGAAACCACTCCCGGAGTTTCGTAGAAGACCTTCTCGACCCCCCAGAAGCAGCCGGCGGAAAAGATCGCGGTGTCGGTGCTCGGTTTGGGCGATGCGGGCATGGGCTTGAAGTCCAGGGAGAGGGAATTCACGCAGTAGCGCAGGCCTGTGGCCGTCGGGCCGTCTTCGAAGACATGGCCCAGGTGGCTTCCGCACCGGGCGCAGTAGATCTCGGTGCGCACCATGCCGTGCGACGTGTCGCGCCTGGTGCGGACGTTCGCCAGCGCCGCCGGAGCGTCGAAACTCGGCCATCCGCAGTGGGAATCGAACTTGGAATCGGACTTGAACAGCGGCAAGCCGCAGGCGGCGCACACGTACCAGCCGTTCCGGTTCTCCACGAGCAGCTTGCCGGAGAAGGGAGCCTCCGTCTCGCCCTTCCGGAGCACGGCGTACCGGTCCGGCTTCAGGTTGGCCATCCAGTCGGAATCGCTCCTGACCACCGGCTTCTCCGCGCGGGGCGCGGTCAATTCGCCGGAATCCGTCAAGTCCTGAAGTTCGCTTCCGCCATCTCCCATCCGGACCTCCGCGCGCATCTGCTTGGAACCGGCCACGGCACGCCAGGAAAGAAGCCCGACCACCGCGACCACGAATATGAAAAGGAGTCTCGATCTCTTCATGGCGATGAATCTACTGCCCCGCGACCTTCTCGACCAGTCCGCCGCGTCCGACCCGTCGGCCGTCCCCGAACGGGGCGTTCAAGCGGGGTAGCGGAAAGCGGAAAGCACCGATTGCAACGCCTGCGGAGCCGTGGCCCTCCCGGATTCCAACAAGGCCTTCGCCGCGATCCAGGCTTCCTTCACCGCGCCGGAACGGTTGAAGGAGTCGGCCAGACTCTCCTGGGCCATGCTCCAGACCCATTCCTGGATCTGGTCGTGGCGCCGCCCCTCGAAGATTCCCTTCTCCAGGCAGTGCGCCCGGAAGGATTCGATCTCGAGCCAGATTCCGTCCAGTCCGTCGCCGGTGACGGCGCTGCAGGTGACGACCGGAGGCTTCCACCCCTTCGTGAAGGGTTGGAGCCCCATCACGGCCCCGTGCAGGACCGCCCTGGCCAGCCCCGCCCGCTGGCGGTTGTCGCCATCCGCCTTGGTGACGGCGATCAGGTCGGCGATCTCCATGATTCCCTTCTTCATGCCCTGGAGATCGTCGCCGGAACCGGCCAGCTGCAGAAGCAGGAACAGGTCCGTCATGGAACGCACGGTGGTCTCGCTCTGCCCCACCCCCACGGTTTCCACCACAACCACGTCGAAACCGGCGGCCTCCACCAGGAAGATGGTCTCGCGGGTCTTCCGCGCCACGCCGCCAAGGGCGCCGCTGGAGGGGCTTGGTCGGATGAAGGCCTCGGGATGGCGCACCAGATTCTCCATCCGGGTCTTGTCCCCCAGGATGGAGCCCCGATTGATGGAGGAGGAAGGATCGATGGCCAGCACCGCGATCCTGTGCCCACGTTCCACGAGACGGCATCCCCAGGCGTCGATGAAGGTGGACTTCCCCACGCCGGGTGGTCCGGAGATGCCGATGCGGATGGATTTTCCGGAGCTGGGGTAGATCAATCGCACGAGTTCGTCGGCCTGGATGCGGTGGCGAGGCGCATTGGATTCCACCAGGGTGATGGCCCGGGCGAGCATGCTTCGATCGCCCGCGAGCAGGCCTTCCGCCAACTCCCGGGGACCCGGAGGACTGGTGGAAGAGAACGGAACCGAAATGGAGGCGGCGGAGGCGACCCCAGGTGAGACGAAGGAGGCGAACTCCGGACCGGCCGTTTCCGGGGCCCACTCGGGTCTCGAGGCGCCGTCGGGGAGGGAAGGCTCGGGAAGCATGCGTTGGTTCCTCGCCTTGGCCGTCGACTCAGTCGGGACAGATCGTGAGGATCTCGGTCCCGCGGTCGGTGATGGCGATGGTGTGCTCGAACTGGGCGGACAGCTTACCGTCGGCGGTGACCGCGGTCCATCCGTCGTCCAGGAGCCTGGTCTTCCAAGCCCCCTCGTTGATCATGGGTTCCACGGTGAAGACCATTCCCTTGCGCAGGCGAGGCCCCGGGCGGTCGCGGTAGTGGAGGACCTGGGGCTCTTCGTGGAATTTCCGCCCGATGCCGTGTCCGCAATACTCGCGGACCACCGAATACCCCTCGGATTCGGCGATGTCCTGGATGGCGGCCCCGATGTCCCCCAGGAAGGCCCCGTCGCGCGCCACCTCGATGCCCGCCTCCAGGCAGCGCCGGGTGGAATCCACGAGCTGGCGTGCGGCGTCCGAGATCCTGCCCACCGGAAACGTCGCGGAACAGTCTCCGTGGTAGCCTTGGATGCAGACGGTGATGTCCAGGTTGACGATGTCCCCTTCGCGCAGGATCTGTCTGTCGGATGGGACGCCATGGGTCACCACCTCGTTGACGGAGGTGCAGATGCTCGCGGGGAAGCAGGAGGGATCGATGTGCGGCTTGCGCGGGTCGGTGGGTCGGCCTGGGTAGTTCAGGGGGCTCGGGTAGGCTCCGTGGTCCAGGATGAATTCACGGACCTTGTCGTCGATCGCGACCGTGGACACCCCTGGCTCCACGAGGCTTCCGGCGTAGCGCAAGGTACGGGCGGCGAGCAGCCCGGAGGCCCGCAGCAAGCGGATTTCCTCGGCGGTCTTCAGTCGGATCATGGAATGGAGCAATATACACCACAGATTCTAGATTCCCCGTGTTCTGGAGGTGTCCATGGGTTCCGAGTTCCGATCCGCCGACCTCGCGGGCGTGCATGTCGCCCTGTTCACGCCGTTGCTACGCGATTGCCCCAAGGGCTTGCGCAACAGCCTGGACCTGGAGAAGGCCGCTGGAATCATCGAAGAGGTCCTGGCCGCGGGTGTGGACGGAGTCGTGCCCATCGGAACCACGGGACAAAGCCCGACGGTGACCACGGAACAGCACCTCGAATTCGTCGAGTTCACCATCCAGCGCGTCGCGGGGCGCGCCAAGGTCTTCGCGGGGGCGGGCAGCAACTCCACCCGCGAATCGGTGGACATGATCCTGGAGATCCAGAGGATCGCTCCGGGCACGCCCTGCCTCTGCGTGACCGGTTACTACAACAACCCCCCGCAGGAAGGGATCGCCGCGCACTACGAGACCATCGCCTCGGAAACCGGCGCACCGCTGATCCTCTACAACGTCCCGGCGCGCACGGCCAACTACATCGAGCCGGAAACCGTCGTGCGCCTGGCCCGCCATCCGGGCATCATCGGCCTCAAGCAGGCGGTGAACTTCGCAGACCCGGGGAAGTTCCGGGAAGACACCATGCGGATCTTGTCACAAACGGCCGGGACCGATTTCGCCGTCGTGTCGGGAGAGGATTCCTGGTTCGCGCAACTGCTGGAGATCGGAGGCGTGGGGATCGTCACCGCTTCCGGCAACATCCCCGAGGCGGCCAGGCTCTACCTGGAGATCCGCCGCCGGTTCCTGTCCAACGACCTCGAAGGCGCGCGATCGGCCCAGAAGGCGCTGGAGCCCATCGTGCGCTGGGTGTTCTGCCGCAAGAGCCCCATCCCGCTGGCGACCCTCTTCGATTCGCCGGTGTTCCTGCCCCTCGTGGATCTCGCGCGCACCGAAGGCGGTGTGGCCGCCGTCGCCGAGATGAAGGAATGGGCCCGCCGCGAAGCCCCCAGCCTGGTCCGCTGGTGGAAGGACTGAGCCCGGTCCTCGTCACCGGGGCCAGCGGCTTCGCGGGCCGCTGGATACTCCGCGAGCTGGCGGCCAGGGGGATCCCCGCATGGGCCGGGGTCCGCCGGAAAAGCGAGGTCCCCGGCGCGCCCGAAGTCGTGATGGACCTGGAGGATCCGGCGAGCATCTTCCAGGCACTGGACAAGATCCGTCCACGGGGCATCGTGCACCTGGCCGCGAAGGCGTCGCCGCACCTCTCCAACGCGAGCCCGGAGGCCACCTACATGGTGAATTTCCTGGGTACCCACAGGATCCTGGAGACCTGCAGGGTGCTCGGGATCGCGCCCAGGGTGCTTCTGGTCGGTTCGGCCACGGTCTACGGAACCGTCGGCCGCGACGAGCCCCCCATCCCCGAGACCCACGCCGTCCGGCCCAGCGACGCCTATTCGCTCGCCAAGGCCGCGGCGGAGATGCTGGCTCCCGTGTACGAATCGCACTTTCCCGTGGTGGTGGCCCGCTCCTTCAACCACACCGGTCCGGGCCAGGGTACCGACTTCGCGCTTCCGGCTTTCGCCTCCCAGATCGCCAGGATCGAAGCGGGTCTGCAGGAACCCGTGATCCGGGTGGGCGATCTGGGCGCCCAACGCGACTTCCTCGACGTGCGGGACGTGGTCTCCGCCTACGCGCTCCTCCTGGAACGCGGCGAGGCCACCACCACCTACAACGTCTGCTCCGGCACCTGCCGCCCCGTCTCGGAATGGCTCGAGCAGCTGGTGGGGCTGGCCGCGATCCCCGTGCGCATCGAGCGGGATCCCTCCAGGGTGTTCGCCCAATCGAGTCCCCGTCTCGTAGGCGACAATTCCCGTCTCAAGTCCCTGGGGTGGGCTCCCCGCATCGCGCCGGAAACCATGCTTTCGAGCCTCCTCGAGGATTGGCGCAACCGCATCCGCGAGTCGCCATGACCCTTCCCGGCCCGCGCAAGTCCCCGCGCCGCGCCAGGCTTCGCCGCTGGGTGTCTGGACTGGGCCTCTCCCTGGCCGTGTTCCTGGCGGCCATGGTGGGCTGGAGCGCGCTTCGCGCCGGCGTGCGCCAATGGATTTCCGGCCAGCATGTCGTGGGCGCCTGGGCATGGAGGATCTGGGGTGCCCGTCGCAAGGGATCCATCCTGGGTTTCGATTCCCTCTCGGTCCGAGGTCCTTCCGTGCGGCTTCGGATGCGTGGAGTCAGGATCCGGTTGGACTGGACCGAGGGGCCCTATCCGGTGCCCGCGACCGTGTCCGTCCGCGTCCAGAGGCTCGACATCCTACCGCTGCCCACCAGGCGGGACACCTCGGCTCCGGCATTCCCCAACCTGGGACTGCCGCTGGCCGTCCGCGCGGATCTGGACTCCTTGTTCGTGCGGATCGGTTCGCTGGACACGGGGCGGACCGCTCTCTCCATCCGCGGCATCCACCTGGAAAGCGAAACTCCGAACCGGGCGACCTTGGAGGTGCGGACCGCCGAGTCGCCATCGGTCGCGGCCGTCGTCCATGCCTCGGTGGTCGCCCAGTGGACGGAGCCCGACACCCTGCGCCTGCGCCTGCGAACCGTGGTGGCTTCCGGCTGCTGCGCCTCGGACACCTTGTCGGGAGACGCGTCGCTTTCGCGCCGGGACCTGCGAACGGGCCGGATCGGGATCCGTGGACGGATCGAGGAATCGCGGGGTTGGAGCGAGGTCCTTCCCGCTCTGGCGAAGGCTCCGGCGCTGCACGGGATCGACCTGGACCTTGCCGCCTGGACGGACCCTTCCGGGCCCAACCTGCGTGCGAAGCTCGGGTTCTCCACCGACAGCATCGCGGTCGTGGCGCCCCTGGTGTGGGACATCGAAGCCGACCTGGACGGTCGCAAGTCCAGGCTTCGCGTCCTCGGGAACCTGCCCGGTTCGAAGTCGCCCAACATCGACCTCCGGCTGGAGGGGATGCCCCCGCGTTCGAAGGGCATCGAAGCCACCGAGGCGACCGGAACCGCGTCTGTCCGGGGCCTGGGAATGCTGATCAACGGATTCGACCATCCGTTCGATTCGGACCTGAAGGTCCTCTCGCTCGACCGGACGGGCGCCAGGGTGGAGCTGGTCACGACCGCGGGAAGCGCCGTGCGGGGACAGGTGGTCTGGAGGGGACTGCATTGGATCCTGGACGGGGACATCGCCGCGGGCGAACCCTGGGCGATGGCCTGGGCCGATTCCCTGCGCGTGGACGGAGGAGGGCACGCGCACGGGGAGGATTCCGCCGGCACTGCGCTCTTCGACGTGGTGGCCCGAAATCCCGGAATCCGCATGGTCCATCTGGACAGCCTGTCCACCCATGTCAGGATCGCCTTGCCGGGACCGCGCCTGACATTTTCCGGGATCGAGGCGAGGGATTCCACGCATCTCTGGACGGGCAAAGGAAACATCTCCATCCCCGATTCCATCGTCCACTTCGACCTCTCCCCCTTCGGGGACACCTCCGCGCGGGCGGATCTGGACGTCCGGATCGGCGGTCCGGTCCTCATCCGGGCCCGCAACTTCCCCTCGGCGCACCTTCCGCTGCGGCTGGCCGGACTGCCCACCTTCCCCTTGCGCCTCGATGCCGAACTGCGTCGCGACCCGCCGGTGCCGGGAATCTCCGCGATCTCCCTGATCACCGCCACCGCGCGAGGCAGGCCGTTCCGGGATTCCCTCCACGCCGAACTCTCGATGTCCATCGCCGATTCCTCCCTCCGAATCGGTAGCGTCCTGGTGACGGTCGGAAATTCCCAACTGGACGGCGGACTGACACTCGGCCGGAATTCGATCGGTTGGACGCTGGACACCCTCCGCATGTCCACGGACAGCTTCGACCTGACCGGGCTGCACGGCCTGTTGCCCGGAATTCCCGATCTGGGCGGGCGCCTTTCCGGGCACATCCTTTCGAGGCGCGGAGAAGGCGTTTCCGCCGATCTGCACCTGGACAATCCCACGGTCTCCCGCCCCGAAGGAAACCTGGCCCTACCAGATCTCATGCTTTGGGGGGAGCGCGACACCTTGCACCTGGGAGGCTGGTGGCCCCTGGCCGGATCCCGCGCACCCTTCCGGATCACCGCCACCCACCTTTGGGACGCGAGTCCCGAGTTCGATCTCCTGGCCTTCTGGGGGGATGTGGTGCGCCTGCAGGGACATGCGGTGTTCCGGGATCGGCGGGATCTGGCTGCCGATGTCGTCGTCGACGGGTCCTCGGCGATTCCGGGAACCGAAGCCCGTCTCAAGGATCTCCTTGTCCAGGGCCATTTCCAAGGGGAGGTTGGTGCTGCGGGATTCGCCTGGAAGGCGCAGGTCGAAGGCAAGGAAGGTGAACTCCAAGCCCTAACGGGAAATCCGTTGGGACTGCGTTTCCACGCCCAGGCGGATCCAGCCGCCATCCGCCTGCTGGACGCCGAACTGGGAGGTCCCGAAAGCGGCACCCTGTATGCCGACGGGCGCTACGATCTCGTGAAGCGGGAACTCTCCCTGGATGGCCACGCCAGTTCGCTCCACTTCGATTTCGGGTCGGGAAAACGAATCGAACTCGACTCGCTGGTGGTCGCGGCCACGTCCGATTCGCGGATGACGCTGAAGGTGCAAGGAGCTTCGTGGCACCAGATTTGGAACCGGTCCGAAAGGCTGGATATCCGCGTCCCCACGGCGTCCCTGGCCTTGGCACAGGCAAAGGACTGGCGAAAATTGTCCGGCGACATCACCGTCGACAAGGTGCTTTTCACCCGCAATTTCGCCGATCCCAAGGAACTTTGGAACTCCGCGAGGCGGCTGTTCGGTCCCAAGCGCAGATCCTCCACCGCGGGTACGTCGTCCATCCCCACGCTGCTCGACGTCCGGGTCGCCTCCGAAGGCGACTCCATCCGGATTTCGGACAACCTGGGCCAGGCGCACCTCGGATTCGACCTCCAAGTGGCCGGTCCGATGGACGCGCCCCTCCTGAACGGCTTCCTGTCCGCCGACACCGAAGGCGGACATTTCGGATACCTCAAGCGCGATTTCCACATCGACACCATGCGCGTGGACTGGAACACCCAGCCCGTGGTCCAAGGGAGTTTCCAACTCGCCGGATTCCGCAACATCCTCAAGACCTGCCAGGAAACCAGCACATCCACCCCCACCAGCCCCGAGATGGCGCTGTTGGACAGTTGCGAACTGCGACTGTCTGCGCAGGGAAGCCTGGACCAGCCCCGCCTGCGGTCCATCACGTCCGACTGCGCAACCCAGCCGGGGGACGACGGGACCGTGGGTGCGGCGGTGGCGTTGGCCACGGGCTGCTACCCCCAGTCCGCCGGCGGCAATTTCGGGAACACCCTGGTATCCGCGGGAACGGACGTCGCCGTGAATTGGGGAATGGACCAGGTCAACGAATACGTGGCCAACGGGTTGCGCCGTACCCGCGAGGGACTGGTCTGGTTGCCGGATTCCGTCGCGCTCACCGACCTGCCCAACCCCACCAGCACCACCCGAGACCAGCTGGGACTCATCGCGCTCTACCACATCATGCCGGATCTGGACGCCGCCGGGACCTACCAGCACAATTTCGCGCAGGCCACAGCCATCGGCTCCATTCCCCAGCTTCCGGACAACTACGGTTTGAGCCTGAAGTACCACATCCCCTTCGGCTGGATCGAGGACACGGCGACCCGGGCCCGGCTGGAACACCGCGTTTTCCTGCAGCTCGACTTCGGCGAGGCTCTCGACAACAACTACCAGACCGAGTACGTGGTGCAACCATCGCTGCGCTACCATTGGGGATTCTGGTGATGCGCCTCCTCGCGATCTGTCTGGCCATCTTCGCCACCCGGGCCTGGTCCGGAATCTCGATCCCGGACGCCGGGCATCTGGGTTCCGGTCGCATCGAGGACCTGATCGCCGTCCCCGACGATCTGGCCAGAAAATCCCGCGACGACCGCGAAGCCTGGAGGCAGGAAGCGCAGGATGCGGTGGTTTCGGCGGCACGCGCCGAGGGGCGTCCGGAAGCATCCTGCGAGATCGTCCTTTCTCCGCCGGACTCCGCTTCCGACCGGCAGGACGTGCGGGTGAACTACGACGAAGGCCCGCAGTACCGGTTCGGACAGGTCCAACTGTTGTTCCCGGACAAGCCGGACTCCACGATCCCCCTGCCCAACTCCCTTCCCGCGCGACCCGGGCAACCCTTCCAGCAAAGCGGCATCAACGCACTGCTCCAGCAGACGCAGCAGTTCTACCGCCACAAGGGTTGGCTGGACGCCACCGTCCTGTACACCCTGGACACCCGTCCCGATTCGCATTTCGTGGACGTCAAGACGGAGGTCCGGCTGGGGAGGGTGGCGATCTTCGACAGCATGAAGATCGTTTTCCACGGCGAGAAGCACGTCACCATGGCGGGGGACACGATCCAACACCTCACCCCAGCCTCCCGCTTCCTCGGATTGTGGCAGGTGGGCCGCGGCGACACCATCCGCAACGAGGACATCGCCCTGTTCAACCGGAAGCTCGCCCAGACCCGCCTGTTCAGCCAAGCGCGCGTCACCAGGGTTCCGTCGGAATCGGATTCCTCAAAGACGGTAGTCGTGGTCGACATCGCCGAACGGACCCCGGGAAGCGGTGACCTCTCGTTGTTCTGGGAACCGACTTTCGGTTGGGGCGTGGGTGCCGTGATCCAGCACCGCAACCTCGGAGGCACATTCAACAATCCCTCCCTTCAGACCTCGATGGCGCAGGGCATGCAGACCCTGCGCTTGGACAACGGAATTCCGCTCCTCTTCGGGACTCCGGTGGCCCTGGACGTTGGCGGCGCCGTGCAGCAGCAGGAAGCCGGATTGGGGGACAGCTCCTTCTATCGGGAATTCGACATATCCACCGACGGAACCTTCAGCTACCAAACCGCCGACTGGTCCACCGTAAGTTTCAAATTGGGCGGCCAACGCGACACAAAGTACATGAACCCTCAGGACGGCGGCGGCTACCAGGTGGCCTACGAATACACGACGGATCTCGGCGAGATGGTGGATTTCCGCAACGAACCCTTCGATCCCACCAGGGGTTGGATGGTGCGCGGCGATGTGGGCTGGGGCGGACGGCTGTTCCCCAGCGACACCTCCTTCGTCTGGCTGCAGGCGCAGAGCCGGTACTACCAGCCCCTGTTCTGGAGGTTCTATTCGGCAGCGGCCCTGGACGGCGGGGAATTCCTGAATCCGACCACCTTCGACGGTTCCAAGATCTTCTGGCTCGGCGGCTCGCGCACCGTTCGCTCCTACGGCTTCGACGATCTGCGGGCTGTTCCGCCCGCTGGCTTCGGGCTCCAGCCGCGCTACGTGCGGGCCTCTGGCGAGCTGCGGATGGATCTCCCCTGGAACATGCAGGCCGTGGGTTTCCTGGACTGGGCCCGAATCTGGAACAAGGGGGAGAGCGCCGACCTGTTGGACCTCGACAAGGCGGCTCTCGGCTACGGCACCGGGCTGCGCATGCACATCAGTCTGCTCACCGTGCGACTGGACTACAGCTACGGGCGGGGTTCCGATTCCTGGGCCTTCGACCT
>DATNIW010000112.1:0-5847 GCA_035604215.1 Fibrobacteria bacterium
GGTGCGGCGAATCCTTCGCCTCCCGTGGGCCCCGCCCTCGGACAGAAGGGCGTCAACATCATGGAGTTCTGCAAGCAGTTCAACGCTCGCACGCAGGACCAGAAGGGCATGATCATCCCCGTGGTGATCACCGTGTACGCGGACCGCTCCTTCACGTTCATCACCAAGACCCCTCCGGTCCCGGTCCTTCTCAAGAAGGCCGCCGGGATCGAGAGCGGCTCCGGCGAGCCCAACCGCAAGAAGGTGGGCAAGGTGACCCAGGCCCAGGTGCTGGAGATCGCCAAGATCAAGCTGCCCGACCTCAACTCCCTGACCATCGAGTCGGCGGCGTCCCAGGTTCGGGGGACGGCCGTGAGCATGGGACTCACGGTCGAAGGATAACCAATGAGGAATCGTCGATGAAGCATGGCAAGAAGTATCGGGAGGCAGCCGACAAGGCAGCCGTTCGCACCGAGTGGACTCTTCCGGAAGCCGTCAAGTTTCTGAAGGAGAACCGCGTGGCCAAGTTCGACGAGACCATCGAAGTCGCGATGAATCTTGGGGTCGATCCCAAGCACTCCGACCAGATGGTCCGTGGAACGGTCGTTCTGCCCAAGGGAACAGGCAAGACGGTGAAGGTTCTCGTTTTCGCCAAGGGCGAAAAGGCCCAGGAAGCCCTGGCCGCCGGAGCCGACCACGTCGGTGCCGACGAGCTCGTGGAGAAGATCCAGGGCGGATGGATGGACTTCGACGTCGTGGTGGCCACTCCGGACACCATGACCGTGGTCGGGAAGCTCGCCCGCCTCCTGGGTCCGCGCGGGCTCATGCCTTCGCCCAAGACCGGCACGGTGGGCGTCAACGTCAAGGAGATCCTCGCCGAGCTCAAGGCGGGCAAGATCACCTACCGCGTGGACAAGGGCGCGAACGTCCAGGCGCTGGTGGGCAAGATCTCCTTCACGGCCGACGCCCTGGAGGAGAACATCATGGCGCTCATCCGCTCGGTGGTGAAGGCCAAGCCACAGACCTCCAAGGGCACCTACGTCAAGAGCATCACCATTTCCTCCACGATGAGCCCCGGTCTTCCGGTGGAACTCTCCGTGGCGCGCGTCTGAAGGGGCCCCCAACGTGATCAGCCTCGACACCAAGAAAAAGACCACGGAAGAGATCGACCAGGCCCTCGCGGGAGCGGGATCCGTCTACCTCGTCGACTTCGGCCGCATCAAGGTCCTGGAAGACGTGGATCTCCGCAAGACGCTGCACAAGCAGGGGATCTTCTACCGGGTGGCCAAGAACACCCTGATCCGGCGTTCGTTGCACAAGGCCGGCATCACCGCGCTCGACGGCATCCTGAAGCGGCCCTCCGCCATCCTGGTGGGCAGCGCCGAAGATCCCGTGGCACCCGCGCGCGCGATCGTGGAATACCAGAAAGCCCACGCGGGCCTCCTGGGTTCCAAGATCTCCTGGATCGACGGCGACGTCTTCCAGGCCGGAGCGATCGCCGATGTCGCCAAACTCCCCGGAAAGCGCGAATTGCAGGGCCAGGTGGTCTCGCTGTTCCTCTCTCCCGGCGCGACGCTCGTCGGCCTCATCAAGGGACCCGGTTCCCGAATCGCGAGCCAAGTCGAGGCCCTGGTCAAGCGCCTCGAAGAAGCCGCCTGAACTTTCACCATCCATCCATCCACAGGGGAATCCACCATGTCCGAGACCAAGTCCTACGCCGCTGAAATCGTCGCCCTGGGCGACAAGATCGTCGCCCTGTCGCTGGCGCAAGCCCGCGCCCTGTCCGAGTACCTCAAGGAAGTCCACGGCCTGGAAGCCGCAGCCGCCGGTGTCGCCGTGGCCGCCGCTCCCGCCGCAGCCGCCGCTCCCGCCGAGGAAGAGAAGACGGAATTCGACGTCGTCCTTTCCGAAGCCGGCGCCAACAAGATCGGCGTCATCAAGGTGGTCCGCGAGATCACCGGCCTGGGCCTGAAGGAGGCCAAGGACCTCGTCGACGGCGCGCCCAAGACCGTGAAGGAGGCCGTGGCCAAGGCCGACGCCGAGACCTTCAAGAAGAAGCTGGAAGAAGCCGGAGCCAAGGTCGCCCTGAAGTAAGGGTGCCTTTCTCCAAGCACACATCCAAAGCCTTGGCCCGTCGCGCGGGCGACGTACAAGGCCTTTCGTTTTTTGGCGATGCCGGCCGCGGACGCGGTCGGCTTTGCGGCATTGTTTGACTCCCACGAGGCGAGGCGGTCGATGACGGAACGCAGAAACTTCGCGAAAAGCAAGTATTCGATGGAGATCCCCTTCCTCTTGGAGGTCCAGGTGGAATCCTTCAACAGGTTCTTGCAGATCGGGACCCTGCCCCGGGAACGGGCGGACGAGGGTCTCGAAGCGGTCTTCCGCGAGACCTTCCCCATCTCCGACGTGAAGGGGAACTACGAGCTGGGCTACGACGGCTACTCCCTCGGAGTGCCCAAGTACTCCATCCCGGAGTGCCAGGAGCGCGGCATGACCTACGCCGCGCCGCTTCGCGCCACGCTCTCGCTCAACGTCTACAAGACCGAGGGCGACGAGAAGCAGTTCCAGGAGAAGATCACCAACGACGTCTACTTCGGCGACATCCCGTTGTTGACGGAAAACGGCACGTTCATCATCAACGGAGCCGAGCGCGTCGTGGTGAGCCAGCTGCACCGCAGCCCCGGCGTGTCCTTCGACGAGGACTTCCATCCCAACGGAAAGCGCCTGCTGAAGGCGCGCATCATCCCCTACCGGGGATCCTGGGTGGAGTTCCTGCTCGACGTCAACGACGCGATGTACATCAACATCGACCGTCGCCGCAAGCTGCCCGCGTCCATCCTGCTGCGCGCCATCGGTTGGCAGACGAACGAGGAGATCCTCGCCCTGTTCTACCCCATCGCCAAGGTGGACCTGTCCGACGAACTCGCCGGCAAGGTGCTGGCCGCGGACGCGATCACCTCCGACGGCGAGGTCCTGGTGGAGGCGAATTCGCTCCTGGACTCGGACATGATCGCGAGCATCGCGAAGGCCGGGATCAAGCAGGTGAAGGTCGTCGACCTGGACATCGAGTCCGATCCGGTCCTCCACAACACCCTGGACGTGGATCCCACCACCGGCGAGGAGGACGCCCTCCAGAAGATCTACGGCGTCATCCGGCCGGGCGACCCGCCCAACACCGACACGGCCCGCCAGCTGATCCTGCGCATGTTCTTCGACGAGAAGCGCTACGACCTGGGAGAGGTCGGACGCTACCGCATGAACAGCCGTCTGAACCTGGACGTCGCGATGAAGACGCGCACCATGACCAAGGAAGACTTCCTGGCCATCATGCGCTACCTCTCGGGGCTCTTCAACGGGAAGATCCGTGACAAGGACGGCAAGGAATCGGTTCCCTACATCGACGACATCGACCACCTGGGCAACCGCCGGGCGAGGTCGGTCGGCGAGCTTCTGGCCAACCAGTTCACGGTGGCCTTCACGCGCATGAGCCGCACCATCCGCGAGCGCCTCAGCTTGCGCGACACCGAGGAGATGACGCCGCAGGATCTGGTGAACGCCCGCACCATCAACGCGGTCATCGCCACCTTCTTCGGGTCCTCCCAGCTTTCGCAGTTCATGGACCAGACGAACCCGCTGGCGGAACTGACCCACAAGCGACGCCTCTCGGCCCTCGGACCGGGCGGACTGACCCGCGAGCGCGCCGGCTTCGAAGTGCGCGACGTGCACCACACCCACTACGGGCGCCTTTGCCCCATCGAGACGCCCGAAGGTCCGAACATCGGACTGATCTCCTCGATGAGCACCTATGCCAGGGTCAACGAGTACGGCTTCATCGAGACGCCCTACCGCAAGGTGGTGGCCGGCAAGGTGACCAAGCAGATCGACTACCTCACGGCCGACAAGGAAGACAACTTCATCATCGCGCCGGCCAACACGCCGGTCACCGAGGACGGCCACTTCCGCGACGACACCGTGATCGCCCGCCAACAGGGAGAATTCCCGCTGGTGCGCCGCGAGGACATCCACTACGTGGACGTTTCCCCCCGCCAGCTGGTTTCGGTGGCGGCCGGGCTCATCCCGTTCCTGGAGCACGACGACGCGAACCGCGCTCTCATGGGCTCCAACATGCAGCGGCAGGCCGTGCCGCTGCTGCGCTCCGAGGCTCCGGTCGTCGGGACCGGCCTGGAAGCCCGTTCGGCGCTGGACTCCGGATCCATGATCCTCGCCAAGAATCCCGGCGTGGTGGATCGGGTGGACGCCACCCGCGTCGTGGTGCGCCGCGACAAGGGTCCGTTGCGCGACGACGACTTCCTGGACATGCCGGAATTCGACGTCTACGACATGCGCAAGATGCGCCGCTCCAACCAGGACACGGTGATCAACCAGAAGCCCATCGTCTCGCTGGGCCAGAAGGTGGTGAAGGGGACCCCGCTCGCGGACGGCGCCTCCACCGACCACGGCGAACTGGCCCTGGGCAAGAACATCCTCGTCTCGTTCCTTCCCTGGAACGGCTACAACTTCGAGGACGCCATCATCATCTCCGAAGAGCTGCTCGTGAAGGACACCTTCACCAGCATCCACATCGAGGAGTACGAGATGGAGGTCCGCGACACCAAGCGCGGACCCGAGGAGCTGACGCGCGAAATCCCCAACGTCGGCGAGGACGCCATCGGCAACCTCGACGAGATGGGCGTGATCCGCGTCGGCGCCGAGGTCAATTCCGGCGACATCCTGGTGGGCAAGGTGACCCCCAAGGGCGAGACCGAACTTTCCCCCGAGGAACGCCTCCTGCGCGCCATCTTCGGCGAGAAGGCCCTGGACGTGCGCGACAGCTCCCTGAAGGCGCCTCCGGGCATGAAGGGCATCGTCATCGAGACCCGCGTCTTCTCCCGCAAGGAGAAGGACAAGAAGTCCAAGAAGGCCGACAAGGACCGGATCGAGAAGATCAAGTCCGAGATCGGACTCAAGATCCAGGAGATCCGCGAGGCGCGCGACAAGAAGCTCGCCGAACTGCTGGAAGGCCAGGTTTCGGGCGAGGTCAAGGACGCCGCGACCTCCGAGGTCCTGGTGGCCGCCGGAAAGAAGTGGACGCGCCAGCTGGTGGCCCGCACCTCCTTCGACGACGTGGCCGCCTCCTCCCGCTTCAGCGAGGACGAGGTGGTCAACGCCCGGGTGGAGAAGATCACCCAGACCGCGCAGGAGATGATCCGCCAGCACGAAGACCGGCTCGACAAGGAGATCGACAAGATCGTCCGCGGAGACGAGCTGAAGCCGGGCGTCCTCCAGCTGGTGAAGGTCTACATCGCCAAGAAGCGCCGCCTGCAGGTGGGCGACAAGATGGCGGGCCGCCACGGAAACAAGGGCGTCATCTCCAAGACCGTTCCGGTCGAGGACATGCCGTTCATCGAGGGCGGCACCCCGGTCCAGATCCTCCTGAACCCCTTGGGCGTGCCCTCGCGCATGAACGTGGGACAGATCCTGGAAGTGTCGCTGGGATGGGCGGCCAAGAGCCTGGGCTACCAGGTGGCCACTCCCGTGTTCGACGGCGCGACGTTCGAGGACATCGAAACCGAGCTGGAGAAGGCGCACCTGCCCAAGACGGGCAAGGTCAAGCTCTTCGACGGGCGCACCGGCGAGCAGCTGGAGAACGCCACCACCGTGGGCTACATGTACATGCTGAAGCTCGGGCACCTGGTGGACGACAAGATCCACGCCCGTTCGATCGGTCCCTACTCCCTGGTCACCCAGCAGCCGCTGGGAGGCAAGAGCCAGTTCGGCGGCCAGCGCTTCGGCGAAATGGAAGTCTGGGCGCTGGAAGCCTACGGCGCGGCCTACACCTTGCAGGAACTCCTGACGGTGAAGTCCGAC